>JARRIY010000180.1:0-5007 GCA_037379985.1 Maritimibacter sp.
CCAGTGGGGCACTCCGCCTGCGCCGAGCTGGCGGCGATGACAAAAACAGCTACACAAGCACGCAATAACATCTGACACCTCAGAACAGGAAATACCGCTGCGCCATGGGGAGCACCTCGGCGGGTTGGCAGGTGAGCAATTCGCCATCCGCCCGCACTTCATAGGTTTCCGGGTTCACCTCGATATGCGGCAGGGCGTCGTTCAGTTTCAGGTCGCGCTTGCCGATGCCGCGAGTGTTGCGCACGGCCACCGTTTGCTTGGCCAGCCCCAGCTGCCCGCGAATGCCCGCATCCTGCGCGGCGGCAGAGACAAAGGTGATCGCGGAATGCTCGACTGCGCGGCCCATCGAGCCGAACATCGGGCGTGAGTAAACCGGCTGCGGCGTCGGGATCGAGGCATTGGGGTCGCCCATTTGCGCCACCGCAATCATCCCGCCCAGCAGCACCATTTCCGGCTTCACCCCGAAAAAGCCCGGGTTCCACAGCACCAGATCAGCGCGTTTGCCAATCTCGATCGAGCCGATCTCATGGCTCATCCCATGCGCAATGGCGGGGTTGATGGTGTATTTGGCGATATAGCGGCGCACGCGCATATTGTCGTTTTCGCCGGTCTCATCGGCCAGCCGCCCACGCTGTTTCTTCATCTTGTCGGCGGTCTGCCAGGTGCGGATGATCACCTCGCCCACCCGGCCCATCGCCTGACTGTCGGATGCGATGATCGAAAACGCGCCCAGATCGTGCAGGATGTCTTCCGCCGCAATGGTCTCGCGCCGGATGCGGCTTTCAGCAAAGGCCACGTCTTCCGGGATCGACTTGTCCAGATGGTGGCAGACCATCAGCATATCCAGATGCTCTTCCAGCGTGTTCACGGTGAAGGGGCGCGTCGGGTTGGTCGAGCTGGGCAGCACGTTTTCCTGCCCGCAGACCTTGATGATGTCCGGCGCATGGCCGCCGCCCGCGCCTTCGGTATGGAAGGCATGGATGGTGCGGCCTTTCATCGCCGCGACGGTGTTTTCCACAAAGCCGCTTTCGTTCAGCGTGTCGGTGTGGATCATCACCTGCACGTCGAGCGCATCGGCCACCGACAGGCAATTGTCGATGGTGGCGGGGGTGGTGCCCCAGTCTTCATGCAGTTTCAGGCTACAGGCCCCGGCCAGCACCTGCTCTTCCAGCGCTGCGGGCAGGCTGGCATTGCCCTTGCCCGCAAAGCCGATATTCATCGCTACGCCATCGACGGCCTGTAGCATCCGGGCGATGTTCCATGGGCCGGGCGTGCAGGTGGTGGCCAGCGTGCCATGGGCCGGGCCGGTGCCGCCGCCGAGCATGGTGGTCAGCCCCGAATGCAGCGCATCGTCGATCTGTTGCGGCGCGATCCAGTGGATATGGCTGTCAAACCCGCCGGCGGTCAGGATCTTGCCCTCGCCCGCAATCGCCTCGGTGCCCGGGCCGATGATGATATCCACGCCCGACTGGGTATCGGGGTTGCCCGCCTTGCCGATCCCCGCAATGCGCCCGTCTTTCAGCCCCACATCGGCCTTGTAGATGCCAGTATGGTCGACGATCAGCGCATTGGTGATGACGGTATCCACCGCCCCCTGATCGCGCGTGGCCTGGCTTTGCCCCATGCCATCG
Organism: Maritimibacter sp.; assembly: GCA_037379985.1. Taxonomy (GTDB): domain Bacteria; phylum Pseudomonadota; class Alphaproteobacteria; order Rhodobacterales; family Rhodobacteraceae; genus Sinisalibacter. Next base: position 1,632 of record JARRIY010000180.1, read on the forward strand.
CGGATCACCTTGCCGCCGCCGAATTTCACCTCTTCGCCGTAAGTGGTGAAATCCTTCTCGACCTCGATGATCAGGTCGGTGTCGGCGAGGCGGAGCTTGTCGCCCACAGTGGGGCCAAACATGGCGGCATAGTCGGAACGTTTAATCTGGACGGGCATGTCGGATGCTCCTTGGCGAAGTCAGTTCATTTCAGTGAGGCTGCGCAGCTCTTCGCTGCGCGCGCGGGTCAGGTCTTCCATGCAGGCGTAAACCAGTGATGGCTCCATCGAACCGCCCCGGGCCACGAAGCCTGCCAGTTCACAGGTCTTGTCGCGCACGGTGATCCAGGCGCGCTGGCCTTCGCGCAGGGCGGTTTCGGCGCCTTTCAGATCGTCGGGCAGGCTGGCATCGGTTTCCTTCGCCCAGCTCACGGCGAGCCGGTAGGTCGCGTTCAGATCGCCATCGGCGTATTGCCAGCCCTGATAGGCGCATTGGGTCATGTCGGATTGGGTGAGCGCGTTGTTGCAATCCAGCTCCTGCGCCAAAGCAGGCGCAGCGAAAAGGGCCATCACAACGGAGAGGGAAATCAGCCTCACAGCGCCCCCATGACTTTCTGGTTGAAGCCGAACACCTTGCGACCGCCACCGATGGGGATGAGGTTCACCTCGCGCCGCTGGCCGGGTTCAAACCGCACGGCGGTGCCGGGGGCGATGTCGAGCCGCATCCCATGGGCGGCGTCGCGGTCAAATTCCAGCGCCGGGTTGGTTTCGGCAAAATGGTAATGGCTGCCCACCTGCACCGGCCGGTCGCCGGTATTGGCCACCATCAGGGTGATCGCTTCGCGGTCGGCATTCAGGGTAATCTCGCCCTCGGCGGGGAAGAGCTCTCCGGGGATCATGCCTTGGCCCTCGCAGTTTTGCGCACACTTGCAAGGGTGATCGCCGTGGCCACGATCAGCGCGGCGGCAATCCAGAGCCCGCTCGGGCCATGCAGATGCGCGCCATGGCCGGGATGGGCCAGCGCGGGGGTGGTCATGAAAGCAAGAGCGATGAGCGAACGCATTGGGGCCTCCTAGCGGATCGGGTTGTGAACGGTGACGAGCTTGGTGCCGTCGGGAAAGGTGGCTTCGACCTGAACCTCGTGGATCATCTCAGGCACCCCTTCCATGCATTGGTCGCGGCTGATCACCTCGGCGCCTGCCGCCATCATCTCGGAAACCGAGCGGCCATCGCGCGCGCCCTCGACCACCGCATCGGTGATCAGCGCAATCGCTTCCGGGTGGTTCAGCTTCACGCCGCGCGCCAGGCGCTTGCGGGCCACCTCGGCGGCCATGGCGATGAGCAGTTTGTCTTTCTCTCGCGGGGTCAGGTTCATGTCAGAGCATCCAGGGCTTTGGGATTTCGTTTGAGTTCAAAAGCTTGATCGCAGGCACAAGCGTGCGCCTCAGATCGTAACTGTCGGGGGCGAGAAGCCGAGCCACCAGCATGTTTTCACGGATAAGGCTGGCCCCGGCGGTTTCGGGCAGAAGCGCTCGCAGAGGCTCGCGCAGGGCCTCGGCATCGGGGGCGATATAGACAAGGCTCGCCATTGCCCGCGCGCCATCCCCCAGCGCCTTGCGCCCCATCTGCGCGGCAATATCGCCATCCAGCTGCACCGCATCGAGCCAGATCGGCTGCCCGGCGCGGCGGATCTCGACCCGGTCGTCAAACCGTGCCGCGTGCAGGCTCTCGCCCATGGCGGCGCGGCCAAAAACCAGCGGCTCGACCATCAGAAACCGCGCATCCTCGGCCAGATCGACGCTGAGCCGCCGTTTCAGATATGCGCCATCAAACAGAATGGTTTCCTGTGGCAGCCAGGCCAGACTGGCTCCATCGCGCACGGTCAGCCGGGTCGACAGCCGCCCCGGATTGGCCCCGGCGGCGCGGTAGACCCGTTCGGCGGCTTGCGTGGTCAGGCTCAGCGCGGCACCAGCGCCCGCCTCGCCGTCACAGGTAAACTGATCGCCGCCGGTAATGCCGCCTGCAGTATTCACCATCACCGCCTCCAGCGCCGGTCCGGCGGGGCGGGGGAAGAGCAGTTTCAAGGATCCCGACATCGCCAGCGCGTCAATCCGGCTGGCCCCATCCACGCGCTTTGCCGACAGCCGCGCCGCACCTTGTGCACGCGGTTGGGCGTCAAGCTCCGTCGCGGTGGAATGCTGTGTCATGATCCTTCCCTTGCCCTCTGCGCCTGTCTTTTCAGCATAATGCGAAGCCGCGCGACAGGCTATCGCGGCCTCATCCGCACTTGCAGCAGGGCTTGCGCCGCCGACTGCCCGGGAATTCATCTTGTCGCGTAAAAATCAGGCAACAAACCAAACTCGCCGCCCGACTCTGTCCGCACAAGCGACAGGCAGCGATCTGAAAACAACTTGGATTTCGCCGGGGCAGGGGCTAAGGAAGACCCGATGCGGGCGTGGCGGAATGGTAGACGCATCGGACTTAAAATATTGAGTGCGCTGGTTGGAAACTCTGGCGTAGAACTGCTCAAATTCGGGGAAACCTGTGAAATGGCAATCCCGAGCCAAGCCCCTTCCGGGGGAAGGTGTAGAGACTAGACGGGCAGCACCTAAGGCGATGCTAGGGTGAAGGGATAGTCCAGACCACAAACGCCCTTTGGGGCGGCGGCGAAAGCCGTAGAGGGTAAGAAAATCCGTGGGGCATTTGCCCATGTGGGTTCGAGTCCCACCGCCCGTACCACCCTTCCCGACAACAGGCCCACCGCCTGTTTTTCCCGTGTTGTTCTCGCTCTCTGACAGGCTCAAAAGCGCCGCTTGCTTTGGCGATCTGGCAGGGCGGCAATCATATGGGGGCCGTTCTGGGGGCAGATCTGGCGCTAGCAGCCCCTGAAACAAAAAACCGCTCAGGAACAAGTTCCTAAGCGGTTTTTATGGTGCCCAGGAGAGGCAGAACAGGCGTCGGAAATATATTTCCGTGGCTCGGGGTAAGTACCCATATTGTCTGTAGAAATTGTCTCCATTTGACGTTGGAGACGGCTGATACCGCCGCACAGTCGTGTGGCAACATGTGGAGCAAGAAATGACTACCAAAGACCTAGTCATTGTTTACGGTTTAGAGCTTCGTGGGAAGTCTTTCTATGCGCGGTTCCGGGTGCCTGCGCGCTATGCTGCAGTCGAACGCCGTCGCGAAATTAATCAATCCCTGAAAACCCATGACCGCCGAGAAGCCCGTAGGCGTCTCGAGAAGATGCGGGAGCAATTCAATTTCGAGTGGGAAGGCAAGCTTGCTGTGCGCGAGGGGCGGACGACACCCGAAAGTTTTCACGCAATCGCAGCATTGCTCGAAGCGGTTTCATTCAGTTACAGCTCAAGTTCAGAGCTCGCGAAGTCGCCTCTTGA
>JARRIY010000181.1:0-8543 GCA_037379985.1 Maritimibacter sp.
GACAGCGCATCGGTCCCAAGGCCGCCGTCGATATAGGCAGTTACGCCATCGGCCACCGTTCCCAGGATCAGCGTGTCGTCCCCGCCCTGAAGATAGATGCCCGTGCCGATATCCCAGTTGTCGCCGATCTGCAGATAGTCCGAGCCCGAAACCGAGCCGGTCCAATGGCTGCCCAGGGTGAAATTGTTGCCGATTTCAACGTGGTTGGTGTTGTCGACGCCCCCCATGAAAACATAGGTGCCCACCGAGACATCGTCGCCCATCACCACGTTCTGGACGTTGTTCGAACCACCCATCGAGAGATCGAGACCAACGCTCACCCCGTCGCCCAGCGTCAGGGCATAGGTGTCGTTCGAGCCTCCCATGGCAATGGACAGATCGATGTTCGTATTGTCGCCCACTCCCACGCAGATATCCGAGGACGAGCCCCCGGCATAAATCGCGCTGATATTATCTTCGCTGCCCACCAGGATACGTCCGGCTATATCGGACCCGCCCATGCCGATATAGCCGGTGTCGCTGCCATTCCCCACCGTGATATCGATATCGTCGAAGGAACCGTTGGCCGCGATATCCCCGACCGTAACGTCGTTGCCCACGGCAACATTCATGTCGCCGTAGTTGCCCCCCATGTAAACATTGCCCTGCACGGTGCTGCCATCGCCGATGGTGACCGAGCCGGAATAACCTGAAGTGTCGCCGTCGGTATTGAGGTAGCCGCTGCCGTTCATCACAATATCGCCGCCGATGGTGCTGTTCACACCACAGGAGAAGCTGTTGTGGGTATAGCTGCCGTCCATCGACACGCCGTACTCGAATATGGCGTTGTCACCGACCGAGAAGGTCTGGCTCGTGGTTTCAGAAAGCGTGCCCCAGCCGTCGAAGTTGACCGTCGAATTGAATGTCGCGTCGGAACCGAAGGTTACGGTCGAGTCTCCGTTCGAGCCGATCAGTGCACCGTTCATCGTGACAGTGTTGCCTGCGACAATCGTCATCTGATCGGTCAACGGCGCGGTGATCGCGCCAAGTGTGGCCTCATCGCCGACATTGACGCTCAGCGTGTCGCCCGTTGAAGAGATGTTGAGGTAATCAGCATCCACGCCCGCAGCGATGTTGACGGTGGCATTCGTGGTTCCCTGAATCCACATCGTCGCGCCGCCGACAAGGTCGTTCGTGACCAGAGACTGCTCGATATTGACGGTAAAATTGGCCGAACCGTAGAACCAGAGCGAACTGCTCAGGTCACCGTCGAGATAGTAGGCGTCCCCCTCTTGCGGCGTCACGGCACCGGCCAAAATCTGCGTGTAGTTGTTGATGTTTCCATCATCATGGACATCGGGATTGCTGGAAACAATATAGTAGTTGGTCATCTCTTGTCCTCATGCGTGACAGCGCGCCGAGAACCGGCCAAAAGCCGGCGGCAGGTTATGGCAAACCGATGGATCAGAGGTTGGGCGCGTTTGCCGGCGAAGCCGAAAACACCAGGCCGCGAAACATCAAGACTCTGCGCCCGTACACTACGGAAACGCTAAGCTTTCCCCTACTCGGCCCTATCACCCACACAGCTTATCTCCGCAGCCAGTTACAGTCTCTTCACGACCTGCCCCGTCGCCGTCAGCCCCCACAGCAAGACGAGCGGCATCAACCCTTTCAGATCACCAAAAGGGGGGCGATCCGGTCAGAACCGCCATTGCAGGGTTCCCCGGAATGCTCCGTAAACCCCAATATGTTCCGGAAAACCGCTACTTACAGACCTTAACGGAGTGAAAACTCGCGCAGCTGTAGTATATTGCGGCCAATCCCAATTTTGCCTATGGTCAGCGTGGCATCCGAACACAACAAAACTCGATCCCGGCTGGTTAAGGGAATACCAACTACGGGAAGTCAATCCAGATGCGGAATGTCGAACTGCAAATTGAAATGATGAGTTGCGAGCCATTGTTGCTTCGCTTGGACGAAGTGGCGCAAATATTGCGCCATCGTTTCATCATTGTGTTGGTTTGCGTCGTCACTCTTCCGGTCGTCGTCGAGCCCGCCCTGTTCCTGCAACGGTTTAATCTCAGCGATATCGCCTTTCAGCTTTTGTATCCCGCTATCAGCGTCGTGCTATTTTTCGGACAGATCTGGCTTGTCGCTCTCCTATCAAAAGGAAAACCCCGCGTTCGCCTGCATTTTACGGCAATCATGGCAGTCGCGATCATCATACCTCAGTTGCTCCTGACCGAGGCTTATTCGGCTTTGTACTCCACGTATGACGCGGGGGCTCTGTTTCGAGCTGTCTTGTTGTTCTTTTGGAACCTTCTTCTGGCTGAACTTGCGCGAGCTTTCTCCGTTCGCTTTCTCATGCCAACGATCTTGAAGGAAATCCGCTCAAAAAAGCCCGGCGCCGGTCGCGTCCAGTTACTGCGGACCAACGATGAGGCTCCTCGTGTTTCCGCACAAAATGAGGAGGCTGTTGCACGCGATGGCTCCAACCCGTCCCACGACAGGTTTCCAGAGGAGACTGAACCCGAAGAAGCGCCACAGATATTTGAGTGGCGCGATGTGAGCGTGCCGATGCATTCCTTGCGCACGGTGCAGGCGGACGGAAATTATGTCACGATCCTTGCCGAGGAGGACAGCTATTTCGCTCAAGGGCCGTTCCGCGACGTGCTTGCATGCATAAATCCCGATATCGGCGTTCTGGTGAACCGTTCGCTCTGGGTTGCTTTCACCGAGATTGTCGGAGCCCGCCGCGAGAGGGGCGAGCTGTTTCTCACGCTGCGCGACGATACAACCATCAAGGTCGCGCGCCCTCGCCAGGTGCAAGTCAGCGAGGTCATCGGGCAACAATTGCCTGAGGTGCCCCTGTTTTCCTAGGCTCCAGACTTCGGGAACAAGGCTGTCCCGGTCAAGCAGTTTTGCGCAGGCGAGATCCGCCGCCGGGGTGCGGTTCTGAACGTCTGTTCTTTCTAGGCCGTCTAACTGTTACTGCCGCCTTCGTCTGAGATCACCCGGGTGCAGGCTTTGGTACGTAGTCGGCGCGGTGGTCGCCAACTTGATGCATGGTGCAGCATCGACACAACGATCAAAAGGGGCAGTGAATGTCCGCTTGTTCCTCTCTGACACGAGGCTCTCGCAGTTGCGACGAATGGCCAGAAGTTGACGTTTTTCGAGATGCGGCATCGCGAGTTGTCTATGCTCCCATCATCGCCAATCCCTCCCTTTAAAAGGTGGTGAATCAGGTGTTTAGTCGCCAATCAAACTCGAGTTTTCAACCAAATATGCTCCCCCCAGCTTGAATGACTTGTTTCGAGCGATCATAAATTGGCCATGGCTCACAAAGATGATCTCAAGCATATCCGTTGGCTTGGCGGAGGAAGCGGAGCGGGAAAATCGGTCATAGCGCAACGGCTCGCCTCCACGCTCGATGCTACCCTCTACGACACCGACGCGACAATGCCTGCACACGCCAAACGGTGTCCACCGACGCGCTGTCCGCACCTAGCGGAATTCGCAACCATGAGCATGGATGAGCGATGGGTGAACCGCACTCCACGTGTCATGCTCGAGACATTTCATTGGTTCAACGGCGAGGGGTTCAACCTGATCTTGGAAGATCTCCTGAATATGCCGACTGACAGGCCGATCCTGGTCGAAGGGTTTCGACTGTTACCCCGCCTTGTTTTACCGTTCCTTAGCGAGTCGCACCGCGCAGCGTGGTTGTTGCCAACACCTGCATTCCGCCGGTATGCTTTCGATGCGCGCGGCTCAACGATGGAAATTCCCAACCGAACCAGTGACCCCGCGCAAGCACTGAGCAACTTGCTGGAACGCGACGCTCTGTTCACGGATCGCCTCCGTGTGGAAACGGAAGAACTTGGATTGCACGCGATTACGGTCGATGGGCGGCTCAACGAAGATGACTTGGCAGATCAAGTGCAGGCCTTGCTTTTCACGTAGGTCCGCCCGTGCCACGTGACATGTGATTGGATGTCGATGGCCATCCACGAACCTGACTTTCATATCCGACGCAGCGTCCGTCACTCTGGGCCCGGTGCTGACAATCTTCACCGTGCGGCATCGCGATGTGTCCGCACCTCGGGCGGCGGTCACTCCGGCCCAGACCTGCCGTTCCCCCACCAGTCAAGATGCCACGGTGCGGCCCGCTGAACCCGCCATTCGCCGCGCGTCTTGGACGGACACAACACATCGCGCGTCCGGCCGTGTCGATCCCTAGTCGTCCCGCACGATCGTCGGAACGCCCAAAGTTTCGATCAGGCGCGTTGTTTCGCGGTGCACGAGGGCGATGTTGCTGTCGCGGACCGTGGGCAGCATTGCGCGCGCCCTGCGTGTATCGGCATAATCAAGGCGTGCCGAGATCAGCCCCTCTTCCGCCCCCGCTTCCGCCAGGATGTTTCCGTGGGCGTCGAGGATGCGGGACCCACCCCAGAACGTCATGTCGCCTTCCCGCCCGGCGCGGTTCGCCATGACCACGGGTGCGCCATACATCATCGCGTAGAACCGGACGGTCGTGGCCCAGGAGGCGGGGTTGTCGAACTCATCGGCCACGGCCTCGCGTCCGCTGGAAATCGGCGCGGTCAACAGGGTGGCACCGTGCAGGAAGGCGAGATGAACGAGCGCCGGGTTATAGAGATCGGCGCAAATCAGCAGGCCGAGAGCCCAGTCCTGGTCGATCCGGTGGATGTCAACGAACCGGCCCTGGGCGTAGTACTTGGTTTCAACCAGCCGGCCGTAGGACGGGATGTTGATCTTGCGATGGATGTAGCGGAGCGCCCCTTCCCGGTAGACGGCGGCCGCATTATAGAACTGCGCGCCGGGGCCTTCTTCGACGAAGCCTACGGTGATCTCCATGTCGCCGGCATGCCGGCTCAGCTCCAGCAGACGGTCGTCATCGGAGCGCATGGTGACGTCAAGCAGCCGGTCCGCCCCCTAGTGGCCGACCAGCGACAGCTCGGGATTAACGATTGTGCTTTTCCAGATTCCCGTCGATGTCGCCAGAGATGCTGGCGAATTGGGCGGCGGCGGCGGTCACGAACCGGGACATGGACAGCTCCGAAGGCGTTGGTGGTTTGGCGGATGCGCTCAGATTTCGCGGTCGAGCAACTCTTCGCTGTAAGGATAGCGCGACATCTTGGCAATGCCGGTGTCGGTGATCACCACCTGTTCTTCCAGCTTGACGCCATCCATCGCCCCAACCTCGCCGATATAACTTTCGACCGAGACAACCATGCCCGGCTCCAGCACTCCGTCCTTCGAATACTTGTCGAAATCACCCTGGTGCGCCACCAGCGGCGTCTCGCCGTGCAGGCCAACCCCGTGGATGATCGAGGGGTAGCGGCGATCGTAGAACCGTTCCGGGATGACCCAGGCGTGCTCGGCCAGTTCGCGGTATGACATGCCGGGCCGAAGCAGCTCCATGTTGAAATGGATCTGGTCATAGGCCATCCGGTAGAGCTCTTTCTGATAGGCGCTCGGGCGGCCCGGACCAGCAAAGAAGGTACGCGAAAAATCGCAGTAATAGCCGTGGTAGCCGATCGTATCAGTATCAAGCGCGACCAGCTCGCCGGGGCGCAGCACCCGGTCGCTCGCTTCGTTGAACCACGGGTTGGTGCGCGGGCCGGAATTGAGCAATCGGGTTTCAATGAACTCACCGCCCTGACGTATGACATTGCCGTAGAGAATGGCGAACAGCTCGTTTTCGGTCACACCTGGCTTGATCGCCTGTTCGACCTCGTAGACCGCGGCCTCGGTTCCGGCGACCGACTGAGCCAGGCAGGCGATCTCCTCGGGCGTCTTGATCCGGCGGCAATGCAGCGTGTCCTGCATGCAATCCACCGCCTCGAGCCCCTGCGCTTCCAGCGCATGCACGAGATTCACCGCGGCCCGGTCGAGCCCGACCTTGCGGTTGCCGCCGCCATACGCCCGCACCAGCTCGGCAATCTCGGCGCCGAACGGGTCCGACGACATGTCATCACGCTGGTTCACCGCCGACCAGACCACCTTTGAAACCCGGTGCTCGTCGATCGTTTCCAGCCACATGGAGACGTGCTCGCTGCCGGGGTATTCGAACAGGATGATCGGCCCTTCGATAGGTACGTAGATGTAACGCGTGGAATTTCGCAGAAAATATCCAAACATGTTGCGCGAGCCGGTGGCATAGCGCTGATTGTTCGGATCGAAGAGGACGAGGGCGGCATAGTCCTCGTTCACCATCATCTGCCGCAGCCGGGCAAGGCGGCCCGCGCGCAATTGCTTCGAGTCGAAGGCCTGCGGGATCGGGTCGGTATTGCCGACGGGCGCGGACGGAACCACCGGGATCTCTTCCGGTTCGTGGTCAGTCAGGGCTTCGTTTTCAACAATGCTCATCGATCACCTCAATCCGCCAGGCTGTCGCTGCGCACGACGCCTTGTTTCAACATCTTTTTGTGGATCGGCGCTATCCGCCCGAAGATCGCGCGAGCGCGCTCCGGCCTGCCAATGAAGCCCGGCTCGCGGGCATAGGCAAAAATCACCGTGTGCCGCTCGCGCGGACCCTCGACCGGCGTAACCCGGTGCAGGGAGTTGCGGCCGAAAAAGATTTGCAGGTCGCCGGGCGTCAGTTCGAACGTCTTGAGTTCCGCATGGTCGCCATCGAGGATGCGCTGCACGCCCTCGAAATTCTCGCCTTGCGGACCCCGGATATTCGGCGCGTACTGGAACAGCCCACCCGCCTGCGGTTTGCGGGTCTGCATCGAGACGATGAAATCGTTGCTGTCGAAGTGCCACGGATGCTGGCGGCCTTCCTTGAGCACGTTGACCACGAGATCGGCGAGCGGGTCGGCGAATTCGTGGATTTCACGCTCGCCCACCACGGCCGCCACAAACGCTTTGAAAGCGGGATCGTGGTAGAGCGTGCGAATGATCGTACCGCCTTCAATCCGATCGCCAGCGACAAAACCGTTGGTGCGGTCGTCGAACCTGTTCTTGGGGTGCTCCGCAGGCAGTAAAGGATCGGCCGCGGAATTGTACGGGTTGGTCTTGGTCTCGTTGAGATGGGCTTGGGGCGAAAGTCGCTCGGTTTCGGCTTCCAAACGGGCAAGCATCTCCGGGCGCACAAAGTCCTTCAATACGACGCAGCCGTCGTCTGCGAGTTGCCAGCGGCAGGTATTGATCAGGTCCTGCGCGCCTTGGCTTTCTGGTCGGTCAATCGGGTATCGATCGAGGTCGATGCAATCCGCCAGGGCGGCTCTCGATTTCGTTGTCTGGTCCATCACGTTCTCCTTGGTCTCCCGCTGTGCCCGTCTGAAGCTGAGGATAGTCACAATCGATTGATTTGCAGAAACGAGTTATTGTTATTCGATTGATGAGAATTCATAATTGATTTTCGATGACACGCAGCGGACAGGCAGGATGGACGGTGACCTTTTGAAAGCCTTCTTGGCTGTAGCGGAGACTGGTGGCTTCGGTTCTGCTGCGCGGCAGCTCAACCGGACGCAATCGGCGGTGAGCCTTCAGATCAAACGGCTGGAAGAGCGCATCGGGGCGCAGCTGTTTGCGCGCACCAGCCGGAGCGTGGCGCTTACGCCTGCGGGTACGCGGCTTCTGCCCTATGCACGTCGGATCCTTCACCTCCAGCAAGAGGCGCATTCCGAATTGGACCGGGACGATGCCGCCGTCCCGATCCGCTTCGCCCTCACCGAAGAGCATGCCGCAGCCTATCTGCCCCGGCTCCTGCTTGCACTGCGCGATGCTTATCCCGAGGCCCGGGTCGTGATCACCTGTGGCATCTCGTCGGATCTTGTGGACCAGTTCGAAGACGGCAAGCAGGATCTCGTACTCGCGGTGCGCCACAAGCCGACGAAGACCGGTCGGCTCCTTGGCTTGGAGCAGATCATATGGGTCGCAAGCGAAGACTTCCCATCGATTGAGGAGCCGGTTCTGCCGCTGGCCCTCAATCCCGACGGCTGCCTGTTTCGCGCCCATGCGCTCGCAGCGCTGGGCCGCGTCGGCCGGGCCTGGTGCGAACCTTACGTCAGCCAATCGCCGACCGGAATTAACCTGCCGGTCCAGGCCAGCCTCGCGGTGACGGTCAAGACTCCGCGCAGCCTGCCACCGGGGTGCATCGATGTCGGCGAACGCCTAGGCCTGCCCGCCTTGGGCCTCGCCGAAATCGAAATGCACGCCTCGCCCGCCCGCATCGGCGACGCCTTTCGCTATCTCGTCGGGCTGGTCGAAAACACCTGCGGTACAAGCGGCGCACAGGTTTCCTGATCCGCGCTGAATGCGGGCCAAAGTCCAACGTTTCTTGCACGCTCGTGGGGTCAATTCGTCCCCGTTGCGCTCGTCCAGACTGAGAGCATAGAATGTCCGGTTTTCGCCCAGATCCAATGTCCGCTCCCCGCCATCTCTGTTCCAGGGTCCGACGTTGCGCCTTACTCAGACGGAGGACCACTCCGGGCTGGGAGTGGTCATCTGGTTGGTCGCACCCAGCCCTGCAAGGTCAAGATTCGCGTGCCGCGCCGCCGCAAGTCTGCTGTGAGCCCAGAGTGGCGGATGCTGCG
>JARRIY010000182.1:0-4905 GCA_037379985.1 Maritimibacter sp.
CATCGTCGGCCGCAACCGGCGTGCCGGATTGATAGTGGCAGGCAACGGCGACCAGGAAGAAGTGGCTGAGCAGCCCGCCTGCCGGGTCGCGGTGGATGAGGTCAAGCGTGCCCAGAACTTCACCGGGCGTCACGATGAGCCCGGTTTCCTCCTGCAGCTCGCGCGCGGCGGCTTCGGCCACCGTTTCGCCCGCCTCGACATGGCCGCCGGGATAGCCCCAGAGCCCCTTATCCGGCGCCTTGCTGCGCTGAACCAGCAGCGCTTTGCCGTCATGCAGCACCACGCCGATGGCGCCCAGCGTCGGGCGCACGGGATCAGGCGCGCTCATTCCGCCGCCCGCGGTTTCGATTTGCCCCGTTTCGGCGCCAGCATGTCGCGCAGGTAATGGCCGGTATAGCTCGCCGCCACCTCGGCCACCTTTTCCGGGGTGCCGGTCGCCACGATCTGCCCGCCGCCATCGCCGCCTTCGGGGCCGATATCGATCAGCCAGTCGGCGGTTTTGATCACGTCGAGATTATGTTCGATCACCACCACCGAATTGCCCTGATCCACCAGCTCATGCAGCACTTCCAGCAGTTTTTTCACGTCTTCGAAATGCAGCCCGGTGGTCGGTTCATCGAGGATATAGAGCGTGCGGCCGGTCGAGCGTTTGGCCAGCTCTTTCGACAATTTCACCCGCTGCGCCTCGCCGCCCGACAGCGTGGTGGCTTGCTGACCAACCTTGATATAGCCAAGCCCCACCCGCATCAGCGCGTCCATTTTCTCGCGGATCGACGGCACCGCTTTGAAAAACGCCTGCGCCTCTTCCACGGTCATTTCCAGCACATCGGCAATGCTCTTGCCCTTGAACTGAACCTCCAGCGTTTCGCGGTTATAGCGATGCCCCTTGCAGGTTTCGCATTCCACGTAAACGTCTGGCAGGAAATGCATTTCGATCTTGATCACCCCGTCGCCCTGACAGGCCTCGCAGCGCCCGCCCTTGACGTTGAAGCTAAACCGACCGGGCTTGTAGCCGCGCGCTTTCGATTCCGGCAGGCCGGCAAACCAATCGCGGATCGGGGTGAAGGCACCGGTATAGGTGGCGGGGTTTGATCGCGGCGTGCGCCCGATGGGCCGCTGGTCGATATCGATCACCTTGTCGAGATGCTCCAGCCCTTTCACGGTTTCGCAGGGCGCGGGCGTCTGGCGCGCGCCGTTCAGCCGCATCGAGGCGGTCTTGAACAGGGTTTCGATGGTCAGGGTGGATTTGCCGCCGCCCGAAACGCCGGTGACGCAGACGAACCGGCCCAGCGGAAATTCGGCGGTGACATTTTGCAGGTTGTTGCCGGTGGCTTTCACCACTTTCAGCTTCTTGCCATTGCCCTTGCGCCGCTTGGCAGGCACGGCGATTTCGCGCGCGCCCGACAGGTATTGCCCGGTCAGCGAGGCCGGATCGGCGGCGATATCCTCTGGCGTGCCATGAGACACCACGCGGCCGCCATGCACCCCGGCCCCCGGGCCAATATCAAACACATAATCGGCCTCGCGGATCGCGTCTTCGTCATGCTCCACCACGATCACGCTATTGCCCTGATCACGCAGGTTTTTCAGCGTCTGCAACAGCCGCCCGTTATCGCGCTGGTGGAGGCCAATGGAGGGTTCATCCAGCACGTAAAGCACGCCGGTCAGGCCGGAGCCGATCTGGCTGGCAAGCCGGATCCGCTGGCTTTCCCCGCCGCTAAGCGTGCCCGCATTACGGCTGAGGGTCAGATATTCCAGCCCGACATTATTGAGGAAGCCAAGCCGTTCGCGGATTTCCTTCAGGATCGCATGGGCGATTTCGTTTTTCTGTTTGCTCAGTTGCTCGGGGACTTTTTCGATCCATTGCAACGCCTCGCGGATCGACATCTGCACCACATGGCCCACATGCAAACGGTCTTCCGCCTTGCCCTCAGCCGGGCCGATTTTCACCGCCAGCGCCTCTTCGCGCAGCCGGAAGCCACCACAGGCCCCACAGGGTCGGTTGTTCTGGTAGCGTTCAAATTCCTCGCGGATCCAGTTCGAATCCGTCTCGCGATAGCGGCGTTCCATATTCGGGATCACGCCTTCAAAGGGCCGCGTCACCTCATAAACCCGCCCACCTTCGTCAAAGCGGAATTTGATCTCTTCCTCGCCGGAGCCATAAAGGAAGACCTGCTGCACATTCTCCGGCAGGTCTTTCCACGGCGTGTTCTTGTCGAACTCGTAATGCCGGGCAATGGATTCGATGGTTTGCAGGAAATAGGGCGATTTTCCCTTGCGCCACGGGGCCAGCGCGCCGTCATAGACCCGCAAAGTGGCGTCGGGCACCACGAGGCGTTCGTCAAAAAACAGCTCCACCCCCAGCCCGTCGCAATCCGGACAAGCCCCGAACGGCGCGTTGAAGGAAAACAGCCGCGGCTCGATCTCGGGAATGGTGAAGCCCGAAACCGGACAGGCGAAGTTTTCGGAAAACGTGATCCGCTCCGCCTCGCCCTCTTTCGGGGCCGTCTCCAGAATGGTGATCCCATCAGCCAGATCGAGCGCGGTGCGGAAACTGTCGGCCAGCCGCGTTTCCAGCCCCTCGCGCACCACGATCCGATCCACCACCACGTCGATATTGTGGCGGAATTTCTTATCCAGCGTGGGCGGCTCTTCCAGCTCATAGAACTCGCCATTCACCTTCACCCGCTGAAAGCCCTGCTTGCGCAGCTCGGCAAATTCCTTGCGATATTCGCCCTTGCGGTCGCGCACGATCGGGGCGAGCAGATAGGCGCGCGTGCCCTCTTCCATCTGCATCACCCGGTCGACCATATCCTGCACCTGCTGCGCCTCAATCGGCTGTCCGGTGGCGGGCGAATAGGGCGTACCGGCGCGGGCATAGAGCAGGCGCAGATAGTCATAAATCTCGGTGACGGTCCCGACGGTGGAACGCGGGTTTTTCGAAGTGGTTTTCTGCTCGATGGAAATCGCAGGGGAAAGGCCGGTGATATGATCCATATCCGGCTTCTGCATCATATCGAGGAACTGGCGCGCATAGGCCGACAGGCTTTCGACATAGCGCCGCTGCCCTTCGGCATAGATCGTATCGAAGGCCAGGCTCGATTTGCCCGAGCCAGACAACCCGGTGATCACCACCAATTCATCGCGCGGGATCTTCACGTCGATGTTTTTCAGGTTGTGTTCGCGCGCGCCGCGCACTTCGATATATTTTTGTTCGGCCATGGACCACCTCATCTCACCCGGCTTCCATACGCGATTGCGCCAGCCCCGCCAATCGCAAAGTTAGAACGGAATGTGAACATCGGCAAGGGGACGCTTCCTGATTTTGCCGTTAACCCAGTCTACCAGACCCCGATACGCCCCGGGAGGGAATACTGCGGCAATCCTCCCCGTATCCGTAACCCGAAAAGCCACTACGCTGTCCCGATACCCTATTCCCCGACTCGGAGAGTCTTATGTTTCGCATTTTCCTATCCATTCTATTGCTTGCCCTGCCCCTGCCCAGCCTCGCACAGGATGCTCCCAAGACCATTCTGGTGCTCGATGGCTCTGGCTCGATGTGGGGTCAGATCGACGGCGTGAATAAAATCGTCATCGCCCGCGAGGTGATGGGTGATCTGCTGTCCACCCTGCCGCCGGAACAAGAGCTGGGGCTGATGAGCTATGGCCACCGGCGCAAAGGCGATTGCAATGACATTGAGCTCTTGATCGAGCCGGGCACCGACCGCGCCGCCATCGCAGATGCGGTGAATGCGATCAGCCCGAAAGGCAAAACGCCGCTCTCCGATGCCGTGATCCAGGCCGCCCAGGCCCTGCGCTATACCGAAGAAATCGCCAATGTGATCCTCGTGTCCGACGGGATCGAAACCTGCAATATGGACCCCTGCGCCGTGGGGCGGCAGCTGGAAGAGGCGGGGATCAACTTCACCGCCCATGTGATCGGCTTCGATGTGGCCGATCCGGCGGCTCTGGCCCAGCTGCAATGCCTGGCCAGCGAGACCGGCGGGCAGTTTCTCACCGCTGACAATGCCGATGAACTGGCCGATGCGCTTGACGAGGTAGTCGCCGCGCAGCCTCCCGTCATCATCGACGCAGAGGTCACGTTCCGCGCCATCGAAGGCGCTGGCGGGCCGCAAATCACCGAAGGTCTGGTCTGGAACATCTCGACCGAAGAAGCGGGCGAGATCATCGTCAATGACACGGCCGCGACCGAGCTGCTCAACGTCTTCCCCGGCACCGGCACTGCCAGCGTGATGCGCACCAGCGACGAGGCCAGCGCTGAGGTCAATTTCACCGTGGTCGATGACACTCCGATGACCGTGACGCTGGTTCTGCCCGAACCCGCGCCGCCTGCCCTGCCCGAGGCCACGATTTCCGGCCCCGCAAGCGCCCCGGCCGGATCGACAATCGAGGTCAGCTGGACCGGCCCCAATGCCAAGAACGATTATGTTTCCGTGGTCACCCCCGGCAGCAATGACGGCGCGATGACGGCTAAAACCTTCACCTCTGAGGGGAGCCCGTTGCAAATTCACCTGCCGATGCAAACCGGTGAGTACGAGATCCGTTATGTGATGAACGATGGCAGCAATGTGCTGGCCACCCAGCCGATCACCCTCACCGAGATCACCGCGACGCTCGACGCGCCTGCGAGTATCGCCATCGGGGAAGAGATCAGCGTGGGCTGGGAAGGTCCGGATTATGATCGCGACTTCATCGCCATCGCCAGACCCGGCGACCGCGATACCCGCTTTGAAACCCGCGCCTATACCGGCAACGGCAACCCGGCGCGCTTTAAGGTGCCCAGCCAGGCTGGCGAGTACGAGCTGCGCTATGCGGCCAATGACAACGGCACGCGGGTGATTGCCCGTCAGCCGCTGACCGTCGAAGCGGTCAGTGCCACGCTCA
>JARRIY010000183.1:0-615 GCA_037379985.1 Maritimibacter sp.
CAGCGCACCTGATCGCGTTCATCGGCCCAGGGCAGCGACAGGTAATGCCGCATCCCGCTCAGACGGGCTGTGTGGCCCACTGTAACCGGCCCTACCGTCTGGGTGTCCGCATCGCGGTTCCACAGGGCCAGATGATGCTGAGCCACATTGCGCACCGCTGCATCGCCGCGCAGTTCCAGCTCGACATCTTCATAGACAGAATAGAAGCCGAGATCCTGAAAACTGCTCTCGTCATAGGTGTGCAGATAGGGCCAATCCGTCAGGTCAAAGGGCGATGAGAAGAAAAACCCGTCATGCAGATTACGCCCGCCGAAAATGTAGCGCGAGCGCCCCGGCTGCGGCGATAGCGCCAGAAAGGCGCGGGTATGCTGTACCCGGTGGAAATGGTTGACCAGATCATCGGTCCCGCCCGTGCCGCCGCCGGGCCAACGATAATACTGGATCTGAATGTTCGGATAGCGCGCGGCGAGGCTGTCGTAAAATTGCCGGTCTTCCTTGAGCATCAAAATGCCTGAGACAAGGATGCGCACCTGCGTGCCACGCAGTGCGTGATAGGCCAGCATCCGCGCGGTCAGATAGCCGCTGAAATCGGCACGAATATGCAGATAGGAGATC
>JARRIY010000183.1:660-9645 GCA_037379985.1 Maritimibacter sp.
GTCAGCGCCGCGATCCGCGCATTCAGACCGTCCAGCGGATCGTCCAGCACGCGCACCGGGCCGGGGGCGACCGGGCAGGTTTGCAGCATCGCGCCGTTATCCAGAAAGACTTTTTGCAACGGGTCGAGCTGACGCCCCGGCTCGGTACCGCAAGCAAGCGTCCCCTGTGACAGCGCCGATATCCTAGGGGCGGCTTTGCTTTCGGGACGCAAGGTGATGCGATACCCCTCGCCCCAGCTGAGCTGGCATTCCCCGCTCTCTGGCGTCCAATCGAGCATCCCGGCCCCGCGCGCCCATTGCGGCAGGGTCAGCGCCACAGGGGTACCGGATTTCATCGATTGGTTGGTCTCGCCCAGGATCCGTACTTTCGCCGCACCATCGCAGCGCAGCGTCACCGGCAGCGGATCATTGGCGACCGCCTGCAACCGGATCATCACCTGCTTTGCGTTGAGATCGGGGATAAGGAAGTCGGCCTCGCCCTGCTCCGGGCCCTTGGCGGCAACAAACAGCGTTGCCTCACCTGTGCGCCAAAGCGCCTCGTCAAACGACGGTGCACGGGTCTCGCGCAGCCCATAGCCTTCGCGCACCGTGCAGCCGGTCAGGATCCCCAGCAAGACCAGCAGAAAAATCCCGCCCGGCAAAGAATGCCAGCGCCGGGTCTTAGCCATACCACCCCCTATCGCCCGGGCCGGATGGAACGAATTGTATTCTCTGCACCACACCCGATGCCTCGGACTCACTCATATTACACAACAAAACAGGACGCCCGCGCGGAGGTGATGTCAAGGGCACCGGGGGAGGATGGAGAGGTTGCTGCATGGGACGGGTGTCGGGCGAGCGCCTGACCGGTCAGCGCGCAGGTGCTATCTGCCTCAGCCCCGTTGCAACCTCCCCATCGCCAGGAGCGCCACCAGTGCCAATCCTGCCAGACCCCCGCCGGTCAGGAAGGTCACGCCCGGGCCTGCGATATCCCAGATCAGACCGGCCAGAAGGCTGGCGATGAGAGTGGCGACGCCGCTGACGAGGTTCAGCATTCCAAAGCCGGTGCCGCGATGGCTTTCTGGCACGCTGTCGGCAACGAGGGCGGCAAAGGCTCCTTGGGTGAACCCCATGCTGATACCCCAGAGCGCGATACCGGCGAAGGCACCGGCAAGGCCCGGGGCCAGCGCCAGCACCAGATCGCCCGCGATCAGCGCCACGATACCGATCATCAGCACCGGGGCTCGCCCACGCCTGTCGCTCAACGCCCCGGCCGGATAGGCGGCGAGCGCATAGACCAGGTTCATCACGATCAGAACCAGCGGGATCAGCGCCACTGTCAGCCCGGCATGATCGGCTTTCAGCACCAGAAAGGCTTCGGAAAATTTCGCTATGGAAAACAGCGCGGCCACGCCCGTTACCGCCCAAAAACGCGGGCCGAGCGCCGCCATACCGGCGCGGCTGAGCGGCAGGCGGTCGGGTTTGCGCCCGTCATGCGGTGGCTCTTTCACCTTTGTAAACAGCACCACCACGGCGATAAGCGCGGGCAAAACCGCAGCCCAAAAGACCAGCGGGATATTATCATGGGTCAGCCACATCAGCGCGATGGCAATCAGTGGGCCGGTGAAAGCACCAACCGTATCAAGGGTTTGCCGCAGACCATACGCAGCTCCGCGGCTGGCTTCCGGGGTAAGATCGGCCACCAGCGCATCGCGCGGGGCGCCGCGAATGCCCTTGCCCACCCGATCGACAAAGCGCGCGGCGACGATCCAGCCAAGGCTGCCCGCGAGTGGAAAGACCGGTTTGGTCAGCGCCGCCAGCCCATAGCCGATCAGCGCCAGCGGTTTGCGCTTGCCCAGCTTGTCGCTCAGCGCGCCCGAGAAGAGTTTGACGATCTGCGCCGTCGCCTCGGCAATGCCTTCGATCACCCCCACGGCCAGCATTGAGGCCCCCAACCCGGTGACCAGATAGATCGGCAGGAGCGCATGGATCATCTCAGACGAGACATCCATGAACAGTGAGGTAAAACCAAGCGCCCAGACGCCAGTGGGGATTTTTGCCTTGCGCATCGCCATCCTGCTTGCCAGCCCTGCCATTGCCCGCCAGAGTGACGGGTCAAGGCGCCAAGGCAAAGTGAAAAATTGCCATGGGTGGAAACGGGTGCGACGGAAATCCGACACGGCCCCGTATCACCCGGGTGGCGCGCGAAGGGAGACACGATGATCGCGTTTATCAAACGGCTCTGGGCGGCGGCCCCGACTGCCACTGTGCTTCTGGCGCTGGCGCTGGGGGCAACGGTGTTTTTCTCGGTGCGCGCGGTGGTGTTTTCCCGGCACTGGCAAGACCCGGCCTATCGCGAGCTGCGCATTGAGGGCTGGATGACCCCGGGTTTCGTGGCGCATTCCTGGCATGTCCCGCCGGAGGTGGTGATTGACGCCGTCGATGCGCCGCGCGATCCCGGCCATCCGATTACCTTTGACGAGCTGGCAGCAGAACAGGGTGTGACACTGAACGAGGTGATCACCCGGGCCAACGAGGCGATTGACGCCTTCCGCGAGGCGCATCGCCCGCCAGAGCAAGCCGCACCACCACCGCCTGCCCCGAAACCGGAGGCCGGGCAATGAGCGAAACCGTCTTCACCCTCGTCACCAGCTATGGCGCCATCGTGATCTTCGCTTCGGCTTTCCTGTCCTGCCTGGCGCTGCCGATCCCAACCTCGCTGATGATGCTCACCGGCGGGGCCTTTGTAGCCTCGGAAGATCTGGTGCTGTCACAGGTCGTGGCTGCGGCATGGGCGGGCGCGGTGCTGGGCGATCAGGCGGGCTATCTGATTGGTCGCTATGGCGGTACGCCGCTGGTCGAACGGCTGGCCCGCGCGCCATCGCGGCAAGCGGTGCTGACCCGCGCCCGTGCATTGATCGACCGGCGCGGCGGGCTGGGGGTGTTTCTGTCCACTTGGCTGGTCGCACCGCTGGGCCCATGGGTGAATTTCATCGCCGGGGCCACCGGGCTGGGCTGGGCACGGTTTGCGATCTGGGATGTGCTGGGCGAGGTGATCTGGGTCACGCTCTATGTGGCGCTGGGATATCTCTTTGCCTCACAGGTGGCGGTGGTCGCCGAACTGATGGGCAATGTGATGGGCATCATCGCCGGGCTTGCCGTGGCCGGTGGGGCAATCTGGTGGATCCGCCATGCCCTGAAGGCGCAGAAGGCAAAAGCCATGGCAGCAGAAGAACTGGCAGACGCCGCCCCTGCCCCGCAATAGATCCGATCAGCCGCCAAGCGCCCCGATCGCCATATTCTGAGCCATGCCCCAGAGCGATGTGACGAGGATCGAGAACATCCCGATCACCTGCGTGATCAGACGATGTTTGTGCAGACGACGACGCAGCGCCTCGCCTGCCAATTCCTGACGGCGAATGCTGCGGGCGGTATGCAGTGACAATGCGCCGACAATCGTCATCGGGCCGACCAGCAGAAACAGGGCCTGTGCGAATTCGATCCCGTACCAGAACCCCAGCAGGATCAGCGAGGTCATAACGGCGGTAATGAAGCCCAGCAGCCAGAGGCCGGAAACGCCGGAGATATAGAGCAGCCGATTGATAGTGATCCGCACCATGGCTTCGATATCACGCTCCACATCGCCGCCTTGACGGGCCGCGCGCTGGATCATGTCATAGGGCACGCCCAGTACATAATGCGATGTGGTCGACCAGAGCACGGCGAGCATGATCCAATACCAAAGATTGGAAAAGCTGCGCATATCGATCAGTTCGAAGAGAAGCGTATGCCAGTCCAAAATCTGCCCACCCGGTTTTGCGTGCGTTCGCCGTGTCTTAAACTGAGCTGGTCCTTGATGCCAGCCCGGATCGCCCGATTGTGCAGGCTAATCGCGCACAAACGCTTGAGCGAGCCGAGCCCGCATGGCAGTAGAAAGCTGCAACCGGAGGAGACCTCATGAGCCGCACCACAGCCCCTTTCCCGATCACCCGCCTGCGTCGCAACCGCCGCTCGGAAGCTTTGCGCGGGTTGGTCCGCGAAAACAGCCTGACCGTGACCGACCTGATCTGGCCTGTTTTCGAGAAGGACGGCAAGGATGACAGCTATGATTTGCCCTCACTGCCCGGGGTGCAGCGGCTGACCGTGGACCGGGAAAGCCTTGGCATTCCCGCGATCTGCCTGTTCCCCTATACCGATCCGAGCCTGAAAACCGAGGATTGTGCCGAGGCCTGGAACCCCGACAACCTGTCGAACCGCGCCACGCGGGCGATCAAGGATGCAGCACCCGGCATTGCGGTGATGACCGATATCGCGCTCGATCCCTATAACATCAACGGCCATGACGGCTTTGTGGTCGATGGCGAGATCGTCAATGACCGCACGGTCGAAGCGCTGGTGAAAATGGCGCTGGCGCAGGCCGAGGCCGGGGCGGATGTGCTCGGCCCGAGCGACATGATGGATGGGCGCATCGGCGCGATCCGGCAGGCGCTGGAGGTGGAGGGCCACCACAATGTGTCGATCATGTCATATGCGGCCAAATACGCCTCGGCCTTCTACGGCCCGTTCCGCGATGCGGTCGGGGCGTCTGGCGCGCTGACCGGCGACAAGAAAACCTATCAGATGGATCCGGGCAATGCCGATGAGGCGCTGCGGCTGATCGAGCGCGACCTGATGGAAGGCGCGGATATGGTGATGGTCAAGCCGGGGATGCCCTATCTGGATATCTGCCGCACGGTGAAAGACACCTTCCGCGTGCCGACCTATGCCTATCAGGTGTCGGGCGAATACGCGATGCTGATGGCGGCGAGCGAAAATGGCTGGCTCGATGGCGACAAGGTGATGATGGAAAGCCTGCTTGGCTTCAAACGGGCCGGGCTCGACGGCATTCTCACCTATTTCGCACCGCGCGCCGCCCGGATGCTGAACGGCTGAGCGATCTCCGCCAGAGGCAAACAAAAACCCCGCGCAGAACACGCGGGGTTTTCTTTTTCATGTGCCTTGGGTCAGGCCGGTTGCGCTTCGCCCGAAGCATTACGGTTGTCGAGCGAATAGGCACCGGCGCCCATCGATACGATCATCAGCAGCCCGCCGGTGATCGAGACGTTCTTCCAGAACGAGATCAGCTGCATCTGATCACCGGCAGCCGGGATCAGGTGGAAGAGCAGCCCGGCCAGCAGGGTGAAGCCACCCAGAAGCAGCGCAGTGATACGGGCCTGGTAGCCAACGAGCAGCATAATGCCACCAACAAGTTCCAGCAGGATGGTCGGGTAGATCAGGATGCCGGGCACGCCCATGGCTTGCATATAGCCCATGGTGCCACCGATGGCCCAGAGTTTGCCCCAGCCCGAGGTGATAAAGATAAGCGCCAGCAGCACACGGCCGAGGGGCGCAGCGAATTTGGTAAGTTCAGTCATGCGAATTCTCCTTCTGATAAAACGCTGTTATCAGGCCAGGAGCATTTCGCACAATTCTAATAGATTGCGCAGTATGTGCGCGCTGATGCACAATACACAGGCTAGGCACAGCAAAATACCGCCGAAGTGATCCTTACAGATGACACTCCCCGCGCACTGGCCTATCATTCGGTCAAATCCCGGAAAATAAAGAACCCGGGCAAACAGAGGGCACAGGTATGGGCAAGAATAAGAGCTATTCCAGACGCGGTTTCATGATCGGGATCGGCGGCGGTTCGCTGGCGCTGGCGGGCTGCGGCAATGGCATCAATTCGGATGGCGGCGCGAAAATTGACGCGCGCGTCGAAGCGACGCTGAACCAGATGTATGCCGAGCTTCCCGACACCCGTACGCTGGCCAGCAAGGCCGCCGGGATGCTGGTCATGCCGCTGGTGACAGAGGCCGGCTTTGGCATCGGTGGTGCATATGGGCGCGGCGCGCTGAAGGTGAACGGCATCACCGTGGATTACTACGATCAGGCCAAGGCCAGCTTTGGCCTGCAGATCGGCGCCCAGCAATATGCGCATGTGCTGTTCTTCATGACCGACAATGCGCTGGCGAATTTCCGCGTGGCCGATGGCTGGGTGGCCGGGGCCGATATCAAATACGCGCTGGCAACCGAAGGCGGGCGGATCTCGACCGACACAATCGCACTGTCCAACCCGGTTGTGGCCGTGGTCTTTGGTCAGGCCGGGATGATCGTCGGCGCCAGCCTTGAAGGCTCGAAATACACCCGGATCATCCCCTGAGCCTGATCCGGCTTTCTGGCCTCGCCCGCGCTACAGCGTCCAGGTGAAGGCCAGATAAAGCACGCAGATCGCCGCAACCCATGACGAGACGATCCGCCAGATAATCGGCACCACCGGCCCCGGAAACACATGGCGGGTGGTGCGCACGATCTCTCCCGGAATGATCAGCACCGCCATCGCGGCGATCAGATAGCCAATCTGCGTGGCGATCTGCACTTCGAGATACTGATAGCCATAAAACCCGGCCAGGCTGACCGTGAAGCCCATGGCAAGCCCGAGCAGTTTCGGCACTGCCGCCGCCCAGTTCAGATTGAACAGCGCGGCGTGAATGGCGACGAGTATCCCCAGAAACAGCGGCAGAATATCGGCCCATGGCCCGGCCAGATAGGGCGCGACGACCAGAGCGGCCAGCATCCCGATCAGAAAGACCAGCCAGAGCGGGCGTTGCCGGGCATCGCTCCAGATCCCCGGACCGATGCCAAGCGCCAGAATGGGCAGGATGATCCAGGGTGAGGCGACAACCGCCAGCACCCCGGTCAGAAAGGCCAGATCAAAGGGCAGACCGCCGGTAAAGGCATGAGCCTCGGCAATCCCGGGCAGCACTGCCAGCCCGGCAGCAAATAGCGCCGCTCTGCGCTGCATCAGGCGAACCCGAACAGGAAAGCGCCGCCCATCAGGGCGATCCCGGCACCCGTGGCGCGCACCGCAATCCGCCCGGCACGCGAGCCGATCAGGAAGCCGAAGCCGATCCCGCCAAGGTGCAGAAGCCCGGTGGCCAGCACAAAGCCGATCCCAAAGGCAAAGGGGTTGGCGGCACCCGGCAGCTCGGTGCCATGGGCATGGCCGTGAAAAATCGCGAAGACCCCGACGATCAGCCCGGCCACCCAAAGCGGCGCACGCACGGCAAAGGCGATAAGCAGCCCCAGCACGATGCCCGACAGCGCGATGCCGGTTTCCACCATCGGCAGCGGAATGCCCAGCACCCCGGCCGCGCCGCCAAAGGCCATGACCAGCGGAAAGATCACCGGCAGCATCCACAGCGCCGGTTTGCCCAGAAACGCGCCCCAGATGCCGACAGCGACCATGGCGATGACGTGATCCCAACCGGAAACCGGGTGGGAAAAGCCCGAAGCAAACCCACCGACATCTCCGCCCACATGCGCCGTAGCGGCGCTGGCGACAAAAATAAGGGGCAGTGCCACAAGGCTGGATCTGGTCATCTGCATGTCAGGTCTCCGATGCGAAAAGCTGTAGGGGATACGGTGCTGCGCGCCGTTTCTGTCGCTATAAACCATCGCCCCGGGCGGAACCATGCCCGGGATGACGCGTTTCACTGAGTGTTGAAAGCGCGCAACCGTTTGATCAGCGACGAGGTATCCCAGCGCCCACCGCCCATCTGCTGCACATCCTTGTAGAACTGATCGACCAGCGCCGTTACCGGCAGGCTGGCCCCGGTTTCATTGGCGGTTTCCAGACAGATCCCCAGATCCTTGCGCATCCAGTCAACCGCAAAGCCGTGATTGAACTGATCGTCCAGCATGGTTTCATAGCGGTTCGACATCTGCCAGCTTCCGGCTGCGCCCTGAGAAATCACCTCGACCACCGCGCGCCCGTCCAGGCCGGCTTTCTCGGCAAAGGCCAGCCCTTCCGACAGGCCCTGCACCAGCCCGGCAATACAGATCTGGTTGACCATCTTGGTGATCTGCCCGGCACCGCTATCGCCGATCCGTTTGATCGTGCGGCCATAGGCGGCCATCACCGGCTCGGCTGCGGCATAGGCGGCTTCATCGCCACCGCACATGATCGAGAGCACGCCATTTTCGGCCCCCGCCTGCCCGCCCGAGATCGGTGCATCGACAAAGCTCACGCCAATCTCAGCCGCCGCGGCATAAAGCTCGCGCGTCACCTTGGCCGACACCGTGGTGTGATCGACAAACACCGCGCTTTTCGCCATGCCCGCAAAAGCCCCATCCGCACCAAGGCAAACCGAGCGCAGATCGTTATCATTGCCGACGCAGGACATCACGAAATCGGCACCCATCGCCGCCTCGCGCGGGGTTTCGGCCGTCGACCCACCATGCGTGGCAACCCAATCGGCGGCCTTTGATGCGGTGCGGTTATACACCACCACCTCATGGCCCTGTGCCACCAGATGCCCGGCCATCGGTGCGCCCATCACGCCCAGCCCCAGAAAAGCACATTTTGCCATGTCATCACTCCATGATTTGCGTCTGCTCCAGCTTGTCTTTATTGACGGGGGCAAGCAGCAGGTCAACTCACGGTATTCCATGTTCACCCTATTCAAATGGTCGGTTCGGATCGTTTCCGCTTTGCTGATCCTGACCGTACTCGCACTTGGGTTTATCTATTATCTCGCGGCGCGCTCGCTGCCTGATTACAACGCCACCAGCCAGGTGCGCGGCATCTCGGCGCCGCTGGAGATTGTGCGCGACCATTCCGACGTGCCGCATATTTTCGGCCAGAGCGATGACGACGTGTTTTTTGGCCTTGGCTATGCCCATGCGCAGGACCGGCTTTGGCAAATGGTGGTGATGCGGCGCACCGCGCAGGGGCGGCTGAGTGAAGTCTTTGGCGAGCGCACGCTGAAAACCGACGAGCTGATGCGGCGGCTGGATATCTACACGCTGGCGCAGGCCGCCGTGGCCCAGCAGGACCCGGACACGCAGGCCGCGCTGCAATCCTATGCGCGCGGGGTGAATGCGTGGCTCGATCAGGTCAACCAACAGGCGCTTGGCCGTGGCGCTCCGGAATTCATCATGTTTTCCAAAGCCATAGCGCCATGG
>JARRIY010000184.1:0-4898 GCA_037379985.1 Maritimibacter sp.
GTAGGGCGGGCTTCAGCCCGGCATCATGGGCGTGGTGGGGTGAAAACATGTCCTACGGATAGCTTCCGTCAGTGCAGAGCGTTTCCCACCAGGTCATCTCACCGGTTTCCCCAAAACACGAAGGCCCCGCCTTGGGGGCGGGGCCAGAGCCCGGACCGAGGCCCGGGCTGCGGGACGTTAGATTAGTTCTGCGCCGGTGCAATCGGGGCAGAGGGGAAATCCTGCAGGTCGACAATGCCATCGCCATTGCGGTCGAACCGGGCGAGCCAACCTTCGCCGCTGGCGACGAATTCATCCTGGCTGATGGTGCCATCGCGGTTGGTATCCAGCGCCAGACCCTGCTGACCCTGTGCCCCCATTCCGGGCTGACCCATGCCTTGCTGAGCCATGCCTTGCGGACCAAAGCCCTGACCCGGTTGACCCTGCATTTGGCCCTGCATCTGGCCAAAGCCGCGCCCTTGCTGCGGCTGGCCGTAGCCCTGCATCATGCCTTGCTGTCCGTAGCCTTGCTGCATGCCATAACCCGGCTGGGCTTGCTGCATCCCCGGCTGTCCGTAGCCATAGCCCTGATTGAAGCCATTGCCCGGCTGGCGTTGACCCCAACCCTGCTGCTGTTGGCCCCAGCCTTGTTGTTGCTGGCCCCAACCGCGTTGGCCTTGCATTTGGCCCATGCGTCTGCCGCCATTATTGCCCATGGCGTGGCCACGTCCAAAACCCTGTTGGCCAAAACCTTGTTGGCCTTGTGCCATGCCGGGTTGCATCCGACCACCGCCCCCACGCTGAGCCGTTGCCGGGCGATCCATGCCATCCTGCATGGCTTCGCGCATGGCGTTGTGATCGGCCAGCTCTTCGGCCGAGAGGATGCCGTCTTCATCGGCGTCGAAGCTCTCGAACAGATCGCTGCGGCGTTCCAGCACTTCGTCCAACGTCACCGTGCCATCGCCATCGGCATCCCACATGGTCAGGAAGTTTTCACCGGGGTTGACCACCGGCGGCGGCGTTTGGGTCGCGGTATCAGTCGTGGTGGTTTGTGCCAAAGCGGGCAGGGCCAGTGCGACAAGAGCGGTGGAGAGTGTGAGTTTGGTCAAGCGTTTCATGATCGGTCTCCTGAAGTGTTGTAACTCGTTCATGATGGTGAAACGCCGGGGCGCAGGATTTCCGGCGCGGCTGCGACATTTTGTCAGAAGGTCATCGCGCCTTTCGGCTGTCAGGCCTTGGAATGTGCGAGGTAGTGGATTGATAAAATGGAAGTATTTTTTCCGCTTCACGCTTGCGTGTTCAGCGCCGGAATGCTCTGGGCCGCGCCGGTATCGCATCCGGTGGCGGCAATCTCCCGGTGCAGGGAGCGTTCTTACTCAATGTTCTTCGCAGTGGTCTCAACGCCGCCGTAATAACCATGTTTTGCGCATGCCGTCGCCCTAGGATCTTGGCAAGTCGAACATTTTTTTCAGAGCACCGCCTGCGCCCAACCGAAAATTAACGACGTTCTGTCAATCTGGCCGCATCCAGAAAGGAGCCAGAATGGAACCACAGAACAGAGTGGGCATTGCCCAGTTGACGAGCCTTGCCCTGCAAGGGGTCGATCTTCACCCGCTACGATCCTATTTGCTCGAAAAGGGGCTGGATGGAGCAGAGCGCGCAGGCGCGTTGATGGATCTTTCCGTCATCGATCAGCTTTATGGCGATCTTGAACAGGGGTTGGCCTGGCAGGCAGAAGCCATTGAAAGCTGCCCGGTCTTTCGCACGGATCGTGGTACGCGCGGCAGGAAAAAGCTGCTGGTCTTTGCGCTGCCGACCGATATTGGCGGCAATACCCCGATTGAATTTCTGATCCAGAGCGATGAGTTCGATATTCTCACCTATTACCTGACGCCGGGGCGGCAGGTGGGGGATGCGGTGCCGCTGCCAAGGCATGACGTCGCCTTTTGTGCCGCGCCCGCCGATGCCAAGGATGCCGAGGCGTTTTTTGCTGAGGTGCGTGCGCTGACCAAAGATACCGGCAAGCCCGCGCTGAACGCGTTTGGGGCGCCGTCGAAGCTGGGCCGTGTCGCACTGCCGCAAAGCCTGCCCGATGTGGCGGGGCTGCGGCTTGCGAATACTGTTCGCGCCGGGCGCGATGCGCTGATTGAGGCTGTGTTTGATGGCACGCTCGACGGGGTTTTCGGCAAGCAGACCGATTTTCCCTGTGTGATCCGCCCGGTTGGCTCACATGCCGGGCATGGGCTGGAAAAAGTCGATACGGCAGATGAGCTTGGTACCTATCTGATGCGGAGTGAGGCAGAGGATTTCTATCTGGCCGACTATATCGACTACCGCTCGGATGACGGCCAGTTTCGCAAATACCGGATCGTGTTCATCGACGGCAAAGCCTATCCCTGCCACCTGGCCATCGCTGGTCAGTGGGATGTCTGGTACATGAAGGCCGAGATGCAGGAGGACGCGGAGAAGCGCCGCGAAGAAGAAGCCTTTATGGAAGCGTTCGACAGCGAATTCGGGGCGCGCCACAAGGCCGGTTTCGATGCGCTGATCGAGGCGGTCGGGATGGAATATTTCGGCATTGATTGCTCGGAAGATCGCGACGGCAATCTGGTGGTGTTCGAGGCGGATAATTCCTTCATCGTGCATGACATGGAGTGCAAAACCACCTTCCCCTATAAAACCCGTCACATGCAGCGCTTGTTTGGCGCGTTTGAAGACATGCTGACCCGCGCCGCGCTGCTGGAATAAGTGGGGCGCTATGCCTGCTCCGGTTCGGGAGGTCGGGGCAGGGTGATTGGGGCAGGAGGCTTGGGGCTGTGCCGGTTCGGTTTGGCGTTTGGGTCGCCTGACCGGGGCGGATACTCTGCGGCGGGAAAGAGCCCGTAACGGTGGCTGTCCCGCAGACAATCATGTCTGCGGGATAGTTGCCAATCGTCACAGGGCATGGACGCGTGCCGGGCGATCTTACCGATATATTGGTTGCCCACTGATCGGTCTTGCCCGATGATCTGCACGAAAGATCCAGATATTTTCTTTTGCGCCAGGCTCTTGCGCCCCGCATTCCCGGTTTCGAATTGTTACACGAGGTCTTCCGATGAACATCCTACTTCTTGGTGGAACCGGTGTTTTCGGCTCGCGCCTTGCCCGGCTTTTGCTGCGCGATGGGCATGCGGTGACGCTTGCCGGGCGCAATCTGGCGGCGGCGCAAAAGCTGGCGCAGGAGTTGGGCTGTGATGCGGTGCAGATGGATCGCAATGGCGATTTGCAGGCACTGGCGGATCATCAGGTGGTGGTCGACGCTGCCGGGCCTTTCCACGGTTACGGGGAGAATCCCTACCGCTTGGCGCGGGCGGCTATTGCGGCGGGGGTGCATTACCTTGACCTGTCTGACAATGCCGCATTCTGCGCCGGGATCAGTGCTTTGGACGCCGAGGCGCGGGCGGCGGGCGTTTGCGTGATCTCGGGCCTCTCTTCGGTGCCGGCCCTGTCGAGCGCGGCGGTGCGGGCGCTGGCGGGGGGCGACACGCCTGATGAGATTGATACGGCGATCCTGCCGGGCAATCGCAGCCCGCGTGGATTGTCGGTGATGGCCTCGATCCTGTCTCAGGCCGGGCGCCCGATGCAGATCTGGCGCGATGGCGCATGGGTGCGGGCGACGGGTTGGTCGGATCCGCAAAACTATCGCCTGCCCGGCGGGATAACGCGGCAGGGCTGGCTGATCGAAGTGCCTGATCTCGTGCTGTTTCCGGATCATTTCGGGGCCAAGACTGTGCTGTTTCGCGCCGGGCTGGAGCTGGCTGTGATGCGCTACGGTCTTTGGGCTTTCGCGAGCCTGCGGCGCTGGATACCGATCCCGATCAATCGCCCGGTCTTGCTGGCGTTCAAGTTTTCTGCCGATCTGCTCGCCCCGTTCGGCAGCGGTCGCGGTGGCATGTCGGTGGCGGTAACTGTCGGGCAGGAAAAGCGCTTTTGGCGGCTGCTCGTAGAAGACGGCGACGGTCCCTTTATTCCGACCATCGCCGCCCGCGCTCTGCTGCGCCGCAGCGTCCTGCCCATCGGGGCCAGACCCGCCTTGGAGGCGATCACGCTGGAGGAAGCAGAGGCTGCGATGGAGGATCTGAATGCACGCAGCGAGCGCAGCAGCGAAACCTTGGGCTAGGATACAGCGCAGGTTTCATAGGCGGGATGAAGCCCGGTTCGGGACCTGACTGACAACGTGGAGGGACTGCTGCCCGGGAGCAATTGCAGCGCCGCATGACCGCAATCAATTGAAGATCAGACCTCAGGCCGGAACGTCTCTGCCGTCGGCGATGGCTTCCATGGCGATATAGGAGGTGACGGTTTCAAGCTCGGTCGTGCTGATGAGCTTTTGATAGATCCGATCAAAATCATTCATGTCTCTGGCGACGATCTTGATCATGTAGTCGTAATCTCCGGCGATCCGGAAGAAATCGACGACGTTTTCGATGGCCAGAACGGATTTGCGGAAACGGTCGAGCCAGTCGGCAGAGTGGTGCCGGGTTCTGACCATGGCAAACACCGTCAGACCGAGGCCAAGCGCCTGCATATCCACACGGATTGTCTGCCCCTTGATCACCCCCTCTTCACGCAGCCGGGTCAACCGGCGCCAGCAGGAGTTTTGCGACAGCCCAACCTGATCTGCGAGGTCGCGCTGTGACAGCGAGGCATCGCGCTGCAGGCAGCGCAAGATGGACTTATCAATAGAATCGAGGGGTTTTGTGGTCATTTGATAGATTATTTACCGAAACAGATCATGATTTGGTGAAGTATTTCGCCTTTCAGCAGTGATATCAATCTGGAAAACACATGTGAGGGTTGAGAATGACCACTGCCGCTGCTCAATTGGACCAATTTGATCGCTTCAAGGCGTCGCTGGACCGCGCGGATCTGATCGAAAA
>JARRIY010000185.1:0-8282 GCA_037379985.1 Maritimibacter sp.
GTTCAGCGGCGGCACCTACTGGATCGTGATGGGCGGGTTGGCGGTTGCCGTCCTCTTGCTCGCACCGCGCGGCCTCTGGCCCGCCTTTACGCAATTCCTGAACGCTCGTAGGCAGAAAGCACAGCAATGACCATCAGCACCAAAACCGCCCCGCATCACTGGACCACGACCGAAACCATGGCCGCCCTCAATGCGCGCGAGATCGGCGCCGAGGAGCTGCTGGAGCATTATCTTGGCCGCAATGCCAGCCTGGGCGCCGAGGTGAATGCGGTGATCGACATCAACGAAGAGGCGGCGCGCGAGGCGGCGCGCGCCGTCGATGCGGGCACGATCACCGGGCCGCTTGCCGGTCTGCCGATGAGCATCAAGGATTGTTACGAGGTCGAAGGCTTTGCCGCCACCGCCGGCATCCCCGATCTGGCAGGTTATCGCCCGGCCCGCGATGCCGATGCGGTGGCCCGATTGCGCAGCGCCGGGGCGGTGATCTTTGGCAAGACCAACGTGCCGGTCGCGGCCTCCGACCATCAAAGCTACAACCCGATCCATGGCCTGACCCGCAATCCCTGGGACGGCACGCGCAGCGCCGGGGGCTCGTCCGGCGGTTCGGCGGCGGCGCTGGCGGCAGGGCTGACCCCGCTGGAACTGGGCAGCGATATTGGCGGCTCGATCCGGGTGCCGGCGCATTATTGCGGGGTCTATGGCCATAAACCGAGCTACGGCATCGTGTCGGGCCGTGGCCATATCCCCCCCGGCCCCGGCGCGCTGACCGCATCGCCTTTGGCGGTGAGCGGTCCGCTGGCGCGCAGCGCCGAAGACCTGACCCTTGCGCTGCATCTGCTGGCCGGGGCGGAAGGGGATGCAGCTTCAGGCTGGACCCTGACCCTGCCGAAAGCGCGGGTGACCGGGTTGAAAGGCGCGCGTGTCGCGCTGTGGCTCGACGGCTTCCCGCTCGATGACGACTACCGCGCCGCGCTGGAGCAATTTGCCCGGGAGGTCGAGGCCGAAGGCGCAAATGTCACCCGTCTGGCTGGCCCCCCTGCCCCGGTATCCCCATCGGACGACCTCTATTTCCGCCTGCTGTTTGCGGTGATCGGCGCGGGTATGCCTGATGAAGAAATCCGGGCCTTCGAACAGGCTGCGCGCGAATTGCCGGACCATCCCTTTGCCGCGACCATCGCCGAGACCATGCGGTCGCGGGTCAGCGACATGACGGTGCTCGCAGAACGGCAGGCGCTGCATATTGCGCAATGGCGGGCGCTGTTTGCCGATTACGATGTGGTTCTGGCCCCGGTGGCGATGAACGTGGCGTTTGAGCATCAAACCGAGGATGGCCATGGCCCGCTGCCGCAACTGCGCCGCACGCTGACGGTTTCGGGGGATGAGCGCCCCTATATGGAAAACCTGCTTTGGCCGGGCGCGGCAACACTGGCGCATCTGCCCTCAACCGTGCGCCCGCTCAACACTCGTGTGGCCGGGCTGCCCGCCGGGGTGCAGATCATCGGCGACCTATACGGAGATCACACCACGCTGGCCTTCGCCCGAGTCTGCGATCAGGCCTTCGGCAGCGCCACGCTGGCGCCGGATTTTCGTTAGGATCATGGCCATGGCAGCGACGTAGGCACCGGTTGATCAGCTCGGTCAAATCATCCCTGCTCGTGGCGAAAAACCAGCACCCAACCCCACCAAAACGCGGGGTTGGGTCAACAAGTTGGCGGGAAGGCCAAAGCTGCCTGACGGAGTACAGGGAGGAAATGGCGCGGGGCGATCTGGAAACCGATCTGTTACAAAGCATATCGGGATAGGTCGACATTAAGCGGTAGGTCTTGGGGCCTTGGCATGTGTGGCTGCCCCTACGCCCCAGTCAGATAAACCATCTGCGTTGCGCCAGTGAAATCCTCGGGGCGGTGGGTGGCGATGATCAGCGCTGCTTGCGGCAGGGCTGCGCGGATACCGGAGAGAACGGCCTCTGCGGTGCTGGCATCCAGCCCCTCGGTAGGCTCATCTAGCAGCAGGATATCGGGTTGGCGCAGCAAGGCACGGGCGAGCGCCAGCCGTCGGGCTTCGCCGCCCGAAAGCCCGGCGCCGCGTTCACCAAGTTGCGCCTCCAGACCGCCTTTGCCCGCGACCGTATCGGCAAGCTGCACCGCCTCAAGTGCGGCCAGCATTTGCTCGTCGCTCACATCCCCCGCCAGCGCGAGATTGTCGCGCAGGCTGCCGCCGATTAGGTGCGGGCGTTGACTGACCAGCATCAGCCGTTGGCGCAGGTCAGGCTCCGGCCAGTCTTCCAAAGCCACGCCCGCCAGCCGGACCTCGCCGCTTGCCAAGGGAGCACGCCCGGCAATCGCCGCCAGCAAGGTGGATTTCCCGGTGCCGGAGGGAGCGATGAGTTGCAGGCTTTCGCCGGGATCCAGCTGCAGGCTGACCGGTGTCAGCAAGGAGCCAGTTAGACCCGGGCGAGCGGGGGCGGCAGAGGCAAGCTCGATAAGTGGAGCCGCCGCTACGGGCGTCGCAGCATGGGCCGCACACGGTTCGGGGGCGTGCGTCAGCGCCCGGTCAATGCGTGCGGCAGATCGGGCGGCGCGGGCAAATTCCAGCATCGCTCCGGCCAGCCCTCGCTGTACTTCTCCAAACCCAAGCGCAGCAAGGCTGACCAGCAATATCTGCGGCACGGCTAGCGTGCCTGCCACGGCGGCATTGGCGCTAAGGGCAAAGGCGAGGGTCAGCCCCGCCAGCGTGCCGAGATTGGCCAGCGATCCGGCGATCAGCTCGGCATCGGTCAGACGGTGACGTGCCAGACGCAGGCTGTCTGCTTCGCGGTGAAGCGCGGTGCGGGCCGCGTTCAACCCACCCTCTGCGGTCAGATTGCTGCGATGATGGATGGCGTCGAGGCTCGCATGGCGCAGGGTGAGCCGGGCGGTTTCCGCCGCCCGGGCCGACGGGGCAACGCGCCAAAGGCTGATGGCCGAGGCGGCGAGGAAGCCGAGCAGATTGGCCCCGGCCAGCGCTGCTGCAATTGCGCCTCCAGCGACGGCCCAGACCAGCGCCGCCGTTCCGATCAGCGCCAGTGCGCCTGCCAGCAGCGGCAGAACGGCGCGCACCGTCAGCCCTTCAACCGCATCAATATCGGCGGACAGCAGGGCGAGCCTGTCGGCCACCCGGGCTTTGGGATTTGGTGCGGCGGAGGCTTCGGCCCGAAACAGCGCGACCCGCAATCGTGCCAGCCCGGACAGGGCCGCCTGATGGCCGGTCAGCCGTTCGCCATAGCGCGCGGCGGTCCGGGTGAAGGCGAGCGCCCGGATGCCCGCCGACGGGGCGAACACATCGAAGGCAATGCCGATCCCGGCCAGCCCGGCGGCGGCTGTGGCGGTGACGAACCAGCCCGACAGGGCGCGGGCCTCGTGCCAGATCCGGCGGCTGAGGCGGAGTGTCGATTTCATGACAAACCCTCCGCGTCACCATTCTGTCCCACTGTGATCACCCGGTCTGCCGCCGCGATCAGCCTTGCATCATGGCTCGCCACCACCAGCCCGCTGCCCGCATCGGCAAGAGCTTTCAGGGCAGCGATCACCGCCGCCCCGGTGGCTTCGTCGAGATCGGAGGTGGGCTCATCGGCGAGCAACACGGCGGGGCGGGCCATGAGCGCGCGGGCCAGAAGGATGCGCCGCGCTTCGCCGCCCGACACGCCTTCGCCCACCTCGCCAATCGCAGCGGCAAGCCCGCCGGGAAGCTGCGCGATCAGCGGGCCAAGGCCCAAACCGGTGAGCATCTGCATGATCTCGTCTTCACGCGCCTCAGGGCCGAACAGCGCCTCAAGACGGGGGGCGGAAAAGCGTGGCAGCTGCGGCACCCAGCCGATCTGCATCCGCAGGGCATCGGCGGTTTCGTCGCTCAGCCGGGTTTCGCCCAGCCAAACCTCGCCCGCCTCGGGCCGTGTGAGCCCAGCCAAGAGCGCCAGCAAAGTGGATTTGCCCGCGCCGGATGGCCCTTGCAGAACCACCAACGCGCCGGGGGTACAGGCCCCATCGGGCAAAGCCCCGGCCTGTTCTGTGACCAGCCCCGACCAGCGCAACGCGCCAGAGGGCAGCGGCGTGGCGGGTGCTCCAACCCCCAGAATATCCGGGCCACCATCGCGCCCGTGCAGCTCGCCTTCAGCTGCGGCGCCAGAGGCGCGATCATGCCAGACTTGTGCAAGGTCACGTAATGGCTGGTAAAAATCCGGGGTCAGCAGCAGAATCCAGATCCCGGCAAAGGGCGTCAGCCCGCCATGCCAGCCGCCGAATGTGATGACGCCCAGCAGGGTGAAACCGGTCAGCACCGCGATCAGCGCGATGCCCAGCATCGAGAAAAGCTCCAATACGGTGGAGGACAGGAACGCGATGCGCAGCACTTTCATTGCCCGAGCAGCAAGGTTGTGCGAACGCGTTTGAAGCTGCGCTTCGGCCCGGGATGTGGCGCCAAGCAGGCGAATATCTTCCAGCGCCGCAAGCCGGTCGATCAGCGCCGCATTCAGCGCTCCGGCTTCGACCAAATGGCGCGAGCTTGCGTCCTGCGCGGCCCAGCCCACCAGCGCCTGAAACAGTGGGATCAGCGGTGCGGTGGTGATCAGAACCAGCGCAGCCAGCCAGGATTGCGTGAGCACCAGCCCAAAGATCACCACGGGCAGGATCCGTGCCCGCCACATGGCCAGCGGCAGGCGCTGCCGGGCCAGCGTGATCAGGTCGAGCCGTTCGGCAATCAGGCTGGCGGCCACGGCCGCATCTTCGCGTGCCCCGCCGGGGGCGCGGCGCAGCTCGTGATTGATCAGGGTCCGGCGCAGCTCCAGCCCCTGCGCTTCGGCATCGGCCTGCAAGGCCCGCTGTGCCAGAACCCGGGCTAATTCGCCCATCAGCCCGGCCAGAGCCACGCCGGGAATCGCGATCCAAAGTGCGGGCCAGGGCGCGCGCCCTTCAACAAGCGCGGCCACGACCGAGGCGATCAGCCAGGCTTGCAGGGGCCAGACCAGCCCGGCCACAACGCCCAGGAACAGCGCTCCGCGTGGAGGCGCCGCAGGTGGGCTGATGCCGGTGGAAAGGGCGGTGTCTGTCACCTTGCTGGTCTCTTCTGTCGCGCGAATACCGATCACAGCTAGGCGAGAAATCTGGGCAGGACAAGGCGCAGCGACGCGCTGCCGCAGGGAGCCAACACGCGCTGTTGACTTGACAATTTCCACCGGCCAGTCTTGCCTGAGCATCGTGCGATGTGACGGTTCATGACCCTTCCCCCAGAAAAAATTGGGCTTTGCCGGGCCTGACTGTGACGGATGGCCACAGGAGGCTGTATACCCCTTTCGCAAAAGTTACATCTGCGAATAGGGTTTAATCAAACGCATTGCTTCCGGGTAGCCATGAGCTGACGGAGTAAAGAATAGGAGCATGTTATGGAGTTCGGCCTTGTCGAGCTGTCGCGTCTGCAATTTGCCGCGACGGCGATGTTTCACTTCCTTTTTGTACCACTCACACTAGGCCTGTCGGTTCTGGTCGCGACGATGGAAACGGTCTTTGTGATGACCGGTCGCCCGATCTGGCGGCAGATGACCAAATTCTGGGGAACGCTGTTCGGGATCAACTTCGTGCTCGGTGTCGCCACCGGGATTACGATGGAATTCCAATTCGGTATGAACTGGAGCTATTACAGCCACTATGTCGGCGACATCTTCGGCGCGCCGCTGGCCATTGAAGGGCTGATGGCGTTTTTCATGGAGGCCACCTTCGTCGGCCTTTGGTTCTTTGGTTGGGACAAGCTGACCGCACGCGCTCATATGATCATCGGCTGGCTGGTCGCCATCGGATCGAACTTCTCGGCGCTGTGGATCCTGATTGCCAATGGCTGGATGCAGCATCCGGTGGGGGCAGAATTCAACCCGGTGACGATGCGGATGGAAATGACCTCGTTTTTCGAGGTGCTGTTCAACACCGTCGCGCAGGCGAAATTCGTGCATACCGTTTCGGCGGGCTATGTCACCGCGTCGGTTTTCGTGATCGGCGTATCGGCGTGGTTCCTGCTGCGAGACCGGCATGTCGAGCTTGCCCGCCGGTCGCTGACGCTGGCCGCCGCTTTCGGCCTTGCCTCGGCGCTGTCGGTGGTCACGCTGGGCGATGAATCCGGCTATGACATTTCTGAAAACCAGAAAATGAAAATGGCCGCGATCGAGGGCATGTGGGAAACCGAACCGGCCCCCGCCGCCTTTAACCTTGTCGGTCTGCCCGATCAGGCAGCGCGCGAAACCAAATACACGGTCCGCATTCCCTGGGT
Organism: Maritimibacter sp.; assembly: GCA_037379985.1. Taxonomy (GTDB): domain Bacteria; phylum Pseudomonadota; class Alphaproteobacteria; order Rhodobacterales; family Rhodobacteraceae; genus Sinisalibacter. Next base: position 6,292 of record JARRIY010000185.1, read on the forward strand.
GATGGGGCTGATTGGCACCCGGTCACTGACCGAGCAGATCCCGGGGATCGACGAGCTGGTTGACCACAATGCCGAACGCATTCGCGATGGGCTACTTGCCTATGATGCGCTGACGCAGATTCAGGCGGCGAAAGGCAGTGCCTCGCCGGAGCTGACCGCCCGTTTCGAAGAGCATTCAGAAAACCTTGGTTATGCGCTGCTGCTGAAGGCCTATACCAACGACCCGATGCAGGCGACGGATGAGCAGATCGCCAAGGCGGCAGAAGATACCGTGCCCGCCGTATGGCCGATCTTCTGGTCATTCCGGCTGATGGTCGGGCTTGGTTTCGCCTTCATCGGCACGATGCTGTATTTCTTCGTCCGCGCCTCGTTCAAAGGCATGAACTTTCCGCGCTGGTCTCTGCATCTGGCGGTGTGGATGATCCCCACCCCGTGGATCGCGGCAGAGCTTGGCTGGTTTGTTGCCGAATATGGTCGCCAGCCCTGGACGGTTGATGGGGTGCTACCCACCGTGATGTCGGTCAGCCATCTTTCGGCCACCGAGGTCGGGCTGACGCTGGCCGGGTTTGTGGTGTTCTATTCAACGCTGTTCGTCATCGAGATGGGGTTGATGCTGAAATACATCCGCAAAGGCCCCTATATGGACGTTCCCGAAACCGAGGCCTGGATGGAGGCCAACAGAAAACAGCTGCGCTGCAAACCGGGCGATGAAGCCCCCAGTGCTGTAACCCCGGCGGAGTAAGTCACATGATCCTGTCTGACCTGATTACATTCGACATTCTGCGCGTCATCTGGTGGCTGTTGCTCGGTGTGCTGCTGATTGGCTTTGCCCTGACCGATGGGTTCGATATGGGCGTGGGAGCACTGCTGCCCTTTGTCGGCAAAACCGATACTGAACGGCGCGTGGTGATCAACACGGTCGGCCCGGTCTGGGAGGGGAACCAGGTGTGGTTCATCCTCGGCGGCGGGGCGATTTTCGCGGCCTGGCCACCGCTTTATGCGCTCAGCTTCTCGGGCTTCTATCTGGCGATGTTCGTGGTGCTGGCGGCTTTGATCCTGCGCCCGGTCGGCTTCAAATACCGCTCAAAACGCGATAGCGCAGCCTGGCGCAATGGCTGGGATTGGGCGCTGTTCATCGGTGGCTTCGTGCCCGCGCTGATCTTTGGTGTGGCGGTGGGCAATGTGCTGCAAGGCGTGCCGTTCCACCTCGCGGATGGCAGCGAGGCCCCCTATCTGCTGCCGGTCTATGAAGGCAATGTCTTCTGGAAATTCGCCGGACTTCTCAACCCCTTCGCCCTGCTGGCCGGGGTGGTCTCGGCGGCGATGCTGATCATGCACGGGGCCACCTGGCTGAGGCTGAAAACCGAAGGCGCCGTGGCCGAACGTGCCCGCAAGGCCGGGATCGGGGCGGCGCTGGTGGCGCTGGTTGCCTATGCGCTGGCCGGGCTTTGGCTCTGGGCCGGGATCGACGCCTATAGCTTCGTCGGCACGGCCGTCACCGATGGCCCGTCGAACCCGCTCCTGAGCGAGGTGAGCAAAGGCGGCAACTGGATGGCAGCCTATACCAGCCGTCCCTGGATCGCGATTGCCCCGGCGCTTGGCCTTGGCGGAATGCTGATCACCGCGCTGGCGCTGATGCGCGGAGCACAAGGGGTGACCTGGCTGTCGTCTTCGGCGGCGATTTTCGGGGTAATTTCCACCGCTCATCCTCGCCTATACCTCATGGGTCTACAAAGTGCTCTGGGGCAAGGTCACGGAAGACGAGATTTCCACCAACAAGAACGCGTATTGAAAGGACAGATCATGTGGTATTTTGCCTGGCTTCTCGGTCTTCCCGTCGCCGCCATGTTCGCCGTAATCAACGCGATGTGGCTGGAAATGCAGGAGGACCGGCGTTTGGCCCGTAAGGACGAGCAGTAGGCCTGACGTCCCTGCGCCTACCCGAAGCTGCCATTGGCCTGATCATAGGTCAGTGGCAGTTTTCGTATGAT
>JARRIY010000186.1:0-4832 GCA_037379985.1 Maritimibacter sp.
GGCAACGAACCCCATCATGCGCGTCGGCATGAGACGACTTTTCGAGGGGTGGGCTGCGTGGATATTGCTTACGATTGGCGCCCGCGGAAGCTGCTACCGAGGTTCGAGCGCGGGCCGGATATGGGGTCCGGCGAAGGGTGAAGCCGTGTCCATGGCGGCAAGCGCGAGGAGCAATCGGGCGATGCTGGCGGATGCCCCGCCCTACCACCTGGCCAGTAGAACACCAGCAAGCATGGGTCAGAGCAAAGTGGGCGGCTTCGCGACGTCGGCCTCTTCACCCGCTTTCAAACGAATAGGCGCTCCCCACCGACACAACTGAAAGCGTGTCTATGGGGCGCGCCGGAAGTCAGGATCGCCCGGAATGAGGATTCCGAGCGATCTCAACACTTCAGTTACTGAAGCGTAACGTCCTTGGTCATGAGTTGGAAATTGAGAGGATCCATCTCGAAGTTTGCCACGTTGTCTTTGCGCGCATCGAACAGCGTTTCGTTGACCAGAAAGACAGTGTTTGCTTCATCAGACACTTGTTTCGCAAGCTGCGCATAGATCTCGTAGCGCGCATTCGGATCGCTGAGCGAGGATGCCTTGTCGAGTTGGCCGTCGAATTCCTCGGAGCAGTAGTGCGACATGTTGAAGCTTCCGTCGCAGGAATAATCAGCCCTGAGATAGCCGATAGGGTCGGCGACATCGATGAGATAGCCCCGCGACATGAGCGCCATGTCATAGGTGCCAGAGGTCATATCCGGTTCGATTGCGGCATATTCCGCGACGCGCAGTGTGACCTTGATGCCAATCTCGCCGAGCTGCGCCTGAATAATGGCGCCAACATCCTTCAGTTCGGCACGCGACTTGTAGACAAGAAGCTCCAGTTGCAACTGACCAGGCTGGAAACCGGCCTCCGCCAGCAGCGCTTTCGCCTGCGCGGGATCGTAGCTCGGCGCGACGCCTTCCGGCGCCCAAGGCTCATCGGCGCCGAAGGGCGAAGCCGTCGCCGGCGACAGGCCCTCATAGACACTGGCTGCGATCGCATTGCTGTCGATTGCGGCCTTGATGGCCTGACGGACGCGGATATCGTCGAACGGCTTTTTCATGTTGTTGAGCAGCAGCTCGGTCACGCGCGGTGCTTTCTGCGTAACCAGCGTGATGCCCGGCTTACCCTGCAATTGCGCCACGCTATACGGGGGGATCAGGAAGGCGATATCGGCCTCGCCGCTGCGGATCACGTTCACGCGGGTGTTGGAGTCGTGAATAAGAAGGGCTCGGCCGCCTTCAAGCGCAGGCTTGCCGCCCCAGTAATTGTCATTGCGCTTGAACGACACATATTCCTTGGGCTTGACGTCAACAATCTCGAACGGACCCGTGCAGTGACCGATGGGATTGACCTGCCCACCCTCATAGGCGGCCGGCGACAGGATCGAGGTGGGCGGTGCCACGAGGTGTGCCGGAAGCAGTTCCAGCGGGCTCAGGGTGTGAATGCGGACCACATCCTCGCCGATTGCCTCGACGGATTCGATCACTTTGGGCGAAAAGGCCCCGGACGGCATTTCTGCGGTCAGCAAATTGTTCAATGCGCCAGCCGCGGCCGCAGCCGTCAGCGGCGTGCAGTCCTGAAACATGACACCCTTTCGCAGGGTGAAGTCCCAGACCTTCGGTTCGACCTGTTCCCAAGCGGTCGCAAGTTCCGGTTCCAGACCCTGTTTTGAATTGAAACGCACCAGCGTCTCGTAACAACCGACACGGCTGGCAATATAGGAATCCGAGCTCGCCATCTGCCAATTGGCATCCACCGTTGCGAACTCGGCATAGGTCAGCGTTTTGCCGTCCTGTGCGAGCGCACTTGTCGAAAAGGCTGTTGCGAGCATTGCCGCCATTGCTGTGGTCTTGATTAGATAGTTCATGACACTCCCTCGTTCTGTTGGACTTTCTTGGTTGGGCTTCTTTATTTGATCGTGGTCTTCCCGTTCTGCTCCGAGCCCATCGGAAACAGCGGCGCGGAAGGTAGGTCCCGCCACAAATGGCAGCGCACCTGATGTGTCGCGCTCGTCACTTCGATGTCCGGCTCTGCCAGCGAGCACTTCGATACGGCGTGGGAACAACGGGTGTGGAAACGGCACCCCTTCGGAGGGTCGAGCGGGCTTGGCATATCGCCCTGCAGTTGGACATCGGGGGCGTAGAGCCCGGTCTGGTCCAGCATGGATGCCGCGATCAGCGCGCGCGTGTAAGGATGGCGCGGGTTCTCGAACAGCGCGTCGCGGTCAGCGATCTCGACGATCCGCCCCAGATACATGACAGCGATGCGGTCGCAGATATGACGCACCACCCTCAGGTCGTGGGAGATCATCAGCATACTGAGCCCGTGGATGCGCTTGAGATCGGTCAGCAGGCTGAGGATCTGCGCGCGCATCGAGGCGTCCAGCGCCGAGGTCGGCTCATCGCAAATCAAGAACGAAGGCTCCAGAAGAAGCGCCCGGCCGATGACAACACGCTGCAACTGCCCACCCGAGCATTGCCTAGGGTAGCGTTCATAGAAGCTGTCATCGAGGCCGACTTCCTCGAGCATGCGCGCCACTTTCTGCCGGCGCTCCTGCTTCGTGCCGACGCCGTGCTGTGCGAGCGGCTCTTCCATGCTCGCTCCGATACGCATGCGCGGATCGAGCGCGCCCAGGGGATCCTGAAAGACGAGTTGGACTTTCCGGCGCAGTCGCTTCAGCTCCTTGCCCTTGACGTTGTCAATCTGACTGCCCGCGATTTTGATGTGCCCCCCGGTTGGTGCAGTCTGGCGCGTCAGCAAGCGGGCAATGGTGCTCTTGCCGCAGCCTGATTCACCGACAAGCCCCAACACCTCACCCTGTCCGATGGCGAAGGAGACGCCGTCGACGGATTTGACGACGCGTGACCCGCCCAAAGCGTAGTACTTTGCGACATCTTCCACCTCGACGAGAGCGGGGCGAACGACCGGACCCACGGCAGCGACTCTTGGCGCAGGAACCACCGATGAGGGTGCCATTTGGCTACTCATGCTGCTGTCTCCTTTTCGGTTTCGGACGCCCAACAGCGCGTGCTGTGTCCATCGGGATTAGCCTCCAGCGCTGGTTCCGAACGTGCGCAGCGGCCATCGCGGCTGTGCTGCGCCGCCGCGCTGCAGCGCGGATGAAAACGGCACCCGCAGGTCATTTCGCGTGCGTCTGTCCCCGAACCGGGGATCGACAGTAATTCTCCGCTCTGATCGGGCACAAGCAGCGAACAGCGCATCAGCGCGCGTGTGTAGGGGTGCGATGGATTTTCGAGGACAGCCTTGGCAGGTCCTTCCTCGACAATTCGTCCGGCATACATCACGGCCACCCGATCAGCGAGCGCGGCAACGACGGCCAAGTCGTGCGTGATCAACAGAGTCGCCAGATTGCGCTTGCGCCTTTCCTCGTCGATGAGCCGCAGAATCTGCGCCTGGACGGTCACGTCCAGCGCCGTGGTCGGTTCGTCGGCGATCAGCATCTGCGGCTCGCCACTGAGAGCAGTGGCCATCATGACGCGTTGCGCCATTCCGCCGGAAAGCTCATGCGAGAAGCAGCGGGCGCGGACTGCCGGATCGGGAATGCCCACCTCGCTCAGCAGATCCGGCACCCTCCCCATTGCTTCGCGCCGGCCGAGACCGCGGTGAATCCGCAACGGCTCGGCGATCTGCGTGCCGACCCGCGATGTCGGGTCGAGCATTGCCTGCGGCTGCTGGAACAGCATCGCCATGCGTCCGCCGCGCATGCGGTTCATCTGGCGATCCGACAGAGAAAGCACGTCCTGGCCGTCGAAGCGTATGCGTCCGCCGGTGATCTCGCCTCCGGCCGGCAGCAGCCGCGTCAGTGACAAGGCCGTCATGCTCTTGCCCGAGCCGGATTCGCCGACCAGCGCCAGCACCTCTCCACGATCGAGCTTCAAGTTGAGGCCCTGGATCACCGGCGTGGGCTGGCCGGGAAAGGTGACAGTGAGATCCTCGATTTGCAGCAAAGCTTCCGCGCGATTATTCATCGGTCGACCCTTTCTCTTTCGCCTCGATCCCCAGGCCGTGCCCGATCCAGGTGACGCTGAGCGCGGCAAGGAAGATGGCAAGGCCCGGTGCGAGCATTAGAATCGGCAGCCGCTCGACATAGGGCTGGGCATCCGCCAGCATAAGCGCCCAATCGGGTGCCGGCGGCTGGACGCCAAGTCCGAGGAACGACAGTGCTCCGACCATGATCAGGTTGTGCCCGAAGCGAACGAAGGTGACCGCCGCGACCGGCCGAATAATGTTCGGGATGACGTGCCGAAAGACGATGAAGGAGCGGCTGCAGCCGAGGACCTCGGCCGCCCGGACATATCCCTGCGTGTTTATTGTCAGCGTCAGTCCGCGGGAAAGGCGTGCAAACGGTGTCCACCCGACCACGGCGAGGGATGCGATCAGCGTCGCAAAGCCAGGGCCAAATATGGCGACGAGGAAGATCGCAACGACGACGTCCGGAACGGAGATCAGCAGGTCGATGACACGCATCGTCACCTCTTCGAAGAGCCCTCCGATCCGGCCTGCGACGACCCCAATCAGCGTGCCGATGACACCGGCCAGGATCACGGTGATCATTGCGATGGTGACGGTGAACCGGCCGCCGACCAAAAGCCGGCTGAACGTGTCGCGGCCAAGATTGTCTGTGCCCAGCCAGTGGTCCGTGCTCGGCGGCGACAGCCGCGCCAAGTGGTTCTGTGCAGCCGGATCGTAGGGCACGACCGAGGGCGCCAGGATCAGCGTCGTTACAAGAACCGTCAGCATCAGGAGCCCGACACGGAAGGTCCAATGCCGACCGAAGAGG
>JARRIY010000187.1:0-4811 GCA_037379985.1 Maritimibacter sp.
CGATCAGGCTTTGTGATTGCCGTGTACCGGCTGAAAATATTCTTGGTCGTGAAGGACTCGGGATGAAGATCGGACTTACCGCACTCGATGCCACCAGTTTCACCGGCATGTCCGGTTCGGCGGGCAAAAGCTGTTTGGCGAGGGCCAGCCTTTTGGTCCTGATCACCGTGCCAAGGGTTTCGCCATGCTCTTCAAACACCCGGAAAAGCTTGGCACGCGAACAGCCCACAGCCATGGCAATCCGCTCTGCACTCAGATCGGTCCGGGCAAAATTCAGCGCGATATATTGCTGCGCGGCCACATGGATACTGTCATCGGGCAGCCCCTCAGCGCGGGTGATTTCACCCGGTTCGGCCTGTTCCAGAACCCCGATCACCAGCGCTTTCAACGCCTGCATGGCAGCCTGCAATTCGGGGGCACTCAGCGACGCACCGATCTGCGCCATTTGCTGCATCTGGGCGAGCAGAAAGGGGGTCAGTCGCTGCGCTGCAATCGGGGAAAGCCCGGCTTTCGGCGGCCATTTATCCGAGCAAAGCTCGCGGCGCAAAAGTGGCAGCGGCACCAACAGGACCAGCTGGTCAAACCCGTGGCACGTTACCCGCACCGGGCGCGACACATCAATCGCCACCGGCGCCGACCCTGCCGCAACGTGCAGACCGTCGCTGCCTGACACCTCGATATTCGCGGTGCCTGCAACCGTGGAGCTGAACATCAGAAAATCGCCCTGCGGCTGGGCGAAGTTCGCGATGAAGTTGTCATGAACCTCGTCATGACCGAACATCATTCCATCGGCGCCGACGAAATAGCCTATCCGCGCATCAAAGGCTGCGGCATCTTCCCGCTCCAGCGGATCAAGCTTTGCCTGAGGATGCAGACTGCGCCAGAACTCAAACCGCTCGCGCGGGCGCACCATGGCTGTGTCGAATTGCAGAAATGAGCTATATGGGTCCATCGGCACGGATATTCCCACAAAACGCACCCGAAATCCAAGTGAATACCGCAGGGTATTATGACGCAAATGCGTCTCGCCCTCGGCCGCTTCGTGCCCCTGCAGGGGGGCTTGTTCCCGTCGACTGGATTGCGCGCCCGGATGGTATTAGGCGGACGGCAACCGAATAGGCGTTTCTTTTGATCTGGTCGGAATATCCCTGCGATTCACGCCTGCGCGAAGAGCTGACCGAAGTCGCTCAACCACTCCCGTGCCACTGCGCCCCCTGACGCAGCCCCATACGCACGTCTGATTTCCGGAAAAAGCGGACATTGGCCTCCGTCGCAGCGAATGCACACTTCCCGCCCAACCTCCCTGAAACCGGCCCTAACGGGAGTGGATGGAAGGGCTTAGTATCCACCAACGCTGGTGGATGCCATGAGCTATCCCTTCGCCGCTGCCACCAATGCCCGATATCCTAATCTTCCGTAGGGCAAGTTCGCCTGCCTGAAAGCTGTTCCGGATCGGAAATCCTCGAGGCCTTTGACGCAGTCGGCTCGGCCAGGATCCGGCACAATGTCGCGTTTTCCAGTTCGGATTCGATCCCGTCGTGTGTGAGGAACGATGTCCAATTCGCGATAATCCACCGCTCGAACTGGTTTTCTTCGCCGACACCGAACGGACCCTCGTGAGCATCAAGCATGCTACGCACCAGTACCAGAAAGCCCGCGCGTTCCAGAGCATCGTCGGGAGCTGACAATGGCCACGACCACGAGTACCCTGAGCGGTCCGACATGGGAAAGCCCAACGACGAAAGATCGGAGGCAACGTCAATCTCCGGTGAGATGCGTGCGGTTTTGGCGCCATAGATGATTTGTTGACGCCGGAACAGCAGCGCGCCCGAGGCGTCATGCGCCTCTGTAACGCGCAGATGGGTTTGGCCGAAACTGGTTCCACTATTGTTGGCACTCGAGCGACTGTTGGGCTTCTCGGCGCGTTGTGACACTGTGAGGTCAGCTTGTGCGCCGGTATCACGGCGAACAACGAGGCAGCCCTCGCCAGTAGGGTAGCTCGGATGGAACTTGCGACACTCTGCGGCTTCGACCCAAGAAAAAACCATCCGGTTGGGAGTCTCGTCCAGCCCAACTGGGTGATAGCCCACCGGTCTGATCAACCGGACCCAGTCAGCTCCACCGAAGCGCAACAGGTCGAAACAATTGATGTTGCAATTATCGTCGATCAGGTCAGGCGTGTTTTTCACGTAGGGCATAGGAGGAGACTCGATCTGGTTCATCTCGATCCCGGAAATGCTCGCCGGGTCGATAGATATGGGCTCAACCTGCTCGAGCTGCGCCACGTACCGGGCGGCAAGGATTTTCGTTTTCAGCACTGGTGCGGCGAAATAGCCCGCAGCAATGATCGCCGCAACTGCGGTGATTGCCCGACCAGCGCGGGGAAAGGCGAGGGTCGTCAGTCGAAGCGCCATAACGATCAGCGCGGCAATTAAAAGCCACAGGATCGGAATGATCAGCCCCCCGGTGCCATAATAAAGTATTATCGCAGGACCAGGTGACGTCATGGCTGCGGCTAATGCGATCACGACCGCGAGCAGCACCAGAAACCAGATCAATCCTCTGCTGAATCGTTTCTTTTGATCGGCCTTCATCAATTCATCCTCATTATCCATGGGCAGGAATGTGGAAAACCTTGGCAACATGAAGGCGCGTTGACTGTTGAAACGCGAAAGATCGATTCAACCGTTGAATTTCGCGGTAGAACTACATGTCATCGCCGCGTCGAGGTTGCTTTTCGTCTCCGGCACCTGGCTGCGCTGTTGGAACCTGCAGGCCCTGTCAAAACCGGCTTTGATTGTGGCTTTGCCCAGCCTTTTCTTGAACAATGACGGCGTTGTGCGGTTTCCACCGCTTCGTGCACACCGCAGCATTCGACACCATGGGCTCACAGCAGGCTGCGACTGCGCGGGCAGGAAGTGTGGCGGCGAACCACCAGGCCTGACGGCCCGGCCCGGTGGGGCTGGGAAACCGCGCCATCCTTCCCGGATGACCGACGCCATCCAGCTCATCCCCACCGACCAGATCGACGCCGAGGCCCTGCCGCGCGATCGCTCTGTGCTCGCCCCCGCCGCGCTCATCGAATTGCAGCGCTCGATCTCCACCTCCGGCCTGCGCTTGCCGATCAAGCTGTTTCCCACCGAGGGCGGCTATGGCCTCATCTCCGGCTACCAGCCCAAAGCGGACCCACAACGCTCGCGTTTCAATTACTTGAGATCAGTCCGGTGCGCGACGAGATCGGCATGAGTTTCGCCCGCGCCTTGCGGTCGTTCCTGCGGCACGACCCGAATGTGATCATGGTGGGTGAAATCCGCGATCAGGAGACCGCTGAAATCGCCTGCCGGGCGGCGCTGGTGGGGCGGCTGGTGCTCTCGACCCTGCACACCAATAAACCTGAAGAGGCCGAAGCACGCCTGGTCGACCTCGGGGTAGAACCCTTCATCGTGAAAAGCGTGCTGCGTGGTGTGTTGGGGCAGCGGCTGGTGATCGAACCCGGACGAGGGCTGCGGCTGCGGGCGGAGATGGTGGGCGGGTGATCATGAGCCCTGCGCATCGCGGGACATGGAACTGGGTTCACCTTTCACCTTTCGCCCGTCGCAGATCGGAATGCGGAGAAGCGGTGACGCTCTCGTCCAAAACTTGTCCGAAATTGCGAATCTCGACCAAGCTGCCCAGCTACAGCGTGATGGTTTCGTTCGCCGTGCCTGTGGGCTCGACAAGCTTTAGTCTGGAGCAAACGGCGCCATATACGGCGCGCCGTCTTGCCGCTATTGGCGGATGAGAGCAGGTGGGGACTATGGCGCGATAAATAAAAGCGATGGGGGCGAGCTCTCATCTTTGTATATTTTCGAGCTTCCCCTCAATGTTCCGCGAGAGTGATAGTCTCCGTAGGTCCTGAGAGTGCCAGGAAGCTATTGCCGTATACTTCATTGGTCGACTCTCGAAAATTGAAAGACCCTGAAATTATGTGGTTCGAAGGCAGGTAATCACAGAACACGATGGCAAACCCCACTTTGGCTGTAAATTTATGAGAACCCATAACGTCCTGCGGCCAGAGATCCGAATAACGAACAATCACAGACCTTGAGAGTTGCTCGCCGGGCCTCAGCGCATCCGACGGAATGCTAGGTTCAGCCGCCTGCCCAACATGGTTTTCTTCGTAGTCCGATTTGAAGTACACACGAGTTCCGTTGTCTTCTCTGAACAGCTTTACTCCACCGGTTCCTTCGAAACGCGGAACGCAAATTTCTTTTTCGGTTACGTTGGTTACGGTGTAATTCAGCTCGACAGATTGTCGTCCCATCTGATGGACGTTCTCTACAACAACGGAGCCAGCGAAACGCTCAAATTGTTTGACCAGAGTCGGAGTTTTACCCTGTGAACAACCAGTCAGAACGGACACGCTTGAAAACCACAGAGCTGCATATCTAAGGTATACTCTCATGGCTGGCACCTCACTGCGGCACATACAAAATTATCGTTATTTTCCAATGCACGACCGATGGAATACGCATAGGCAGCCCCATCTATTCCGTACCGTCTTGTTGTTCCTGTTTTCTCGCTGTAAATTCCTTCTCCATTCGGCGTCCTACTAGGGACCCTGACATCATCCAGACCATTCACTGGATGACTAACTTTATGCACGATGGCATATTCTTTCATATAGCCCCGGCTTTCACCGAAAAACGTGTTCCGAATGTGTATCTCGTTACCTTGAAGAGGGGGGAACTGGCATAAGCTCGGCCTTCGGTCCGGTAGTTTTCATCAGTCCCAACCATGATACCTTCTCCCGGTTTCCGGACTCTCGCAAG
>JARRIY010000188.1:0-5533 GCA_037379985.1 Maritimibacter sp.
CTCGCGTATTGGCGTGCCTGAAGCCATGGAGGCTGACGCCAGCACATCACAAGCATCGCGCCCACTCAGCCGCCGGATCGGATCACATCAAATCTCAGGGGGGGATTTGGAGCGGGTGAAGGGAATCGAACCCTCGTCGTCAGCTTGGGAAGCTGCTGCTCTACCATTGAGCTACACCCGCTTTGCCCGGCTCAGATACGTGTCCGGGCGCGTGGCGTCAAGAGGTCTCGCGCCACCATTGATCCGGCTATCAGCGGATGGCCCGCGCGGCTGCGATCAGGATGCTGGCGCCAATAACGCCGGCCACCAGACTGCCGACGATCCCGCCAAAGCTGATGCCGAGAAGCCCGAAGATGAAGCTTGCCACCGCCGCGCCAACAATGCCCAGCACGATGTTGAGCAAAAGCCCGGTATTGCTTTTCATCAGTGTCGAAGCGATCCATCCGGCGAAACCGCCGATGATGATGGCCGCAATCCAGCCCGTACCCATGTCTTCAGTCCTCTTATCTAAGTTTGTCGCGACTTAATTACCCGTATGCGGGGGCGCGGTGCAATGACGACTTTGCGGCAGGTTCTGGATGAGCGCAGCGCTGCTCTCGCCTCGGGAGGCTCAGCCGAAGAGCGCGCCGAATTGCATCGCGGTCTTGGCGTCGCCGGTGATTTTCAGCTTGCCGAAGAGCACGGCTTTCATCGGGTGAAGCGTGCCTGCGAGGATTTTCTCGAAGGTCTCCTGATCGGCGATCACCGCGCAATCGGCGCGGGCATCCGAGATGCTTGCCTCAGACCCGATGATCAGCAGATTGCCGACATCCTTGATCCGGAGGCTCACGGATTTTTCGAAAAACGCGTCCTTGAGCCGTTCGGTGAGTGCCGATTGCGCAAGGGTCAGAAATGCTGTGTCCATAAAGGCTCCTCCTGGCCCCGCCGATAGCCCGCCCCGCAGGGCAGGCCTAGGCAGACGTTGCGTCGGAGGCGCCCCGGGCAGGCCCCGCCTAACGCCGCCGCCTGCGCCGTCCGCTGCTTTCCCCAGCCCCGCCGCTATAGGTCACATCCGGCAGATCAACGATCGAGCGCAGGATGGGGAACGGATCGGCAGAGTTGGGCAGGGCGGTGGCGGCGACGAAATGTTCCTGAAAGCGCGGCTCGACGGCGGTTTCGATCTTTTCGATCTCGCGCACCACATGTTCGATCTCGCCCCGCGCGCCACGGTTCAACAGCGCAATCCGCGCGCCGGTGCCTGCGGCATTGCCCGCCGATGACACTTTCTCTAGCGGCACATCGGGGATCATCCCCAGCACCATCGCGTGTTTGGCCGAGATATGCGCGCCAAAGGCCCCGGCCAGCACCACGCGATCCACCTTGTCGACCCCGCGTTTGTCCATCAGCAGCCGCGCGCCCGCATAAAGCGCCGCCTTGGCCATCTGAATGGCGCGGATGTCGTTATTGGTCACGGTGATGCGCGGGGTGGTGTCGTCGCCATCCCAGAGCAGATAGCTTTGCGTACGGCCCTCGGTGATGCAGCGCGGCGTACCGGTCTCTTCGGCCGTGCCGATCAGCCCTTTGGCATCGACGATCCCGGCCATGCGCATTTCGGCCATGACCTCGATGATGCCGGAGCCACAGATGCCAGTCAGGCCGGTGCCCGCAATCGCGTCCCGAAAGCCCGGATCATTCGACCAGAGGTCAGAGCCGATCACCTTGAAGCGCGGCTCCTTCGTCACCGGATCAATTTCGACCCGCTCAATCGCCCCGGGCGCGGCGCGTTGGCCTTGCGAGATTTGCGCGCCTTCAAAGGCCGGGCCGGTGGGCGAGGAACAGGCGAGCACGCCGGTCTTGTCGCCCAGCAGGATCTCGGCATTGGTGCCGACATCGACAGCCAGCACCAGATCATCGGATTTATGCGGCTCTTCCGACAGCGCCACGGCGGCGGCATCGGCCCCCACATGCCCGGCGATCAGCGGCAGCACATAGGTGCGCGCCCCGGCGGCAAGGTTCAGCCCCAGTTCGCTGGCCATCAGGCTCTGCGCCGAGCCGGTGGCGAGCGCAAAGGGCGCCTGACCCAGCTCAAAGGGATCGAGACCAAGGAACAGGTGATGCATGACCGGGTTCATCACGAAAGTGCTGTCGAGCACGGTATCGCGGCTCACATCAGCCTCTTCGATCAGCGCATCAATCAGCCCGTTCAGCCCGTCGCGCACCGCATTGGTCAGCTCATCAGCCCCGTTCGGGTTCATCATCGCATGACTGACGCGGCTCATTACGTCTTCGCCATAGCGGATCTGCGGGTTCATGAGGCCATTGGAGGCCACCACTTCGCCCGTGGCCAGATCGACCAGATGCCCGGCAATGGTGGTCGAGCCGATATCGACGGCCAGCCCATAGGCTTTGTCCTGAAATTCCGGCCAGAGCGCGATGACGCTGGGCTCGCCCTGCAGCGACACCGCCGCTGTTACCGCCCATTTGCCCTTGCGCAGGATCTTTTGCAGCTGCGGCATCAGGTGGAAATCGAAACGCAGGCTTTCTAGCCCCATCTCGGCTTTCAACACGTCCAGCAGCCGCTCCAGATCGCCCGAGGGGTGATGCATATCGGGCTGCGGGATCTCGGCGTAATGCAGCTTGATCGCCGGATCGAGGTCAATCGCCCGGGCTTCGGCGCGTTTGCGTACCACCTGTTTATGCACTTGGCTTTCTGGCGGCACGTCGATCACCACATCGCCGAAAATCTCGGTCTGACAGCCCAGCCGACGGCCCGCTTTCAGCCCGCGCACCCGGTCATAGCGTTCTTCGACAGCGTTGAAGGGCGACAGCGCATCTTCGCTCACGGTGATCCCGTGTTTGGCATGGGTGCCAAAGCTCGGTGCGACCTGACATTTCGAACAGACCCCGCGCCGCCCGCAGACCGAATCGAGGTCTACGCCAAACTCGCGAGCCGCATCCAAAACCTTGGTGCCGGGGGCCACATGGCCGCGTTTGCCGGATGGGGTAAAGATAACAAGGGGGTCTTTGTTCGTCATAGCGCTCTCCGTTCCCCCCTATCTAGCGACAAGCGCGGGTAAGACAAGCGCCTGCCTGCGACATTCCGCCACGATCCAGCGGCGTGTTTGAGTCTTTTTGTCAGCTTTCAAATCCCCCGGGGAATAAGCATTCGTAAGGAGTTTTGCGCTAAGGAAGGGAATGAAAGGGATCTCATGTCAGAACAAGCAGAGCTTTCCAGAAACGCAGAAACACGCGGGCTGGTCCTGACCAAAGCCTGCCTGCGCGCGGCGGCACGGCTGGGCCTGTCGGATGACGAGCTGGGCGCGGTACTTGGGCTGGGCGGGGCGGAGTTTGAAGACCTGAGACGCGGCGCGATCTGTCTGGAAGATGGCAGCCCGGCATTTCACCATGCGGCTTTGCTGGTCAGGCTGTTTCGCAATCTCGATGCGATTGTCGGCGGCGAGGAACATGTTGCCCGAATCTGGATGAGACGCCCCAACACAATGCTTGGCAACACGCCGGGCGCAGCGATTTGCACGCAAACGGGATTAGCCGATGTTGTTACCTATCTTGACGCCCGCCGCGCTCTCGTTTGAAGCGGCGCCATGGAAGGGGCAAGGCTGGCAGGTTGTCGAAGCGCAGCATCGGGTCTCGACCCTGAAACTGGTCGATGATTTCGCTGAGCAACGGCTTCTGGACGAGATTCTGGACGAGGATAAGCCCCGTATTCCTGAGGAATGCGACCTGCTGGATGTGGACCTCAGCGCGCCGTTCCGCTGTGCCTTGGCCGGGGGATATGAATCGCGCTTTCGTCAGTCTGGGGGCGTAGATGGCGTTTTCTATGCCTCGGAATCTATCGAGACTGCTGTGGCCGAGATGGTGTTTCTTCGGCTTCAATTCTTTGCGGAATCGCCCGAAACACCCTGGCCGGATGATGCCGCCGATTACACCGCGCTTCAGGTGGGGCTGGAGCACGACCGGGCGATTGATCTGACCAAGGGAAGCTTTGCCGCCGAGGAAAGCCTGTGGCGGCATCCGACCGATCATGCGGCCTGTCATCTGCTGGGCAACAATGCCCGCGAGGCCGGGATCGGGTTGATCCAATACCCGTCTGAGGTGGATCCGGCAGGCGGGACCAATCTGGCGCTTCTCAGCTGCACCGGCTTTGCCAGCCCTGAACCTCTGCTGCGGGAAAGCTGGCGCATCCGGCTGGGGCGGCTTGGGGCACAAGCGATTTGCGATCTGCCGCAACTGCGCCTCGGGATCAGTTTCCCGCGTTCAGATTATGCAGGCTTTGCGCGGCTGGCGGGCATGGTCTGGGATCGGCCCACAACGACCGGGCATTGAGCATTTTCGCGCGGCTGGTCTTTCAGCTTGGCGCAAATACTCATGCAGACAGACGGGCAAGCCCCGATTACATCGAAAACGAGGTGCCACAGCCGCAGGTGCTGGACGCATTGGGGTTGTTGATCACAAACCGCGCGCCAATCAGCTCTTCGGTAAAGTCGATGCTGGCCCCGGTCAGAAACGGCAGGCTGACCTCGTCGATCACCACCCGTTCCTTGCCATCCGGGCTTGCCAGCACCAGATCGCCCTCGGCGGGATCGTCGAGCGAAATCTCGTATTGAAAGCCCGAGCAGCCGCCGCCTTCAACCGCAATACGCAGCGCTTGGCCGCCGTCACCAGCGCCAATTTCGGCGAGCCGGGCAAAGGCGCGTTCGGTCACAGTTGGGGGAAGGTTCAGTTCCATAGCCGCCTCGGTTTCATCCTGTCGCAATTCGGAATATATGGGGGACAGGACAGGGCGACAAGAGATTGGGGCACGAAGGCGAAAGCGCCTTTCGCTCGCCGTTTCAGCGCGATCGCGACCGGATCATCCATGCCTCGGCCTTTCGGCGGCTGAAGCACAAGACCCAGGTTTTTGTCGAGCATGAGGGCGATTATTATCGCACCCGTCTGACCCATTCCATCGAAGTGGCGCAGGTGGCGCGCACCATTGCAGGCGTGCTGGGCTTCAACGAATACCTGACCGAAGCCGTGGCGCTGGCCCATGATCTGGGCCACACCCCCTTCGGCCATACCGGCGAGGACGCGCTGGATGAGTTGATGCGGCCCTATGGCGGCTTTGATCATAATGCGCAGGCGCTGAAGATCGTCACCTCGCTGGAACGTCACTATGCCGAATGGGATGGGCTGAACCTGACATGGGAGACGCTGGAAGGCATCGCCAAGCATAACGGCCCGGTCACCGGCGATCTGCCCTTTGCGCTGGCCGAATACAACGCCCGCCACGATCTGGAGCTTCACACCCATGCGGGCGGCGAAGCGCAGGTGGCGGCGCTGGCCGATGACATTGCCTATAACAACCATGATTTGCAGGACGGGCTGCGGGCCGGGCTGTTTAGCACCGAAGAGATTTGCGAGCTGCCGATTGTCGGCGCGGCCTTTGCCGAGGTCGACGCGAAATATCCCGGGCTCGACGCCTATCGCCGCCGCCACGAAGCGCTGCGCCGGGTCTTTGGGGTGATGGTCGAGGATGTGCTGGTCACATCGAAAC
>JARRIY010000189.1:0-4766 GCA_037379985.1 Maritimibacter sp.
CCCATGGCCTGCGATGATACGGAGCAGGGCAGAGAGCTGAACCGACGGGTTGAGATTTGGGTGAAACAGCCAGATCTCACCGCCGCTGATGAGCCATCAGAGCCAGCGACCGATCAATAGCCTTACCGCTTCACCTGCCTACAGGTACCCGGCCTCGCGAAAGCTCAGCTCCTGCGAATGGCCGATGATCAGGTGATCATGCAGGGCAATATCCAGCGCTTCGACGGCCAGACGCACGCGCCCGGTCATGATGATATCGCTTTCTGACGGGGTCGGATCACCGGAGGGGTGATTATGCACAAGGATCAGGGCCGAGGCATTCAGCTCCAGCGCCCGGCGCGCCACTTCGCGCGGATAGACCGGCACATGATTGACCGTACCGCGCGCCTGTTCCTCATCCGCGATCAGGGCGTTCTGATTGTCGAGAAATAGCACATGAAACTGTTCGATCTCGCGATGTGCGATGGTGCTGCGGCAATAGTCGATCAGCGCGTCCCAGGACGAAATGACATTGCGCCCGATCACCCGGGTCCGCGACAGGCGCTGGGCAGCGGCCTCGATCAGCTTCAGCTCCTGCACCACGGCATCGCCCACGCCCCGAACCTCCAGCAACCGCTCAGGTCGGGCGGAGAGCACAGCGCTGAAATCGCCAAACCTGTCCAGCAGCGCATAGGCAAGCGGTTTGACATCCTGCCTCGGGATGGCGCGAAACAGCACCATTTCCAACAGCTCGTAATCGGGCATTGCCGCCGCCCCGCCCTGCATGAACCGTTCACGCAAGCGCTCGCGGTGATGGGCAATATAGGAGGGCTGGCGGCTTTTTGCGGTCAGCGGAGGATCGACAATGCGCCGCGCGGTCTCTCGATCAAAGAGCGGCAGCGGCATATCGGTAAAATGAGACTCAGCATGTGTCATGAGCCGAGCTTGCCGCTTTATGGTAAACCAGAGGTTAACGGCGCTCAGGCAGCGGCAATTCTTGGCTCAATGCCCCAAATGAAAAGCGCGCGCCCAATAAAAGGCGCGCGCATTGATCATTGCATCTCGCGATGGGTAGGGGCTTACCCTTTCATCCCGTCCCAGAAGCTTTTCACCTTGGAAAAGAACTTCGAGCTTTCCGGGTTGTTCTCTTCCGAGAGCTTTTCAAACTCGCGCAGCAGCTCTTTTTGCCGCGACGACAGGTTGACCGGCGTTTCGACCGAGAGCGAGATATACATATCGCCCGCGCCACCGCCCCGCAGGGCAGGCATGCCTTTGCCGCGCAGGCGCATCTGACGACCCGACTGGCTGCCAGCCGGAATCTTCACCCGCGACCGCCCGCCATCGATGGTTGGCACTTCGATATCGCCGCCCATCGCCGCTGTGGTCATGCTGACCGGCACGTTGCATTGCAGGTTGATCCCTTCACGTTCAAAGATCGCATGTTGCGAGACTTCGATGAAGATATAGAGATCGCCCGCAGGCCCGCCGCGCAGCCCGGCTTCGCCTTCGCCTGCCAGACGAATGCGGGTGCCGGTTTCAACACCTGCCGGAATGTTCACGCTGAGCGAGCGGTCTTTCTCGATCCGTCCGGCACCGTGGCAGCTTTTGCACGGGTTCTTGATCATCTGACCCATGCCATGACAGGTCGGGCAGGTGCGTTCGACGGTGAAAAAGCCCTGCTGTGCACGCACCTTACCCATGCCCGAACAGGTCGGGCAGGTGGTGGGTTCAGCGCCACCATCGGCGCCGGTGCCATGGCATTCATCACAGGCCACCGAGGTGGGCACATTGATGGTTTTCTGCAGCCCGTTAAAGGCTTCTTCCAGCGTCACGCGCAGATTGTAGCGCAGGTCAGAGCCACGGGTCGCCCGCCGCCCGCCGCCGCCACCACGCTGGCCGCCCATGAAATCGCCGAACAGATCGTCGAACACATCGGAAAAGGCAGAGGCGAAATCGCCCTGACCGTGGAAGCCACCGCCGCCCGGACGCGGCCCACCGCCCATGCCGCCTTCGAAAGCGGCATGACCATAACGGTCATAGGCAGCCTTTTTATCCTCGTCCTTCAGCACATCATAAGCTTCGTTCACTTCCTTGAACTGGGCTTCGGCATTCGGGTTGTCGGAATTACGGTCGGGGTGAAGCTCTTTGGCCTTCTTGCGATAGGCCTTTTTGATCTCGTCGGCAGAGGCACCTTTGGCGATGCCCAGGAGTTCGTAATAATCGCGCTTCGACATGTGTTTTCCCTCCGGGAAAGCGTGCACCGGCCCACGCGCGGTGGGCCGGTGTCAGCCGTGACCGGCCTTACGAGCGCTTGTTGTCGTCGAGGTCTTCGAAATCGGCATCGACGATATCGTCGTCAACACCAGCCGGGCCATCGTCTTCCGGCGCTTCACCGGCCTCATCGGCCTGCTGCGCTTTGTAGATGGCTTCGCCCAGTTTCATCGCCGCATCGGTGACGTTCTGGATACCCGATTTGATCTTTTCGGGATCATCTTTTTCCAGCTCGTCTTTCAGGGCAGCGATCGCCAGTTCGATGGCTTCGATGGTGGTCGGGTCGACCTTGTCGGAATGCTCTTCCATCGACTTCTCGGTCGAGTGGATGAGGCTTTCCGCCTGGTTCTTGGCTTCCACCAGCTCTTTACGCTGCTTGTCGGCATCGGCGTTTTCTTCGGCGTCTTTGACCATCTTTTCGATGTCTTCGTCAGACAGACCGCCCGAAGCCTGGATGGTGATCCGATGCTCTTTGCCAGTGCCTTTATCGGTGGCCTGTACCGACACGATACCGTTGGCGTCGATGTCGAAGGTCACTTCGATCTGCGGCAGACCGCGCGGTGCCGGCGGGATGTCTTCCAGATTGAACTGGCCGAGCATCTTGTTGTCGGCGGCCATTTCGCGCTCGCCCTGGAACACCCGGATCGTCACAGCGTTCTGGTTATCCTCGGCGGTCGAGAAAATCTGGCTTTTCTTGGTCGGGATCGTGGTGTTGCGGTCGATCAGGCGGGTGAAGACACCGCCCAGCGTTTCGATGCCCAGCGACAGCGGGGTCACGTCGAGCAGAACCACGTCTTTCACATCGCCTTGCAGCACGCCGGCCTGAATGGCGGCGCCCATGGCGACCACTTCGTCGGGGTTCACACCTTTATGCGGCTCTTTGCCGAAGAATTTCGAAACTTCTTCGATCACCTTCGGCATCCGGGTCATACCGCCGACCAGAATGATCTCGTCAATCTCGTCTTTCGACAGACCCGCATCTTTCAGCGCGGCCTGGCAAGGCTTCATCGAGTTTTTGATCAGGTCGCCGACCAGGCTTTCCAGTTTCGCACGGGTGAGTTTCATCACCATGTGCAGCGGCTGGCCATCGGCGCCCATCGAGATGAAGGGCTGGTTGATTTCGGTTTGCGACGACGAGGAAAGCTCGATCTTGGCTTTCTCGGCGGCTTCTTTCAGCCGTTGCAGCGCCATCTTGTCTTTGGTCAGATCGACATTGTTTTCTTTTTTGAACTCCTCGGCGAGGTAGCTCACGATCCGCATGTCGAAGTCTTCACCACCCAGGAAGGTGTCGCCGTTGGTGGACTTCACTTCGAACAACCCATCGTCGATTTCGAGGATGGTGATATCGAAGGTGCCGCCGCCAAGGTCATAGACCGCGATGGTGCGGGTTTCTTTTTTGTCGAGCCCATAGGCCAGCGCGGCCGCGGTCGGTTCGTTGATGATCCGCAGCACTTCGAGACCGGCAATTTTACCGGCGTCTTTGGTGGCCTGACGTTGGGCGTCGTTGAAATAGGCGGGCACGGTGATAACGGCCTGCGTGACCTCTTCACCCAGATAACCTTCGGCGGTTTCTTTCATCTTTTGCAGGATGAAGGCCGAGATCTGGCTGGGCGAATATTTTTCGCCGAGGGCTTCAACCCAGGCGTCGCCATTGCCGCCATCCACGATGGCATAGGGCACCAGCTTTTTATCTTTTTCGACAGCCGGATCGCCAACGCGGCGACCGATCAGGCGTTTCACTGCGAACACAGTGTTGTCGGGGTTGGTGACGGCCTGCCGTTTGGCGGCCTGACCGACCAGACGCTCTTCATCTTTGAAAGCGACGATCGACGGCGTGGTGCGCGCACCTTCCGAATTTTCGATAACCCGCGGCTGCGAGCCATCCATGATGGAAACACAGGAGTTGGTCGTCCCCAGGTCGATACCGATGACTTTGGCCATGCTCAAAATCCTCTCTTGGCGATGTTAAGGGCGAGGCCTTGGAAAGCACCTGCGCCCGATCCCAGTTTTTTACCGCTACGGTGGCTCCGTACCGGCGTCTGGGCGTATATAAGAAGGGCAAATGAGGGCTGCAAGCCGCACGAAGCCAGCCAAACGCCAAAAAATGACTCGTTTTCAGGGTTCTGACGATGTCCGTTAACACAATCCCACCAAAGCCCGACCTGATCCTGGCCGGAGCGCCGGTTTATCGGGGGCTTTTGGATGCGGCCGAGCAGGCAGAGCTGCTGGAGCAAGTTCGGGACGCGATCGCCAATGCGCCGCTGTTTTCACCCGAGACCCGCTGGGGCAAGCAGATGTCGGTCAGGATGAGTTCGGCGGGCAAATATGGTTGGTTTTCTGATCGGAAAGGCTATCGCTATATCGACCATCACCCCTCCGGCAGTGCCTGGCCGCCGATCCCACCTGCGGCGCTTCGGGTCTGGCAGAGGCTACGGCCGGAGATGCAGCTGCCGGAATGCTGCCTGATCATCTACTACAGCGGTTCCGCCCGCATGGGGCTGCATCAGGATCGCGAC
>JARRIY010000190.1:0-6391 GCA_037379985.1 Maritimibacter sp.
TGTGTTTGGCGGCTGGATCATCGATGTGATGACCACCGCGCCGGATGTGCGGGCAGAGGCGCGGCGGTTCCTGCCCTGGATGGTGGCAGCGCCGCTGATCGGTGGCCCGGCCTGGATGCTCGACGGGGTGTTTATCGGCGCCACGCGGTCTGCCGATATGCGCAACATGATGCTGGTTTCAGGCGTGATCTACGCCGTGGCACTGGTGGCGCTGGTGCCGCTTTTGGGAAATCACGGGCTCTGGGCGGCGCTGCTGATTTCTTATGTGGCGCGGGGGCTTAGCCTGTGGTCGCGCTACCCGGCACTGGAAGCCACGGTGGGGGCTTAGAGGATCTCCAGCACCGATTCCGGTGGGCGGCCAAGCCGGGCTTTGCCATTGGCAAAAACCACGGGGCGCTCTATCAGCTTCGGGGTGCTCGCCATGGCGGCGATCAGCGCATCATCGGGGCTGTCTTTGGTCAGGCCCAGCTCTTTGAACTCGGCTTCCTTGGTGCGCATCGCCTCGATGGGTTTCAACCCCAGTGCGGCGAGGGCGGTGCGGATTTCGTCCTCGGTCGGGGCGTCGTCCAGATAAGTGCGCACCTCGGGTGTAACACCTTGTTCCTCCAACAGCGCCAGCGTCTGACGGCTCTTGGAGCAGCGCGGATTGTGCCAGATCGTGACTTTGCTCATAACCAATCTCCTCGTCCTGTTCCCACGGCTTCTGATATGTTGGTAAAGCCATCGCGGATCAAGCGCTGTTCCAGCCCGCGCACGATCTCGTCGACAAGGCTCATGCCTTGGAAAACCAGCGCGGAATAGATTTGCAGGGCCGAAGCCCCGGCGCGGATTTTTGCGTAGGCCTGATCGGCATTTCCGATCCCGCCTACGCCGATCAGCGGCAGGGCTCCGTCCAGATCGGCGGAAAGCTGGGCGAGCACGCGAGTGGACTTTTCGAACAATGGCGCGCCAGAAAGCCCGCCAGCCTCGGCTTTATTTTCACTTTTCAAACCTTCACGCGAAAGCGTGGTGTTTGTGGCGATGATCCCGTCCAGCCCCAGCTCGCGCGCCACACCGGCGATATCGGCAATCTCATCGCGGCTGAGATCCGGGGCGATTTTCAGGAAAACCGGTAGGGTGATCCCCATCTCGCCGCGTTTTTCCAGCACCCCCGCCAGCAGTGCTTTCAGCGCCACCGGGCCTTGCAGATCGCGCAGCTTTTCGGTGTTGGGCGAGGAGACGTTGACGGTGACGAAATCCACGTGGCGCCCGCAGCTTTCCATCACCTGCACATAGTCCTGCGCACGGTCGGCGCTGTCTTTGTTGGCGCCAAGGTTCAGCCCCACCGGCACATCATGGCGCTTGCGCGCGGCGAGCCTTGCAGCGGCGGCGTCCATACCTTCGTTATTGAACCTGCCTCGATGAAACCAAAGCCCGCGCGGGCAAGCTGATCGACCACTTCGGCGTTTTTGTCATAGCCCGCCGCCAGCCCCAGCGGATTGGGCAGATGCATCCCGGCGAGCGTGGTGGCCAGGACCGGCGAGCTATAGAGGCCGGGCAGCGGGGCAAGGTGGAATTTCAGCGCCTGCAGCGACAGGTGATGCGCGGTTTCACCGGAAAAACGGTGCAGCGCCACCATGCCCAGCTTTTCAAAAGGCGTCATTGCATATCCTCAGGGAAATCATGGCCTTCGGGGCCAAGCGGCAGGGTTTTGGACCAGAGCACATCGGTGGCATCCAGCTCGCGATACAGATGCGGAAACAGCGCCCCGCCGCGCGAAGGCTCCCAGCGCAGATAGGTGCCGAGCCTGTCTACCGGCACGGCCACCAGCGTCAGGTCATCCTCGCCGGCGAAATGCTTCGCGGCGGTTTCAGCGGCCTGTTCGGCGGTGGAAAAGTGGATGAAACCATCGCTGAGGTCGATGGCGGCTCCGGGGGTGTGCCCATCGCGTTCAAACTCTGCCCATTCGGCGGCGCGCAGGATTTTGTAGATCAACATGCCCCCGATTTGCACCGGCACGGACGACAGGTCAAGCCGGTGTGAAAATCTGCGTCATAGAAGGGTTACGTGCAAAAGATATGAGCAACCGGCGAAGAATTGCGACTTTTTATCAAACGGTTGAAAACGCCTTTGACTCAGGGCGCAAAGCACACGAACATGACCGGATTAAGCCTGACAGGAGATCACAATGTCCACAAAAACAAATCTATTCGGCGCGTCGCTGAGCGCACTGGTGCTGAGCGCCGGTCTTGCGGCTCCGGCCCTTGCCGAAACTACGAATGTGAAACTCACGATCCTGGGTGTCGGCGATGTTTATCAGTTCGATGCGTCCCATGGCCGTGGCGGTTTTGCCCGGCTCAATGCGGTGGCCCGCGCTGAGCGCGAAGCCAACCCCAACACACTTTACGTATTTGATGGCGATATGCTCTCGCCCTCGCTGCTTTCGGGCTTTGATAAAGGTCAGAACACCATCGATCTGACCAATCTGGTGCCCTTTGACATTGCCGTTCCGGGCAACCACGAATTTGATTTCGGCCCGGCCAACTTCCTCGAAAAAGTGCAGGGCTCGAATTACCCCTGGGCTGCGATCAACATCACCAACGCTGATGGGTCGGCGCTGGAAGGCGTTGGCGGCGTGATGTGGAAAGAAATGGAAGGGCTGAAAATCGCCCTGATCCCGGTGGCTCAGGATACCTCGCCGGTCGTGTCGACCACGGACGATCTGAAATTCCTGCCCACCGTCGATACCGCCGTTGCAGCCGCCGAAGCCGCGCGTGGTGAAGGTGCCGATCTGGTCATCGGTGTGGTGCAGACCGATATGTCGAATGACCGTGCGCTGATCGCCAGCCACAAATTCGATGTCATCATGTCGGGCGACGATCACTCCTATGCCACCGCCTATGACGGGGTGACGGCCTATGTGGAAACCTCGATTGACGGTGAATTCCTGTCGCCGATCGACCTCAACGTATCCATCGACGTGAAAGACGATGGCTCGCGCAAAGTCAGCTGGGAGCCTGCCTTCCGTTTCATCGACACCGCGACGGTGACGCCGGATCCGGAAACTCAGAAAATGGTTGATGCGTTCAATGCGCAGCTCGACACCAGCCTTGAGGTGACCATCGGCACCTCGACCACCGAGCTGGATTCGCGCCGCAACATGGTGCGCAGCCAGGAAACCTCGATGGGCAACCTGATCACCGACGCCATGCGCGCTGCTGTGGGCGCCGATATTGCCATCACCAATGGCGGCGGCATCCGGGGCGACCGCACCTATGATGCGGGCGCGACGCTGACCCGTCGTGATGTGCTGACCGAACTGCCCTTCGGCAACGTCACCGTGATGACCGAGATCCCGGGTAGCCAGGTTCTGGCGGCGCTGGAAAATGGCGTCAGCCAAGTGGAAAACGGCGCTGGCCGCTTCCCGCAGGTTTCGGGCATGACTTTCACCTTTGATGCCTCTGCCGATGCCGGTAGCCGGGTGCGCGACGTGATGGTTGGCGGCGAGCCGCTTGACCTCGACAAGCTCTACAAAGTTGCGGTCAACGACTACATGCTCGCCGGTGGCGATGGCTACACCGCGCTGGGCGGCGGCCGTGTGCTGGTGAACAAAGGCAATGGCAACCTGATGGCCAACGATGTGATGAATTACATCGAAGGCATGGGTGAAGTTGCCCCGGCGATCCAAGGTCGGATCAGCCAGTAACACCTGCTTTCAAGCAAGATCAGCGCGGGCCCTTCGGGGCCCGCGTTTGCGTTTGGCGGATTGACCACTCTTGGCTGTCGGGGGAAACTACCCGCAAAGGGAGGTGCCCATGCAAAGCGGTAGATGCGCCTGTGGCGAGGTGGAATATCGCCTGACCGACAGCCTGCTCGTGACCCATGCCTGCCATTGCACATGGTGCCAGCGCGAGAGCGGCACGGCTTTTGCGCTGAACGGGGTGATCGAGACCAGCAAGCTGGAGCTGGTGAAAGGCAAACCGCTGGCGGTGCTTTTGCCCTCGGCCTCTGGCAAGGGGCAGGAGGTGCTGCGTTGCCCGAGCTGTCAGGTGGCTCTGTGGTCGCATTATGCCGGGGCCGGGCAGGCGCTGGCCTTTGTGCGGCTGGGCACGCTCGACGATACCAGCCATGTGGCCCCGGATGTGCATATTTTCACCTCGACCAAGCAGCCATGGCTGGCCTTGCCTGAGGGGGCGCGGGCCTATCCGGACTATTACCGCTCGGCCGATGTGCTGACACCCGAGGCCATCGCACGGCGTAAAGAGGCTTTGGAACGCAATGGCTGATCATCCACTCATCGACCTGATCAGCGCGCGCATCCGTGCGGCGGAAGCTGCGGGGGAGTTCGACAACCTGCCCGGCGCGGGCAAGCCGCTGCCGCGTGAAGACGACCCGGAAAACGCGCTGCTGAACCGGATCATGCGCGAGAACCACGCAGAGCCGGAATTTGTCTCGCTGTCGCGCGAGCTGCGCAAGCTGCGCGAGGAGCTGGCGGAAACCGGCGACCGCACCAAACGGCGCGATATCATGAAAGAGATGTCGATGATGGAAGCCCGGATCGAGATCGCCAAGAAAGGCTGGACGGGCTAGATTAAAGCATATCGCTTAGTGCCTTCAGCGGCAGACCGGCAGCCAGCAAGACCCGGCGGCGACGTCCCAACGGGAAGCGGCCAGGCAGGGTTTGCATCGTGGCCGGGTAGGGATGCGTGGGGGCGCGCCCGCGCATGAGATCCGCCACCAAGGCCCCGCCATAGCTGGCCATCGCCACGCCGTTGCCGTGATAAGCCATTGAGGTCCAGGTATTTTTCATCCCCGGAACCGGCCCGGTATAGGGCGTAAAGCTGCGCGAGAGGTTGACCAGACCCGACCAGAAATGCGGTGTCTCGACATGCGACCAGTCCGGGAACATGGCGTTGAAATCGGCGCGGATTTTTGCGCGGATGCGGGCTTCGGTGCCGGGTCGGGCATTGAGCCCGCCGCGCATGCCAAATAGAAACCGCCCATCGGGCATGAGCCGGAAATAGTGCAGCAGGCTGCGGCTGTCATAAGCCATGAGGTCAGAGGTCCAACCCTGCGCAGTGCGCTCTTCGGCGGTGAGCGGGCGGGTGACGATGACGCTTGATTGCATCGGCATGGTGCGCCCGGCCAGCCAGTGCGGCACGTCTTCCGAGGAATAACCATTGGTGGCGATCAGCAACCGCTTGGCGTGAACCGTGCCGCTGGGCAGAGTGAGCCGGTGCCCGTCGCCTTCGGGCGTGATCGCCATGACCGGCGAATTGGCGAAGATACCCGCCCCGACCCGGGCGGCCGCGCGGGCCAGCCCGGCGACATAGGCACCGGGATCAAGGCCGAAACCGAGCTTTACATGTAGCCCGCCATGCATCCCACCTGCGCTCAGCCCGCGTTCGGTAAGGGCAGGGGCGGGGATGATCTCGCTCTCAACGCCTTGCCGGGTCAGAAAGTGCTGTTCTTCGCCAAAGCTGCGAAACGCGCGGGGATTATGGGCCAGAACTACTTCGCCATCGGAATGGCGACTGGCATTGATGCCATGGCGTTCCAGCAGGTCAGCAACGAGGGTGATGGCGGCTTTCTCAGCGGCGAACCAGTTATCAGGCTCATCAGCACCGTGGCGACGGATCAGCCCGCGCTCTGAAATCATCGCGCCGCCAAGACAGCAAAACCCGCCATTGCGCCCCGACGCGCCCCAGCCGGGGGATTTCGCCTCTAGCAGCGTAACCTCTTCGCCCGCTTCGGCCAGATGCAGCGCCGCCGAAAGCCCGGTATAGCCGCCGCCGATAATGGCGATATCGGTGTGGATATCGCCCTCGGCGCGCGGCCAGTCCTGATCAAGCCCCCAGGCGCAATCGGCCCGGGCGGCATCGGAATAAGCGTGGGGTTCCCAAAGGCGGTTCATGCGGTTGTGCTTATGATCCAAGGGGCGCGCCCGACCTGGGGGGCGCTTATACTGTGGCGGTGCTGCGCTTGTGGGGCAGACAGATCAAGTGGGTTGCTGCCCTCGTCATCCAGCGGCAGGGGCAGATCCAGATCCGGGTGATCCAGCCCGTAGAGCATGCCGCCAAGAATGGCCGTCAGCACCAGATAGGGGTTGGCATCGGCGCCGGAAATCCGGTGCTCCAGCCGCGCGCCGGGGCCCGCGACTTCAGGCACACGGATCGCTGCCGAGCGGTTATCCAGCCCCCAATCCGGCGCATGCGGGGCAAAGGAGCCGGGCTGGAAGCGCCGATAGGAGTTCATATGCGGGGCAAAGATCGCCTGCAGATCGCCCATCGTGTGCAGCGTGCCCGCGATGGCCTGTTTCAGCAGCGCTGACGGCTCGTCGCCGCCTTCGTCGAAGACGTTATTACCGTCCTTATCGACCAGCGAAATATGCGCATGCATGCCGTTGCCCGGG
>JARRIY010000191.1:0-10738 GCA_037379985.1 Maritimibacter sp.
TCGACGCCCGCGTTCAGGGCCAGAAGGTTGGTCTGGAAGGCGATATCGTCGATCACCGAGGTGATCTTGCCGATCTGCTGCGAGGAGTTTTCAATCTCGCCCATCGCGCTCACCGCTTCGCGCACCACCTCGCCTGAGGCTTCAGCGTTTTTGCGGGCGTTTTCGACTAGCTCATTAGCATGGGCCGCGCCTTCCGCGGCCGATTGCACCGAGGAGGTGAGCTCATCAATCGCCGACGCGGTTTCTTCCAGCGTTGCCGCCTGTTTTTCCGTCCGCAAGGACAGGTCATCGGCGGCATTGGAGATCTCGGCAGCCTCGCCCTGGATCAGATCGGCGTTTTCGACCACGCCGCGCATCGCCTCCAGCAGACGGCCAAGCGCCTGATTGTAGTCGTTGCGAAGCTGCTCGTATTCCGCATCGAAGGTCTCGTCGATCTGCGCGGTCAGATTGCCAAGCGCCAGCTGTTCCAGCCCCTGCTGCAGGGCTGTCACGACCTTGGCCTGCGCCGCCTGCATTTTCTCGCGCTCCGCCGCGGCCGCTTTGATATCGGCCTGAGCTTTGGTCACATCATTGCCGATCAGCACGATCCGCAGGATGTTGCCCTTCTGATCTTTCACCGGGGCAAAGCCGCCATCGATCTTCACCTCGGAGCCATCATGCGCGCAGGGGCAGGTATAGAGATCATAGACCGCTTCCCCATGGCGCACGCGATCAAACACTGCGGCCAGTTGTGGCGACATATCGGCGACATTTGCGAAATGCTCCATATGACCAACCGCGCGTTTGAACAGCTCATTCGCGTCGATAAACGTGCCATCCGGGCTGAACTCGGCCTTGACCTGATTTTCGTCAAGAGCGCCGAGCAGGGCGTTGTTCATATAGGTTTGGGAGACATCGAGCCATTCGGTCACATAGCCGATATGCTCGCCCTTCTCGTTATTGACCGCCGAGATGGTGAGCTCTAGCCGCACATCGCCCATGGCAATCATCGCACGATAAGGCAGCTTGGCCGGATCCTGCATCACGCCGCGCACCCGTTCGGCCAGCGGCCCCGGATGGAAGCTGTCCATGCTGTTGCCCATCACCTTGTCGGTATCGAAGCCCGGCACATGCTCGGCAAAGGCATCTTCATATTTGCGCAGCATTTCCAGCACGGCTTCGTTCATATGGATGATTTCCATATCACGATTGACCATCATCATCGCTGATTTGCTGGCCTGGAAGGCCGCGCCGCGGAACTGGCTTTCGAAATTGGTCTGTTCGGCCTGAACCAGAGCCTGCCGGAATTCGTCCAATCTCTTGGCAATATCCCCTACTTCGTCGCGGCGGTTGGTATTGGCAACGTGGACCGACAGCTCGCCCTCCGCGATCTTGTGCATGGTTTCACTGACATCTGACAGCGGCTTGGAAATGGCGCGCGAGAACAGGAAGCCGATAATGGTGATCACCCCAAGCAGGACCAGCGTGCTGATCATCAGGATCGTGGTGGTTTCATTCAGCATTTCATAGATTTCGGCGGTGTCGCGTTCGACAATAATGGCCCAGTTCTGCCCGAAAACACGCAGCGGGCGATAGGCCATGAGCACCTCATTGCCATCAAGCCCGGTTGTGGTCATCACGCCTTCTTCGCCAGCCAGAGCAGCCTCGACCCCGGCATTGCGCGCCTCTTGCGCCATTGCCGTCGGCGCGTCTGAAAAACGGGAATCGGTGCGCATCAGATAATCCGGACCAACCACATAGGCTTCGCCACTTTCACCCAGACCATCCGGGACATTGGTGATATCGGTCAGATGCGTGGTGACAAGCTGATAGGCCAGCACGCCGATCTTTGTGCCTTTGGCATCATAGACCGGACGGCCGATAAAGGCGGCCTGATCGCCATTGCTCGGTCCATAGGGGGCGAAATCTTCAAAGGCAATCTCGCCTTCCGGCAGGTCTTTCGCCTTGTTGTAAAGATTGGCCAGACCGCTGCCTTTCAGCGCGCCGCTGTTCAGATTGGCGGCAAAATCGCTTTCCTTGAACACCGTGTAGACGACATTGCCGCTCATATCGATCAGGAAGACGTCGTAATATTGGAACATCTCCATGGTGGCGCGGAACTCGGGGTTCGCCGCCGCATGGGCGCTGGTGTAGAACGAGAAATCGCCGGCGCTGTCAAATTTCTGGCGTTCCCCCGGCGGGAACGGGTTCTGCTCGACATAAAGATCAAGGATCTTCGCGGCGGCTTCATCTCCAAACATGCTCCAGGACGAGGCAAAGCCCGCCAGCGCCTTGGCCGTAGAGCTCCGCTCAGCGGTAATGTTCAGGTCTCGAATTTTCAGATCAAAGCTGGTTTGCAGCTCCCCTGCCCGTTCGGACGCAAGGGTTTGCATCAGTTCCGTCGCGTCTGAGCGGCTTGCCTTGCCCATATCTACAATCGAAATTGCCATGGACGCACCGACCGCGATCAGCACGAGCAACGTCATGATTACTGGCAGTTTGCGCGATATCTTAATATTATTCAGGAAACGCATGCTCCAGCTCCCCATTTACAAAAAACGATCCGACGAAACCAAGCCGGCTTAGCCATCGTTTGTCGCATCAAGGCGTGAAAAACCTGTTAAATGCCTGCCATTCTGCCCGAATATCGAGCAGAAACGGACAAAACCATGCGATTTCATGGAGTTCGGCACTGGGATTGAGCCGCGCGGTGGAAGCACCGGCAAGCCCTGTGTTGATCTGCCGCCGCCTATTGCGAAAACGCTTTTTCCCAGCGGGTCAGGAAGCTGGCAGAGGTCATCCGGTCCATGGCAAAGATGCTTGCGCGCCATCACCTGCTGGCCGCGTTGCGAAAGCAGGAAATCCAACAGCGCCGCCGCATCGGGATCGGCGCTTGGCCCCGGCAGGATCGCTGCGCGCGACAGGATCAGCGTGTAATCCTGCGGCTCGATGATGCCCAGATTGGGGTTTTCCGCCTGCGTGCTGCGGGCATAGGAGCCGAGCACATTATAGGCGATGAGGTAATCGCCCTTGGCCACGCCCGCGATAATCTCGGCCGAACAGCAGGTTGCCACCGCGCCGGAGCGGGCAAAGGCCTCCATCAGCGCGCCGAATGTGCTGGCCTCCTGCGCATCCATGAAAGCAAAGAGAAATCCCAACCCCGAGGCCTGAATATCATAGGTCGCCACCCGCCCGGCATAGGGCGAGTCATTCGGGCGCAGCAGGTCGAGCAGGTCAAACCGGGTCTCTGGCACCTCGCCTGCGGGCACCAGATCGCGGTTATAGACCAGCACCGCCGGTTCACGCGACACGCCCCAGATCTGATCGCGCCAGATCAGCCCCGGGGGCAGGCTGGCAGTGGCGGGCGAGCGCCAGCTTGCGGCGCAATTGTCATTCACCAGCTTCACCATCTGATGCACGCCCGAGCTAATGACGATATCCGCGCCGGGCTTGCCCGCAGCACAATCGCGCTGGCTCAGATCGTAAAGGTCATTCGATCCCCATTGTTCGTAATCCAGCCCCAGATCGGGCCGCCCGGCCAGAAAGGCCTCAATCGTCGGGGCCAGAATGGCGACATCGGTGGTGGTGCGCAGAGTAATGCGATGGCTGGCGGTGGCCGCGCCAAACTGCGCTGTGGCTTCCTGTGCGGCGAGCGGCGTCGCGGTGACAAGCGCAACCAGGATGAGAATGACCCGGATCATGTGACCTCCCGCAGCGGCAGGATGATAGAAATGCGAAACCCTTCTGCCCGGGTTTCCATTGCCAGCCGCCCGCCATAGGCTTCGGCCACGGCTGCGGCGATGGACATGCCCAGCCCGGAACTGCCGGTGGCGGCGGTGCCCATATTGAAGCGCTCGCCCATATGCGAACGGACCTCCGGCGCGGGGCCGGGCCCGGCATCTTCGATCCAGAGCATCGCCTCGCCATCCGTGGCCCCTGCCCCGATGGTGACCGGCGGCTGGCCATGGCTGAGCGCATTGCCGACAAGGTTTTTCGCTGCTTCCTGCAGCGACAGCAGATCGGCCTCGACCAGAATTGGGCTTTCACCGATCTTCAACCGCATCTCGGCCTCTGGCGCGATCAGGCGCAGGCTTTCCTCTTCGAACAGATCCAGCGCCACATCGCGCAGATCGAGCACTTCGCGCCGCGCGGTGCTGCCGCGATGGATCACCATGGCGCGGCTGAGCATCTGATCCAGCAAGCGGCTGAGCCGCACCGTGCCCGCGTGAAACCGCCCGACCAGCGCGATCTGCCTTGTGGCGTCGTCTTCATGCACCGCCAGATCAGCCTGCGCCCGCAGCGCCGCCACGGGGGTGCGCAACTGATGGGCGGAATCCGAGATCAGCCGTTTCATCGTGCGGATCTGCCGTTCCAGCCGCGCCATGAAACCATTCATCGCCAGCACCGCGCCATAAACCTCGCGTGGCACGGCGGCATCAAGCGGGGTCAGATCCTGCGGGTCGCGCTGGCTCAGGCGGCGGGCCAGCTCGTCAAGCGGGTGCAGGGCGCGGCGCACAACGAAAACCGCCAGCACCAGCATTGCCAGCCCACCAAGGGCGAGCCCGCCAAGCGCGTTGCGGGTGATGCTATAGGCGAGCTGATTGCGCGCCATGCTGGTTTGCCCGACCACCACATAGATGCTGCCGGAGAAGCTGCGCTCGGCAAAGCGCCGAGTGACCTGAATGAACCGCGCCGGGTCGCCGGTGAAACTGGCATCATAAAGCACCTGATCCCCGGCAGGCGATTGCGGCAGCGGCAAGTTTTCATAGCCGGTCAGCACCGCCCCATCCGGGCCACGTAGCTGATAGGCAATGCGGTCATCGGCGGCCAGCCCGAGCAGTTCAAAGGCCGAGACCGGCAGATCCACCACCGGGCGCCCGTCGATAATGCTGATGGATTGGGCAATGTCATTGGCCGCGCCCACCAGCAGCCGGTCAAAGGCATCGCGCGCCGCCGCCCGACCGTAAGCCAGCGCCGCAAAGGCCAAGAGCACCGCGACCACCGCCAGAAGCGCCGCAAACCCGGCCACCAGCCGCGCGGTCAGCGACATGGTCGGGGCGATGACGGGCGATTTACTCATCCAGATCCAGCCGATAGCCCAGCCCGCGCAGGGTGCGGATGGTTACATCGCTGCCCGCCAGCCGTTTGCGCAGCCGGGCGACGTAAAGCTCAATCGCGTTCACTCCGACCACCGCATCGTCAAATGAATAGATCCCATCAAGCAGCCGCTCTTTTGACAGAACCTGCCCGCGATTTTTCACCAACAGCCCCAGCAGCGCCAGCTCTCGCCGGGTCATGTTCAGCGGCTGACCATCTATGGCGGCACTCATGGCGCTGGTGTTGAAACTCAGATTGCCCAGCTCGATCACGCTGGCCTTATCTTCCTTGTCGCGCCGGTGCATGGCGTGCAGCCGGGCCTCCAGCTCGCGATGATCAAAGGGTTTTACCAGATAATCATCCGCCCCCAGATTGAAGGCCGACAGCTTGTCATCCACCGAAAACTGCGCCGTCAGCATCAGCACTGGCAGCTTGGCCCCGGCCCGGCGCAGCTCGGCCAACAGATCGGTGCCGGTGCCGTCGGGCAGGTTGATATCCAGCACAATCGCATCATAATCCTGCACGTCCAGATGCGCGCGGGCCTCGGCCACGGTTGGCACCAGATCGCAGGCGAAGCCACTGCGCGACAAGCGATTTTGCGTCGCCTCGCCCAGATCAACCGCATCCTCCACCAGCAGCACGCGCATGGTCCTCTCCTCCCCGGCTCAGGCTGTGACAGGTTTATGACAGGTTCAACCCCTATGACCAATGGATGTTTCGGCCTCGCCATGAAGGGCCGAACTTAACGAGGAGGATACTATGGCTATCAATTTCATTCGCGCGGCGGCTACCGTCGCAGGCCTGACCCTTGCATCGGGCGCAATGGCGTCGGAATGCATCGCCCCGGCCAATCCCGGCGGCGGCTGGGATTTCACCTGCCGTCAGGTGGGCAAATCGCTGCAGGATCTCGGGCTGATCGACTCGACCATGCAGGTTACCAACCTCGCCGGTGGCGGCGGTGGTGTGGCCTATGCGGAAGTGGTGAACAAACGCGGCGATGATGACGAGCTGATCGTCGCGGCCTCGTCGGCCACTGCCACCCGTCTGGCTCAGGGCGCCTATCCGGGCAACAGCATGGATCAGGTGCGCTGGCTCGCCGCAATCGGCGCCGATTACGGTGTGATCGCCGTGGCAGATGACAGCCCGCTGCAAACCCTGCCCGATCTGCTCGACCAGATCAAAACCGATCCGACCAGCATTTCGGTTGCCGGTGGCTCGGCCGTGGGTGGCTGGGACCATCTGAAAGTGCTGATCGCTGCCAGTGCCTATGGCATCGACGATGTGCGTTCGGTGAAATACATCGCCTTTGATGGCGGCGGCGAAGCGGTGACGCAGCTTCTGGCTGGCTCGGTTCAGGCCTTCACCGGCGATATTTCCGAAGCCAAAGGCTTTGTCGACTCGGGTGATATCCGCATCC
Source organism: Maritimibacter sp. (assembly GCA_037379985.1). GTDB lineage: Bacteria > Pseudomonadota > Alphaproteobacteria > Rhodobacterales > Rhodobacteraceae > Sinisalibacter. The sequence continues at coordinate 6,494 of JARRIY010000191.1, forward strand.
TTGCGGTGCTGTCGCCGGATCGTCTGCCGGGCGATTTCGCCGATTTCCCGACCGCCAAGGAACAAGGCGTGGATGCCATCGGTGCCAACTGGCGCGGCTTCTATGCACCGGGCAACATGTCCGACGACGCCTATAACGCCTGGGTCGAGAAAATTGCCACGCTCTATGCGTCGGATGAGTGGAAACAGGTGATGGCGAATAACGGCCTCGCCCCGCTCGATCTGCAAGGCGCTGATTTCGAAAACTTCGTTTCGGGTTCGGTGGCTCAGATCCAGCAAATCTCGAAAGATATCGGGATCATCAAATAAGCTTCGGTTGAGAAGCATCGCTGTGGCGGCGGCCTCGCTGCCACAGCACCTGTTTGGGAGGAGCACATGAGCGACCGTATTTTCGGAGCCTTCGGGCTCGCCCTGGCCGTATTCTACGCCTGGGCCACGCTGCAAATCGAAGAAAGCTTTCTGTCCGATGCGGTGGGGCCGAAAACCTTCCCACTGGGCATTGCCGCCGTGCTGGCGCTCGCCTCGCTGGCGATCCTGCTGAAGCCGGATAGCGAACCGGACTGGCCGCGCCTTGGTCGTCTGGCCGAGATCGCTGCGGCGGTTCTGGTCATGCTGCTTTATGCCGAGCTGCTGGATGTGCTGGGCTTTGTCATCTCCACCATGCTGGCCGCCGCCTATCTGTCATGGCGGCTGTGATCTTTCATCTTATTCTCGGTCTGTCGCTGGCGCGCGGACCCTTTGGTTTCTGAGGTCTGCCATGGAGTTGATGTCTTCTCTCGCTGACGGGTTCGGCACCGCGCTGACCATGCAAAACCTGTGGCTGGCCCTGCTGGGCACCTTTCTGGGTACGATCATGGGCGCGCTGCCGGGGCTTGGTCCCTCAAACGGCGTGGCAATCCTGATCCCGTTGGCCTTCACTTTGGGGCTTGGCCCCACACCGGCGCTGATCCTGCTGACCTCGGTCTATTACGGCGCCATGTATGGCGGGCGGATCAGCTCGATCCTGCTCAATATCCCCGGCGATGAACCGGCGATGATGACCTGCCTCGACGGCCACCCGATGGCACAAGCCGGGCGCGCGGGCGAAGCGCTGGCCCTGTCGGGCATTGCCAGTTTCGTCGGCGCTTTCATCGCCACCTGGGGGCTGATCCTGCTGGCCCCGCAATTGGTGAAATTCGCCCTGCTCTTTGGCCCGGCGGAATATTTCGCCCTCTTCGCGCTGGCCTTTGCCACGCTGGGCGGCGTCGCCTCGTCTAACCAAGCCAAAGCGGCGTTTGCCGCGATGCTGGGCCTCGGCCTGTCGGTGGTCGGGGTGGATACCCAAACCGGGGTGCCGCGGCTGAGCTTTGGCGAGGTGCATCTTTACGACGGGCTTGATTTCCTTGTCGCCATTGTCGGCCTCTTCGCCCTGTCGGAAGTCTTTGTGTTCCTCGAACACAAGCACGGCAAATCCGATGCGGAAGGCCACAAGATCGAGATCGGCCGTCTGACCCCATCCTGGAGCCTGCTGAAATACTGCACGCCCTCCATGCTGCGCTCGTCGCTGGTGGGCTTTGTCGCCGGGGTTCTGCCCGGGGCCGGTGCCTCGCTCGGCTCCTTCCTCGCCTATTCGATGGAAAAGCGGCTGGTCGATCGTGAGGGCACATTCGGCAAAGGCGATCCGCGCGGTGTTGCCGCCCCCGAGGCGGGCAATAACGGCGCTGCCGGTGGCGCTCTGGTGCCGATGCTGGCGCTTGGCGTGCCCGGCTCCGGCACCACGGCGGTGCTGCTGGCGGTGCTTCTGTCACTCAACATCACCCCCGGCCCGCTGTTGTTTCAGAACAATGCCGATGTGGTCTGGGGCCTGATCGCGGCGCTGTTCATCGCCAATTTCATGCTGCTGGCAATGAACATCCCCATGGTCGGGCTGTGCACCCGCATCCTGTTGATCCCGCCGCGCATTCTGATGCCGGTTGTGGCGATGGTCAGCTTTGTCGGGATCTACGGCATTTCCGGCTCGACCTTCGATCTGGAAGTGATGATCGGTTTCGGCGTGATGGGCTGGGTGCTGCGTAAGCTCGACGTGCCCTTGGTGCCGATCATTCTGGGGATGCTCTTGGGCAATACGATGGAAAACAACCTGCGCCGCGCCGTGACCATCGCCAATGGCGATTATTCCACCCTGCTGGGCTCGCCGCTGGCCATTGGCCTCTGGCTGGTTGCCATCACCGGCTTTGTGCTGCCGCTCTTTGTCGGCCGCCTGTTCAAAACCCGCATGCCGCATGAACGGCAGGACGAAGAAGGCGCTGCCAGCGATTGAGTGAGGGGGCCGGGCAATCCGGCCCCTTTCGCCTATTGCCCACGGGATCCATCACGGATGACAGGCGTTCGCGCAACTCATTGATATCGTGCAGAATAAGATCTCAGCTCACCCCATGATCCGCGCGCAGAACAGTTCGGCGGAGCGTTTCAGGCTGGCATTGTCGGCCCCGTCAGCCGCTTCGATATTCAGCCCGCCGAAATAGGCCATGATCACCCGCGCCAGCATCACCGGATCGGTGTCTGGGGCCAAATGGCCTGCCGCCATGGCCTGTTTCAGCCAGTCCGCCAGCTTGGGAATCCCTTCGGCCCGTTTCTGCTGCAAAAACGCCCGCACCTTGGGGTCTCCGCCGCCGAGCAATCCGGTGCCGAGCATGATCAGACAGCCCCGCTGCGTGCCGCCCGAAACCAATTTATCAATCGAGGCAAAAAACATTTTCAGCAAAGCTTCACGCGGGTCGTCTACATCGTAGAGAGCCGCCCAGATCGGTCCGAATTCGGCCTCGATATAAAGCTCGACCGCCTCGCGAAACAGTTCCTCTTTCGACCCGAATGCGGCGTAAATACTGGGCGATACGATCCCCATCACCTCGACCAGCTGCGCGACCGATGTGCCGTCATAGCCATTGGTCCAGAACACTTCCATCGCCTGTCGCAGAGCTTCGTCGCGGTCAAATTTCCGAGGCCGGCCCCGACGTGGAAGTGGTTTGATTTCATTCACAAATCATTTCCTTTTGTGCAGAAACTTGCGGTCTTGCAGGAACAATACACGCGACCTGTTATGAATGGCAAAATAGAAATTTTTGCACGGTTTCAGAGTGACTTCAATTCATCACGACCCTGCCCCGGGCCACCACGCGCGAGTTGTAATCATGTCAGGGCCGCCTTATAGGTTTGGAAAACGGACATCCCCCAAAACCATGACGATACAGCCGATCCAAAGGTCCAGTGGCGAACAAGCAGCGCCTTTTCTGCCGATGAGCCAGGCCGAGATGTCGGCGCTCGGTTGGGATGCCTGTGACATCATCCTTGTTACCGGCGATGCCTATGTGGATCACCCGAGCTTCGGCATGGCGATCATTGGTAGGTTGCTGGAATCTCAGGGCTTCCGGGTTGGCATCATCTCGCAACCCGACTGGCGCTCGGCAGAACCCTTTCGCGTGCTGGGGCGGCCCAAGCTGTTTTTCGGTGTCACCGGCGGCAATATGGATTCGATGGTCAATCGCTATACCTCGGATCGCAAACTGCGCCGCGACGATGCCTATACGGCGGGGGGCGAAGGCGGCAAGCGGCCGGATCGCAGCACGGTGGTCTATTCGCAGCGCTGCCGCGAGGCCTTCAAGGATGTGCCGGTGGTGCTGGGCGGGATCGAAGCCTCGCTGCGCCGCATCGCCCATTACGATTACTGGTCGGACAAGGTGCGGCGCTCGATCCTGGCCGATGCCAAGGCCGATCTGCTGCTTTATGGCAATGCCGAACGCGCCGTTGTCGAGGTGGCCAACAGGCTTGCCGCAGGCGCGGCGCCCAAAGAGCTTGCAGATGTCAGAGGCGTGGCGCTGTTCCACCCCGTGCCCGCGCATTTCACCGAATTGCCCGCCGATGATCTGGACAGCGCCGACGAGGCCGCGAGCCGCAATCCCGGCGATTGCGTGATCCGCCTGCCCTCCTTCGACGAGGTCGAGAGCGACCGTGAAGCCTATGCCCGCGCCTCGCGGGTGCTGCATCGCGAGGGCAATCCCGGCAACGCCCGGCCCCTGGTTCAGCGCCATGGCGACCGCGATCTGTGGCTGAGTGCGCCGCCGATCCCGCTCAGCTCGGCGGAAATGGATCTGGTCTACGGCCTGCCCTATGCCCGCGCGCCGCATCCCTCCTATGGCGACGCAAAAATCCCGGCCTGGGACATGATCAAGTTTTCGGTGACGGTGATGCGCGGCTGTTTCGGCGGCTG
>JARRIY010000192.1:0-4612 GCA_037379985.1 Maritimibacter sp.
CCCCACCGTGCAGGCGATGGGCATCGACCTGGTGCATTTCGGCGTGATCGCTGTGGTCAATGCGATGATCGGGCTGATCACGCCGCCTTACGGGCTGCTCTTGTTCATCGTCGCCAACATCACCGGCCAGCCGGTGGGCAAGGTGGTGCGGGAAATCCTGCCTTTCATCGTGGCACTGCTGGTGGCGCTGGGCATCATCACCTTCGTCCCCGACTTCGTGCTCTTCCTGCCGCGCCTGCTCGGCTATCAAGGCTAGACCCATGAAAACCTCCATCGCCACCGTTTCGATTTCCGGAAGCCTGACCGAAAAGCTGGAGGCCATCGCTGCGGCGGGGTTCTCGGGCATCGAGATTTTCGAGCAGGATTTCATCGCCTTCGACGGCACGCCGCAAGACGTGGGCAATATGGTGCGCGATCATGGGCTCGAGATCACCCTGTTCCAACCGTTTCGCGATTTCGAAGGGCTGCCGGAGCCGCTCCGGGCCAAGGCGTTTGACCGGGCCGAGCGCAAGTTCGACCTGATGCAGGCACTGGGCACTGATCTGGTACTGGTCTGCTCCTCGGTCCACCCGGCGGCGCTGGGCGGGATCGACCGGATGGCGGATGATTTTCATGAGCTCGGCGAACGGGCGGCCCAGCGCGGGCTGCGGGTGGGGTTTGAGGCGCTGGCCTGGGGCAAACATGTGAACGACCATCGCGACGCCTGGGAAGTGGTGCGCCGGGCCGAGCATGATAATATCGGATTGATCCTCGACAGTTTCCACACGCTCGGCCGCAAGATCGACCCTGAGACCATCCGGCGCATCCCCGGCGACAAGATTTTTTTCGTCCAGCTTGCCGACGCCCCGGCTATCGACATGGACCTGCTCTATTGGTCGCGCCATTTCCGCAACATGCCGGGCGAGGGCGACCTTGATGTGACCGGTTTCATGCGTGCGGTGATGGCCGCGGGCTATACCGGGCCGATCAGCCTTGAGATTTTCAACGACCAGTTTCGTGGCGGCTCCACTCGGCAGGTGGCGCAGGATGGCTACCGGTCGCTGATTGCGCTGATGGACGATGTGCGCCGTGCCGAGCCCACGCTTGCGGTCGACCTGCCGCCGATGCCGCCACGGGTGCCTGCAACCGGCGTGGCTTTCGTTGAGTTTGCCACCCGAGGCGACGAGGCGCGAGCGCTGGAAACCCTGCTCGGCGCGCTGGGCTTCGAGAATGCCGGTCGCCATATCGCCAAGAAGGTGACGCTGTTTCAGCAGGGCGATATCCGCATCGTGCTGAACGAGGAAACCACCGGCCACGCCGCCACCGCCTGGAACGCGCGCGGCACCACCGTTTGCGATCTGGGGCTATCGGTGGCCTCCGCCGGTGACACGCTGGCCCGCGCCACCGCGCTGGGAGCCGAGGTGTTTTCGCAGCCAATCGGCCCGGGCGAGCTCGACATCCCGGCGATCCGCGGCTTGTCCGGCTCGGTGCTGCATTTCATTGATGAGGAAAGCGGGCTTGGCGAGGTCTGGAACCGCGAGTTTTCCGCCACCGCGCCGGTACGTGGTGCTGGCCTCACCCGCATCGACCACCTTGCCCAGACCATGAGCTATGACGACATGCTGAGCTGGACGCTGTTCTACAGCTCGCTGCTCGATGTTGAGAAATCGCCCATGGTCGACGTGTTTGATCCCGACGGTCTGGTGCGCAGTCAGGTGGTGGCCTCGGCGGATGGCGCCCTGCGGATTACCCTAAATGGTGCTGACAGTCACCGTACCCTTGCCGGTGCCTTCCTTGCCGAGACATTCGGCGCTTCGGTGCAGCATCTGGCGCTGGCCACAGACGATATTTTCGCCACGCTTGAGGAACTGGCCGGGCGCGGCTTTGAGCCATTGCCGATGCCACAGAACTATTATGACGACCTTGCTGCGCGGTTCGATTTCCCGCCGGGGCTGCTGGCGCGGATGCAGGCGGTGAATGTGCTCTATGACCGCGACGCGAGCGGGGCCTTCTTCCAGTGCTACAGCCGCGTCTTTGCCGGTGGGCTGTTCTTCGAGATTGTCCAGCGCGACACCGGCTATACTGGTTTCGGCGCGCCCAACGCCCCGTTCCGCATAGCCGCCCAAAAGCGCCAGCGCCGCGCCAAGGGCGTGCCGAACGCCTGACCCCGGCACCCAAAACGCGGTTGCGATGTAACCGGATGGGTCAAGCAATCACTTTTGGCTCAGCGCCACCTTTGATTTCGGTTTCCACCCGATAGACCAGCCCCTGCGCCGGATCGGGGTCGATCAGGTGTTCCAGCGCTGTGGTGACGAAAAGCGTCGTCATATCGTCACCGCCAAAGGCCGGGCAGGAGCTGTGCAGCCCGCCAACCTCGACAACCCGATCAAGGCTGGCATCCGGACGATAGCGGGTCACGCAGCCCGACCCCCAAAGCGCGATCCAGATGTGATCTTCGCGATCCACCACCGCGCCATCGGGGTATTGCCCCGGCTCCGACAGATCGAGAAACAGCTCGGGCTCGCCTTCGGGCCAGCCATCCGCATCGAGCCGCTGGCGATAGACCCGATGCGTGGGCGTGTCGGAGAAATAGCCCAACCGCCCATCGCCGGAAAAACACAGCGCATTCGGAATGGTCAGCCCGTCGACCACGCAGCGCAGCTCGCCGCGATAAAACCGATAGATCTTGCCCATCCCGGGTTCGGCCTGTTTGCCCATCGTGCCGATCCAGTAGCCGCCCATCGGATCCGCCCGGCCATCGTTTGACCGCGTTGCCGGATTATCGACTTCAAGCGCAACAATGCGGCTGCGCGTGCCGGTTTCCAGATCAAAGCGCCAGAGACCGGTTTCCGAGGCCAGAAGCAATGTATCGCGGTCAATCCAACCGGCTGCCGAATGAATTTCATCGAAATCCCAGGTCAGCGCCTGATCCCCGACACGGCTGCGCAGCTGTTGGCCGAGCACATCGAACCAGAAGAGTTGCTTGCGTTCGGGATGCCAGAGCGGCCCTTCGCCCAGCTCGCAAGGGCGGGTGTCGAATATGCTTGCGCGCGCGGTCATGGCTTTCCCCTGTCTTGTGTGCCCGTCAGCTTTAGCACCGGGCGCGTGGCAGAGCGAGCCGAACCAGTCTCTATTCCAGCCAAATTCGCCCATAGGGCGGCAAGGCAACCCTACCATCATCGCCCTCGACCAAAGCGCCGCTTAGCAGATCGCGTAGCGCGTGCACGCCGTGGTCGCGGAACCAACTGGCGGGCAGGCCTGCCCAGTTTTCGGTGAAGTTGAACACGCAAATCACCGGCTTGGTGGGCGCGCGGCGGACAAAGGCAAACAGACCCTTTTGCCCGGTCTCAAGAATTTCGGTCGGCACTGCACCGTGGAAAGCAGGCACAAGAGCGCGGCGGGCCAGAATGTGACGAATGCCGTCAAACACCTGATCTTCCGGCGCGGCGCCACCTTCGTTCAGGCCCGCTACCCGTGCCCAATCCATCCGCGGGCGGTGAATCCAGCGGCTGTCATGGGCATGATCAGGCTCTGTTTCATAGGAATAGTCATTCATCAGAGCGATTTCATCGCCCATATAGATCAGCGGAATCCCTCCGTATGAGGCGATCAGCGCATGTCCCATCAGGATGCGTTGCACGGCATGGGAAATCCCTGCCTCATCCCCGGCTTCAACAGCCCGTTCCAACCCGGCGAGCGAGGCGGTTGCACCCGAGATCCGCTTGTCGCCGGTCTCCGGGTTCACCTGAAACAGAGCCCCTTTTGCTAATGATCCCGGAAAACTGCCCTCGTAGAAATCCGACAGAAACGACCGATGACCAAAGCCCGATACGCCCACCGCACCGGCATCCTCATCCGTTACCGCCCAGCCGATATCATCATGGCAGCGCAGATAGGTTGCATAGGTCGCGTTGCTCAGGCTTTCAGGAAAATGCGTGCGCAGAACATGGGTCATCAACCCGGTATCGCGCGCGGCAAGGGCTGACCAGAATTGCACCATCAGCGAGTTGTGATATGCCAGATTGCCCTCTTTGCCGTCATGTTCGCCGCGCCCCAGATAGGGCAGCATTTCGGCCGGACTGACGATGGCTTCTTCCAGATGAATCACACCGGGCGCGGCAATGCGGCTGGCGGCACGCAGGGCGTGGAGCAGCATATGCACTTCCGGTTCAGACTGGCAGCGTGTACCCATGCGTTTCCACATAAAGGCCACCGCGTCGAAGCGCAGCACATCCACGCCTTTGTTGGCGAGCAGCAGCATCACCTTGACCATTTCGAGGAAAACCTGCGGATTGGCCCAGTTTAGATCCCATTGATGCTCGTTAAACGTGGTCCAGACCCAGCGGTCGATATCATCATAATGGGTAAAATTGCCCGGCGCGTGCTCAGGGAAAATCTCCAGCAGCGTGGTTTCATAGGCTTTCGGCAGCGTGTCATCGACAAACATCAGGTAATAGTCACGATACCGCGCTTCGCCTGCCCGCGCGCGCTCAGCCCAGTCATGCTCTTTCGCGGTGTGGTTCAGCACCATGTCGATGCAGACCGAGATACCGCGTGCATGGCAGGCATCAATCGCTGCCTGCAGATCCTTCATCGTGCCGAAAGCCGGGTTCACCTCGGTGTAATCCATCAC
>JARRIY010000193.1:0-4588 GCA_037379985.1 Maritimibacter sp.
AGGAAGGCCGCGGAATAGGCGCTGGCCAGGCGACTGGCTGCTTCTGTCAGATCGCGGCCCGGGACCGTCATCGCGCGCAGGTCAGCCACAGGTGAGGCCATGGCTGGCACGGCGGCCAGTGCGGATAAAAGGTTCTGCCCCTCTTCGCTTTGGTAGCTGGCCAAGGCGTCAGCAGTCGAGGGTGCAAGAAACAGCCCGGCCACCCAGCGGTAGACAAAGGCGGCCGGAAGCTCTCCGGCCGCATTGGTGATGGGATGTGGGTCATCCATTAGTCGCGGCCCCACCGGTGTCTTTCGCGTTAAGCTGCAGGTACTTTTGCAGGAGCCGGGTTTGTTCCTTGTCGAGCGCGTGGAAGCGTTCCATCGATTTCAGCACACCGATCCACTGGTTGGCGAGGTGCTGGTCCGGGGCAGGTTTCGAATGGCAGACCGCGCAAGTGGCAGAGTACATCTCGGAGGAATACGACCAGATTGCCTCGATATCGTCGACCACCTCGCCGGGCTGGATCCAGACCTCAAGGCTCACCTGATGCCAGACCAGATCCGTATCGGGGTCGGTCTCGGTGGCGACGAGGGTGATCGCGTCGACGGTTTCCTTTTTCAACGTGGCTTCAAAGATCCGTTGGCCGCGCAGAGCGTAGATAATCCGGTCAACCCCGTCTTGCTGCCAGCCGTCAATCCGCGCGTGGATGGCGTCGCCTTTGCGGTCGAGCACGGTCAGCGTGGTGCCGGCCAGCACCTGGCCCGCCATGTCGGAGCCAGCTTTTGCCGCCTCGGCATCAAGGTAGTAGGAGATGGTCGTGATCGGATAGAGCGTGTCGCCCGCTCCTTGTTGATCAGCAGCCATGCTCACCAGGCCGTCATAGGCCTTGCGATAGCCGCCGGAGAGGTCGGGCAGATGGTGCGCGATGCCTTTGTGGCAGTCGATGCAGGTATCGCCCGCCTCAAGCCCCGTGCGCATGATCTCAGCGTTTTTCGGGTCCATCAGAGAATAGTCGAACCGTTCTTCGCGGTGACAGCTGCGGCATTCGCGTGAATCGGTCGCCTTCATCGTGTCCCAGACCCGCTGCGCCAGCTCGGCCCGGTGTTCCTCGAATTTCTCAGGCGTATCGATGGCCCCGGTGATGAAGTGATTATAGAGCTCATTGCTGGCCTGCACCTTGCGAATCATCTTCGGCAGGAACGCTTTCGGCACATGGCAATCTGCGCAGACCGGGCCGACGCCCGAAGCGCCCGAGTAGTGCACCGTTTCGGTGTACTCCGCGTAAACGTTGTCGCGCATCTCATGGCAGGAAATGCAGAATTCTTCGGTGTTTGTGGCTGAAAGTGCCCAGTGAAACCCGTTCCCGAACAGGATGCCGGCGACAAAGCCGACGATCAAAAGCAAGCCCAACGAGAACATGGCAGTTGGTGACCAAAAGAATTTCCAGAGTCGACGGATCATGGGCGGACCTCCTATTTCCGCCTTTTTTATTAGCCATGCGCTGTAAACGCCTTTCCCACCGCGCTTGAACGGCGCGTAATAAAATGTAAACAAGATGCAAATGAGATCGGAGAGCGGCCCATGTTGGCACCAAAAACAATCCTCATCGTTGAGGATGATCCGACCAGTCTGGAGACCATGGGAGGGTATTTCGAGGTCGAAGGGTACCGGGTGGTCCGAGCCAGCGACAGCACGGAAATGGAGCGTGCGCTGGCCCGTCACCGGGTGGATCTGATCGTTCTTGATCTGCGGTTGCCGGGCAAGGACGGCTTGACGCTTCTGCGCGAGCTGCGCAGCGCCTCCGATCTGCCCGTGATCGTCGTGAGTGCCCGGACGGATGATATTGACCACATCGTCGCGCTTGAGATCGGGGCAGATGATTATCTCGACAAGCCGGTGAACCTGCGCGAGCTCTTGGTGCGCACCAGCAACATTCTGCGGCGATACGGGGCGCAATCTAGGCCCGGGGCAAAGCCAGCCCAGCCCACGCGCGTTGAGTTCGCCGGTTGGACCCTCGATAACAGCGGACGCCGGTTGTTTGCGGCGGATGGGACCGATGTTCACCTGACGCGCGGGGAGTTCGAGCTGCTGTCATATTTCACCGAGCGCGCGGGCCAGGTGCTGGAGCGCGATCAATTGCTCGACCGCCTCAGTTCCCGCGAATGGAACCCCTATGACCGGTCCGTGGATGTGCTTGTCGGACGTTTGCGGGCCAAGATCGAAGAAGACCCAAAAGATCCCCGACTGATCGTGACAGTGCACGGCATCGGCTACGTGTTTCTAGGAACAACCGGCAATAACGCTCCGCAGTGATTGAGACCCGGCAGGCGTGCTTTTGACACAGGCAGGTCGAAGAACCCGCGCTATGCAGCGATGAGTTGCGTGCTGCTGGGTGGATCCTTCCTACTGCGCGGGCAAGGCTGTGTTTGCAGCGCGACGACCGCAACACTCAGCTCAAATAGAGTCTGAGGCAGGCAATGCTGGCATTGCTTAACCAAGCCCAGAGCACTCACACTTGAGCGCCACCAGTTTTTTTAATTTACCATGCCCCCTTCAGATTTGTTCTGGCGTATGGGGGCGTTTGGTTCGGTTCAGTCTTCCGGATCGGCGAAGGCGGGTGTGGGCTGAGCTTACGATGGCATTGCAGTCTTCGAGGCCGATATCGAGCCAGCGGTGGCTTTCGTTGGTCAGCAGCCGGGCGGCGAGATCAGGTTCGCCAGCTTCAAGCAACAGCTCCGCACTGCGCAATGCGTTTGGAAGGTCATCTGCCAGATCTGCTTCCATTCTGCGCCAATGGTCCGACACCTCGCCCATGAGGGAGTTGTCCTGAAAGATCAGATGCATCAAACGCTTGAACTGATAGACCGCGCTATCCGCCACCTCGATCCCCTGCTCCACATGGGAGACGGTATCGGGGTTCTCTTTCTCCTTGCGAAGATCAAGAAAGCGGTGGGCTTCACCCTGGGTCAGATAGCGATGCTGGGCGTATTCATCCGGTACGCCTGTCATGCCAAGGAAGACCGGCGTCAGGGGCGCGGCCAGGGGACCAACCGCAGCGTGCCACATCATGCGCAGGGCATCGTGGCTGGGATGGAGCAAAGGCACTGCCTGCCCATAGCCAGCCGCATCGCCGGTGAGCCGATCGGTGGAAATCGCCCAGAACACATCTTCACGCCGAATTTTTTCCGGCCTTGCGGCACGGATACGCATTTCTTCCTCAATCCAGGACACGGCCGGATATGGGCCTTTGCCCTCGCCGTAGATTGCATCCACATCAAAGGGGCCTTGCGCCGGATCGTACCAGCCCTGTTCAATCGCCGTGTCGAAAAAGTGCGACGGATAGAGGAAATTCTCACCAGTCGTATCGGTGATTTTCCCCATATATCCCGGACGGGCAGCGCGAATATCGGAGGGGCCGAGTTTTTCAGCCACCCAAAGCTTACGGCCCCCGGCAAATTCGATGATCAGCCAGGCTTCATCGGGGTCGGCAATCATATGGCAATTGCCGCCATAGGTGGAATAGCCGTACTTGTCGATCAGCTCTGCAATCACCTCCACCCCTTCGCGGGCGGTGCGCGAGCGTTCCAGAACCAACCGCGCCAGATCGGAGTAGTTTGGTCCGGTCTGGTCTTCCGGTGTCATGGCAACAAGATCAGGGCGTGAGGGCGACCAGATATCACGCACCGCGACGCCATGTTCGTTCAAGCCGCCATTGGTGATGGGGGCAGGCACACCGCGGAAATAGCTGTAGCTGACGCGAAGATGGCGGGCGATATCACCGGAGACCGGCATGCGTGTCCGGTGCCCGGGCATGTCGGCATCGCCGCCCACACCCACTTCAACTGTTGCGCCGCTTTCATAGGTCCCGCGTGGAACAACCTCCAGCCAATGGCTTGATGGCTCGTCGCCATAGCCCGCAAGCCAGGCAATGCCGTCAGGTGTGTGGTCACGGCCGATATAGATCGCGTAGCTCATTGTAGCTCCGTTGATGTCATGTCGAGGTCAGGGGGTACAGGCACGCATGGATGCGTTCATCCGATGCCTGAACATGTGAAGGCTTGGTGCTCCTGCAGCTTTCCCGCGCATAGGGACAGCGGGTGGCAAAATCGCAGCCTTGAGGTCTGTTCAAAAGGCTGGGCACCTCACCGGTGATGGAAACACGTTTGCGACGGTGATCGGGGTCGGGTTTGGGGACACCATCAACCAGCGCCTGCGTATAAGGATGAAGAGGATTGGCAAAGACTTGATCTGTCGGGCCTTCCTCGACGATGCGGCCGAGATACATGATCGCCAGCCTATCGGCGATATGGCGAATGACCGGCAAATTGTGCGTGATCACCAGATAGCTCAATCCGTATTTGGCCTGAAGTTCGGCCATCAGGTTCAGAATTTCGCCCTGCACGGAAACATCAAGCCCAGCTGTCGGCTCATCCGCGATGATCAGTTTTGGGTTCAGCGCAAGGGCGCGCGCCACTCCGACCCGACGCGCTTGCCCACCGGACAATTCATGCGGGTAGCGCGTGAGAAACTGTTTGGGCAAGCGCACCATATCAGCCAGACGCTCGGCCTCGGCATCAAGGTCGACGCCTTTCACACCGTGGATCAG
>JARRIY010000194.1:0-4578 GCA_037379985.1 Maritimibacter sp.
GGGGAAGTCAGACTGTTTCTGTCTTTATGCCAAACCTCAGATCTGTCCCACAGGTGCTAACGTTAGACACTCCGAATTTCTGCGGTCACCTTTGTTTGCGATGGCGCGTCTCGTATTTAGAGTAACGTGACACCGCCAGAAGGGAGCGTGCCTGTTCCCGTCAGCGCTTGTTATTGGCTGATAAGCGGAATTTGGCCGGTGGGGCGAGTTTGCTTCGCAAAATGCAACGAAAAAGCGACTAAATGGCCCTCGTGCAGCCCGATCTTCTATCCCTAGGGATAGTGTCATCTATCGGAAACAATGAGGAAATTTAAAATATTCGTATTGAAATCCCGAAGAATTTGCATCACCTCTCGGGGCGCGGGTGATTAACAAATCGTTTAAGGGGGCATTCATGCGGCAAACACTTATTTCCGGCATTTTTGGCGCAACTTTTCTTGTAGCCTTTACCAGCGGGGCCATTGCGGATGTTACGGCAGGGCTGACGGCTCTGGATGCAGGTGACGCGCAAACCGCTGCGAGCGAATTTCAGGCAAGCTATGAAGCAGGCGATGGCGACGGAGCATTCTATCTCGGTCGGCTTTTTGAGCTGGGCGTCGGGACCGACAAGGATCTGAACCGCGCGGCCAATCTCTATGCCGCCGGAGCGGAACGCGGCTCGGTTCAGGCGATGAACCGCCTCGGGCTGATGTATCTGGAAGGCACGACCCTGCTGCGAGACTATGCCGCTGCGAAGGATCAGTTTTGCAAGGCCGCGGATCTGGGTGATCAGAACGGCCAGCTGAACTGCGCCCTGCTGCTGAAAGACGGCAAGGGTGGAGAGCAGGATCCGACCCGAGCCGCAGAGCTTATGGAGCTTGCAGGCGGCCAGGGCAATATCGCGGCGAAAAACCTGCTGGCGATCATGCTGCTCTCGGGCGACGGGGTGCCGGCAGACAAAGACCGTGCGGTCGCGCTGTTCACCGAAACCGCCAATCAAGGCAACGCCATGGGCCTGTTCCAGCTCGCCAATCTGGCAATGTCGCCGGAAGGCGAAGCAGAGCCCGATCTGATCGCGGCCTATAGCTGGGCCAATCTCGCGGCGGTGCGGGGCCATGCGCAGGCGCAGAAACTGCGCGATGATCTGGAAACCCAGATGAGCGTCGAGGATGTCGCCGCAGCACAGGCGCAATCGCGTGAGTGGACAAATGCCCGGCTTGCGGAACAAAACGCCGCCGATACCACATCAAACTAGGAGCATGTCTATGGGCTGTTTGGGGGCCCGTCGACACGATGTTCGGTGGGGGCACATTTTTTCGGCAACGATTGGTCTGGCACTCTGGCCGCTGACCGCTCAAGCGGCCTGCCTGCCGATCAACTCGGTTGAACTGTCCGGTGTGACGCTGTTTTCCCCCGCCGAAAGCCGGGGCTGGGTGACGCCCTATGAGGGGCGTTGCCTTGGGCTGGAGGATTTCGACGCGATCCTTGAGCAAATCACGCTGGCCTATGTCGATGCGGGCTATGTTCTGTCGCGCGCCTATCTGCCGGAGCAGAACCTTGCTGACGGGTCGCTGGACATCGACGTGGTTGAGGGGCACCTCGCCGCTGTCACCGTGAACGGGCGCGATGACGAGGCAAGTCGGCGCTGGATGCGGCAAATCTTTCCGGGCCAAATCGGCCAACCGGTGCATATTCGCCGAATTGAGCAGGGGCTGGATCAAATCCGAACCATGCCGCGCTGGCAGGCGTCTTTCGAGTTTGATCCCGGCGCCACGCCCGGCGACTCGGTCATGAAAGTCTCGGCGGAAACTGCCAAGCCGATAGAATTCCGTTTTAGCGCTAATAATAATGGCAGCGCCGATAGCGGTGACTGGATTCTAGGCATGTCCGGAGATGTCACCAACCAGCTCGGGTTGAACGAAACGCTGTCTTTCGGGGTGACGCATAGCGCCACCTTGCGACCGCCGCAGCTGGGCAACGGCAATGGCGACTATTCGCGCAGCGCGAATGTTGATCTTTCGATCCCCTATGGCCGGTTCACTTTTGATGCGGGCTGGTCTGGATCGGCCTATCACCTGACTATTCCCGGGGCGCAATCCGACATCCCGACCGATGGCGATACATCCAGCTTCAGCTTCGGCACCAAATACCTGCTCAGCCGCGATCAGGGGTCAAAGACCTATCTTTCGATGGATCTGGACCGCGCTGCCAATCGCAACCGGGTCATGGGCGTGCAGGTTGACAGCTCCAGCCGGGTTCTGACCTCACTCAGGGCCACGCTCAGCCATGAGCGCACAATCTGGGACGGGCCATTTTCAGGCTCGTTGTTTGTCGAGCATGGGCTGAAACTGCTCGGAGCTGAGGATGCCGCGGCACAAGCCGCAGGCCAACCGGATGCGCAATATCTTCTGGCCGGTTTTTCAGCGAGCTACAGCCACGGCATCGACGTACCGACAGGGCAGCTGACATGGACATCTACGATGAACGGTCAGGTTTCAACTGACCGGCTTTATGGCAGCCAGCAGTTTTCTATCGGCGGAGCTTCGACTGTGCGCGGAACGCGAATTGCGCTGGCGTCGGGCAGCAGCGGTGTGTTCTGGCGCAACGGGTTGGAATACCAGTTTGATGCTGCATTGCCGGAATTTTTGGGAACGCCCTCGGTCTATGCCGGGCTGGATCTGGGCAAAGTGTTTGCCCAGTCCGCAGTTGGTGCGACGGGCGGATCGGCGGTTGGGTCGGTGTTTGGTGTGAAGTTGAACAGCGGGGCGCTCTCATTTGATGCGTCCTGGCAACAAGTTTTAGCGGTGTCCTCCGGGTTGCAAAAACCCGGCGGTCTGGCCGCACTCTCTCTTGAGGTCACATTTTAGCATTCAGGTGTGCGATGATTAAGGTTCAGGAATTTCTAAGACGCGTGGTGGCCTTTACATCCTCTGCCGCCGTCGCATTGCAGATCGTGGTTCAGCCGCTCTACGCGCAATCCGTGGTGACGGATGGCGGGGCAAACGGCGCAACGGTTTTGATCACCGCCAACGGCACGCCGATGGTGATGGTGAACACGCCGAATACCCAGGGCCTGTCGCATAATACCTTTGATCGGTTCGATGTCGGCACCGAAGGGCTAATCCTCAACAATGCCGACCAGAACTATGTTCTGACCAACCTGGCAGGCTATGTGCAGGGCAATTCGGCCGTGTCCGGTGGCAGCGCCTCGGTAATCCTGAACGAAGTCACCGGAACCAATGCCTCTGATCTGAATGGCTATATGGAGGTTGCCGGTAATACTGCCGATGTGATCGTCGCGAATGCCTATGGGATCACCTGCAATGGCTGCGGCTTTATCAATACCGATCATGTGGCTCTGACCACCGGTGCGCCTTCGATTTCGGCCGGGGTGCTGACCGGGTTCAGTGTGGAAGATGGCACGATTGCAATCGGCGAGCTGGGAGCGGATGCAACCGGGGTTTCGCAGTTCGATCTGATCGCGCGAAAAGTCAGCTTTGGCGGTGCGGTTCAGGGGCAGAATGTGCGGGTGGTCGCCGGGCGCAACGACGTGCTTTACGCCACTGGCGAGGCAACGGCCAAAGCTGCCGATGGCAGCACGGCGCCCGATCTGGCAATCGATTCCACCGCACTTGGTGGCATGTATGCCAACTCGATCACTATCAACTCGACCGAGGCGGGCTCTGGTGTGCGTGCCCCGCAGACCATGTCGGCCAGTGCCGGGGGGATGCATATCACCGCCGACGGGCGACTGGTTTTTGGGCGGGCAGCATCGACAGGCAACGTGACAGCGACCGCCGATGACATCCAGGTTGAGACCTTTGTCAAAACCGACAATGCGCTGACCATCGACGCGGCGGGCCAGCTTGTATTGGATACCGGCGCAGTTGTCGTTGCCGGAACAGACGCGCTGCTTTCGGCGCAGGATATGGAGCTTGGCGCGGATGCAGCAGTCATGGGGGGCAACTTCCTTCAGATTGCCACCGCCGGGCTTCTTGATGCCGGTACTGGCAGCAATATGCTGTCTTACGGCGATGTCACGGTCACCGCTGGGCAATTCGCAGCAGGTATGGGCGCACTTGCCTATGCCGGGCTTACCGATGGCGAGGGCAACGCCGCCGTTGCCGATCTGCATTTCGACATTACGGGTGACGCGAGCTTCTCGGGGGCCACGATGCTGGCCACTGGCAACGCACAATTCGATGCAAGCCAGATCACCATTGATGCAACCCCGCTGATCGAACCGAGCGCGTTTACCGGGGGCACGGGTCTCACCTTCAACGGCACCGGGCTTTCTGTTGGTGAAAGGGTGGCGCTGCATAGCGGCGCCGATCTTGGCATCAACCTGTCGGGGACGATGACGCTGGGAGATGAGGCCGAGCTGATGGCAACCGACAGCATTTCGATCGGCGCTGGCGATGCGACACTGTCGGGCGCAGTGCTTCAGGCGGGCAGTGCCATTGATCTGACCGCGCGTGGCACGGCTGTGCTGGATGGGAATTTTCTGACCTCTGGTGTGCTGTCGGTCAGCGCCGAGACACTGACCCAATCTGCTGGCACGATGACTGGCCTGCTTGGGGTCGATCTGAGCGCGACGGC
>JARRIY010000195.1:0-8704 GCA_037379985.1 Maritimibacter sp.
CCGCCCTCGCCCCGCTGCCCCCGAAGGACCCGCTGTCGCCGGTTGCAGAGCTGGGCTTTGGTGGGGCTTCCAATGCCTGGGCCGCGGCGCCGTCGCGCTCGGCCGCCGGGGGCACATTGCTGGCCAATGACCCGCATCTGGATTTCTCGTCGCCCGGGATCTGGTATCTGGCCCGGCTGGAGCTGCAATCGGGCGGCGTGATCGGCGGCTCCATTCCCGGTATGCCGCTGCTGCTGCTCGGCCGCAGTGAAGGCTTCGGCTGGGGGCTGACATCCTCCTATCTCGACGATCAGGACGTGTTCATCGAAAAGCTGAACCCCGAAAACCCGGAAGAAGTGCTGACCCCGGAAGGCTTTGCCCCGATGCAAAGCCGCCCCTCGATCATCAAGGTCAAGGATCAGGCGCCGGTGACGATCCAGCTGCACTGGACCGATAACGGCCCGGTTCTGCCCGGCGATCAATACGGGCTGGGCAATGTCACGCCCCCGGGCCATGTCGCCGCCCTTGGCTGGACCCTGCTCGCCGCCCGCGACCGCTCGATGACCGCAGGCTTTCACCTGATGCAGGCGAAATCAGTGGAAGAAGGCATGGCGGCAGGCAAGGATTTCGTCGCCCCCTCGCAAAACCTGACCATGGTCGATCATGATCATATAGCGCTGAAAACCATCGGCGCGATGCCCCGGCGGGATGCCGCCAATATGACTCAGGGGCGGATGCCGGTGCCGGGCTGGAAGGCTGAAAATCTCTGGCTCGGGATCGAAGCCTATGAGGCCAATCCGGAATTCATCGACCCCAGCGGCGGGATCGTCGGCAATACCAATAACAAGCTGGTGGAACGCCCCTTCCCGCTGCATGTGAGCTGGGATTGGGGCGATACGCAACGCATCCAGCGCTGGCAGAAGCTGATGCAGAACCGCGAGGTGCATACCCGCGAAAGCTTTATCGAGGCGCAGCTTGATGAAGTGTCGATCACCGCGCGCAACCTGTTGCCGCTGGTCGGCGCCGATCTGTGGTATACGGGCGAGCCCGCCCGCGATGGCACGCCAGAACGTCAGCGCCAGCAAGCGCTGGAGCTGCTCGCCAACTGGAATGGCGAGATGAACGAGCATATGCCGGAGCCGCTGATCTATGCCGCCTGGATGCGGGCCTTGCAAAAACGCCTGATCCAGGACGATCTGGGGCCGCTTGCCAGCCAGTTCACCCATGTCGAGCCGGTCTTTATCGAACGGGTCTTTCGCAATGTGGACGGGGCCGGGAAATGGTGCGACGTGATCCAGTCGGCCCCCGAAGAAACCTGTTCGGAAATCGCCCGGCTGGCGCTGGACGACGCGCTGCTCTGGATCCGCGAAAATGTCGGCGGCAATATCGAAGCGCTGCGCTGGGGCGATCAGCATCAGGCCACCCATGATCACGCGGTGCTGGGCAAGGTGCCGGTGCTGAAATGGTTCGTGAATATCCGCCAATCGACCTCAGGCGGGGATAATACGCTCAATCGCGGGCTGACCTCGGGCACCGGGGCCAACCCGTTCGAAAACGTGCACGGGCCGGGCTATCGCGGGGTCTATGATTTCGCCGATCCCGACAGTTCGCTCTTTGTCACCGCGACCGGGCAATCCGGGCATTTCCTGAGCCGTCATTATGACGATCTGGGCGAGCTCTGGCGGCGCGGCGAGTATATTCCGATGAGCCTTGATCCCGACCTCGCCCGCGCGGCCTCGGTGGGGATCACGCATCTGCTGCCGATGCAGTAGGCGTCAGCGCCTGCTGCCTGCCAGCCTGACCAACGCACCAATCTGCGCGCTGGTATGATCGCGCCTTGGCGCTATCGTCCGAATTTCTGGAATTCCGCCTTTTGCCGCGTTGTCCAACTTACCGTGATCTGCCAGCCGCTTTCGTCCTGCACTTCCTCGGTCACCACATGCGCCTCGTGCAACCAGGCCCGCGCCTTGCCATCGGCAAAGCTCAGATGCATCGCGTCTTCGGTGCTGTCTTCGGCAAGCTGCGCTTCGATCATCGCGGTCAGGGTGTCGACCCCGGCCCCGGTCAGGGCTGAGATTGCGGTTACATGGGCGTTGCGTTCGGCTTCCACTTCCCGCGCCGCGCGCTCGTCATCTGGCAACAGATCGGTCTTGTTCCAGACCTCGATCATCGGCACGTCTTCACCCACGCCCAGTTCGGCCAGAATCTTCTCGACATCCTCAGCCTGTTCAGCGGTTCCTTCGGCGGAAATATCACGCACATGCAGAATCACATCGGCGCCCAGCACCTCTTCCAGCGTGGCGCGGAAGGCGGCGACAAGCTGCGTGGGCAGTTCAGAGATAAAGCCCACCGTATCGGACAGGATCACCTTGCGGCCGCTCGACAGCACAACGCCGCGCATGGTCGGGTCGAGCGTGGCAAAGAGCATATCTTTCGCCATCACATTGGCGCCGGTCATGCGGTTGAACAGGGTCGATTTACCCGCGTTGGTGTAGCCCACCAGCGCCACCACCGGAAACGGCACCTTGGCACGGGCGGCGCGGTGCAGCTCGCGGGTTTTCACCACCTTGGCGAGCTGTTTGCGCAGCCGGGTGAGCTGTTCGTCAATCGCGCGCCGGTCGGCCTCGATCTGGGTTTCGCCGGGGCCGCCGACAAAGCCAAGCCCGCCGCGCTGGCGTTCCAGGTGGGTCCAGGCCCGCACCAGCCTTGTGCGCTGATAGCTGAGCGCGGCCATTTCCACCTGCAACACGCCCTCACGGGTGCGGGCGCGATCCGAGAAAATCTCAAGGATCAGCCCGGTGCGGTCGAGAATTTTCACATCCCAGCGTTTTTCCAGATTGCGCTGCTGCACCGGCGTGACCGGACCGTCGATCAGCACCAGATCCACTTCATTGGCTTCCAGTCTGGCGGCGATCTCTTCGATCTTGCCAGAGCCGAACAATTGCCCCGGCTGAGCTTTCGGCAGGCGTACAACCTCCTGCCCCACAACTTCCAGATCAGGCAGCGCGTCAGCAAGCGACACCGCCTCTTCCAGCGCCGGGCCGGGATCGCGGCGGTCGCGGTCAGAGGTCAGCTCTGGATGGATCACCCAGGCACGGGTCACGATGGTTTCGCGGGATGTGGGATCGTTGCTCATAAAATCCACATGCGCCGTTCCTGCTGCAAAGGCAACAGGTGGCAGCGCCGGAAGTAGAAAACACTCAAGAACGCGCCCCTGCCAGGCGCGTTACACAAGGCCAACAGAAACGGGGCTGCTTAGCCCTCGTCACCACCGTAGAGGTCAATCGGTTGGGCCGGCATGATGGTCGAGATTGCGTGTTTATACACGAGCTGGCTTTGCCCGTCGCGCTTCAGCAGCACGCAGAAATTATCGAACCAAGAGATCACGCCCTGCAGTTTCACGCCGTTGATCAGAAAGATCGTCACCGGGACCTTGGCTTTGCGCACATGGTTCAGAAAAGCGTCTTGCAGGTTTTGTTTATCAGCAGCCATCGCTTGTTGCCCTTATTGTCTCGTGCTGCCGAACTTCGGCAGAAAAATATATACACAACACCAATAGTATGGCCTGCCTTCAGGAAAACTTCCACCCCCAGAATTTTTTTGCCTGCGGGTCGACTCTGGCTCGTAGCCGCGCGGATTTCCGGTGTTTTCAGCGCCGCCAGAGTTCAGGATTGAACAGCGCAACAATCGCCAGAGTCTCCAGCCGCCCGATGATCATCGCCGCGATCAGCACGTATTTCGCCCCGTCAGACAACGCGCCATAGCTGATCGGCTGCGCCCCGGCGAGGCCTGCCAGCGGCCCGGTTGTGGTCAGGGATGCGACGCTCAGCACCAGAGAATCGTCAAAGCTTGCCCCGGTCAGGGCAAAGCCCAGCATCCCGAGCGACAGCGACAGCGCCATCAGCATCAGAAACAGCCAGGCCATATAGGCGCCGCGACGACGCATGTGGCGGGCATCGCCTCCTGCCCCGGCAACCGAATGCGGATGCACCAGCCGCCCCAGCTCGCGCGCCCCGTGCTTGTAGAGCGCAACGACACGCAGCAGCTTGGCCCCGCCCGCCGTGGTCGCCACACCGCCACCGATCAGCGCCAGCCCGATCAGGATCAGCCCCGGGGTTTGCAGCCCCGACCAGCCTTGGCTATCGGCCCAGGCCGCGCTTTCCCAGCCGGTGGTGGTCAGGAAAGACAGCACCGTAAACAAGCTGCCCCACAGCGCCCCGATGCCGTCGATCAGGCTCATATCGACGCCTTCGATCTCATAGGCCCCCCAGAAATGGCGCAGGAACAGAAACAGCGGCAGCAGCGTGACCAGCGCCAGCCCAAGGCGGATTTCCGGATCGGCTCGTAGGGCTTTCAGCCGGTCTGTCGGATGGTCAGATGTGGCATCTCGGGTCAGGATCAGGCTGGAAATGGCGACGATCAGAAACGGCGCCACCAGCAGCTCGCCCAGCCCGCCTGCACCGCTGCCAGCCATCCCGCCGGTGGGGGAAATGCCCGAGTTTGAAAGGGTCGACATCGCGTGTGCCATAGCGCCCAAAGCAGCAGGGTCAGGGCCGTATAGGCCGGGAACAGCCGCACCGCATGCATCCGCACCCGATGCGACAGGTTGGCCTTGTCGGTGATCTGCACAAAGCCGCGCGCAATCACCTCGTCCACCGGCGGCCTGCGACGCAGCTCAAACCCGCCCAGAGCCATTGGGGCCATCACCGCAATCGCGCCGACCAGAATGATCAGCCCGCCCAGCCAGCCGACAATCGCTCGCCAGCTATGCAGCGGCGCGCTCAGCCGGGTCGGGTTATCAAACATCGTCGCACCGGTGGTGGTCAGATCCGACACCATCTCGGCATAGGCATTCAGAAAAGTGGTGTTGCCGATCGCCTGATAGAACGGCATGGCAAACAGAAAGGGCTGCGCGACAAACAGCACCAGCAGCCCCAGCAGATGGCTTTCATTGCCATCCCCCGGCTTGCGCCCGGCAAGCGCGATCCCGATGAACAGCGCCAGCAGCAGGTTCAGCCCGCTGTAGAAAAAGAAAATCTCGGCCGTCCGCGCCTCGCCTATAGCGGTGGCATGGGCGGCGGGCACCAGCATGGCGATCCCGCCAAGACCGATCAGCGTCACCGCCAGCGGCAGACGGGTGAGCCAGGCAAACATCGCCCCGCCCCCTAGAAGAAATCAATCGAGACCTGAAACAGGCGCTCGACTTCGGGCACGTCGGCGGCGAGGGTAAAGATCACCAGCACATCGCCTTCGTCAATCCGTGTCCCGGCCACCGGTTTGACCACATTGCCCCCCTTCATCACCGCGCCGACCAGCACGCCTTCGGGGAACTCGATATCGCGGATCTCACGCCCCGCAATCGGCGAGGTCGACAACACCTGCGCTTCGATCACCTCGGCCTCGGCATCGCCGATGGAATAGACCCCGCGCACCCGGCCATGCCGGATATGGCGCAGGATCGAGCTGACGGTGCTGGCGCGCGGGTTGATATGGGCATCAATCCCCAGCGGCTCCATTAGCGGGATCAGCGAAGTATCATTGACCAGACAGATCGCCAGCGGGCAGCCCGCGGCCTTGGCCCGGACCGACGCGAGCATATTGACCTTGTCATCGTCGGTGACCGCCAGAATGGCATCGGCGCGGGCGATCCCGGCTTCTTTCAGCAGCTCCATATCCATGCCATTGCCATGCAGTACCACGGTGCGTTCCAGCGAATCCGCTGCGCGTTCGGCAATATCGCGATTGAGCTCGATCACCTTGGCGCGCACTCGCTCATGACGTTGCTCCAGCGCCTCGGCCACTGCCCGGCCCACATTGCCGCCGCCCAGAATCACCACGCGATCCTGCCGCCGCACCTGCTTGCCGAAAATCTCCAGCGTGCGGTTCACATCCTTGCTGTCGGACATCACATAGATCTGGTCGCCCGCAAACAGCTGGTCGCCCGCCTCAGGCGCAAACAGCGTGCCCTCGCGCCGCACCCCGACCACAATGGTTTTCAGGGTTGAAAACAAATCGGTGAGCTGACGCAGCGGGGTGTTCAGAACCGGGCAATCTTCTTCCAGCAGGATCCCCAGAAGCGTCGCCTTGCCGTCAAAGAAAATCTCCGCCTCAAAGGCCGACGGCGCGGCCAGACGGCGCAGAGCGGCCAAAGCCACCTCGCGTTCCGGGCTGATCACCACGTCGATGGGCAGATGTTCCTGCCGGTAAAGATCCGAATAGATCACGTCGAGATAGCTTTGCGAGCGCAGCCGGGCGATCTTGCGCGGCACCGCAAAGACCGAATGCGCGACCTGACAGGTGACCATATTCACCTCGTCCGAATAGGTCGCCGCCACGATCATATCGGCATCACGCGCGCCCGCACGTTCGAGCACATCGGGGTAAGAGGCAAAGCCCGTCACCCCGCGCACATCGAGCGTTTCCGTCGCCCGCGCCACAAGATCGGGGTTGTTATCAACCACCGTCACATCGTTGTTTTCGCCGGAAAGATGACGGGCGATCTGCCAGCCAACCTGGCCCGCACCACAGATGACAACCTTCATGAGGGTCTCCGTTTAGTCACCCGGAACCCATGGCAGATCATCGCGGATTGGTCAACGCAGAGATGCGGCTATACCGATGCCTCGCATGGATCGGCCGGGGACGGCTCGCCTTGCCCTCTGCCCTCGTCCTGAGCGTGATGATCCCAAGGCCAGCGTGCGACTTCTGCCTGCGCATCACCTGCCGTTACGCCGATGTCGCGAAGAAGATGATCATCAAGCCTGCCCAGCTGCGCACGTTGACGGACAACTCCTCTCCAACGCCGCCATGTTTCCAACACTGGCAACCAATACCCTGATATAATTATCAAAATCACGTCCTTTCCTGCCGCTATCCGGGTTTGAGTAGGCGGCAGATCGTGATAAGTACAACGAAACAATCTAAGTCACGTTTAGGAAAACTAATTTGCAGCTCGACTATGCCAATCTCGCCGCCCTCGCCGCCGTGCTGCGCAGCGGCTCATTTCACGGCGGTGCCGAGGCACTTGGCGTCACCCCTTCAGCCATCTCGCAGCGGATCAAACAGCTTGAGGAACGTTTCGGCGCGATCCTGATCCTGCGCGGCAAACCCTGCACGCCGACTGCGATGGGCAACCGGTTGTTGCGCCATATCGAGGCGCTGGAACTGATGGAGGTGGCGCTGGCGTCCGATCTGGATCTCGACACCCCGGGCGTCGGTACGATCCGCGTCGGCGTGAATGCCGATAGTCTGGCGACCTGGCTAATCGACGCGCTCAGCAAGTTGCCGGATACAATTTTTGAACTGGTGATCTGCGATCAGGATTATTCCGACGAATTGCTGCGCGCGGGCGAGGTCTCCATCGCGATCACCGGCACCGCTGAGCCGGTGCAGGGCTGCGACGTGTTTCCTCTGGGCCAGATGATCTATGCCGCCACCGCCGCGCCCAGCTATATGGCAAGGTACTTCCCCGATGGCGTAACCCCTGAGGCCCTGCAGCGCGCGCCGCCGCTCCGCTTCAGCGACCGCGATCAGTTGCAGCGGCAATGGGCATTGCAGCATTTCGGCAGCGAGCGGCTCGGCCCCAGCCACCTGATCCCCACCACCAACGGCTTTGTCGATGCCTGCTGCGCCGGAATGGGCTGGGGGCTGAACGTCGCAAGCATGGTGGAACAGGCGCTTGCCAGCGGCGATCTGGTCGAGCTTATTCCCGACAGCCGGTTGATCAGCCCCCTTTATTGGCAGGTGATGCGCAATCAGAAAGCCGCTATGGCCCCGCTGACCGATCGCGTGTTGGCGGAAGCCCGCAAACAGCTTGCGCCAATGCCCGCTGCCAGCGATTGACAGGGGCAAACCGCTCTGAGCAACTGCCCGTAAGCCAGATCACGAAAGGCGATGCAGAATGGACGACTATAACCGCCGCTATGGCGCCGCGCTGGCAGAGCTGGAAAAGGCCGGTATCCGGGGGGTAAAAGCCAATCCGCTGAGCAACCGGCTGCTGCGCCGCCTGGGGCTGAAACCGCGCCCACCCAATTACCAGACCTTCCTGCGGGTCTGGCTCACGCAGGGGCTGAGCTTTGGTATCCCCTGGGGGCTGATCATGTGGATCTGGGTCTGGCGGCAAGACGGGCAAAGCATCGCCACCTCGGTCACCCTCGCCGCCCTGGCGGGCACGCTGTTCGGTCTGGGCTTCGCAGTGATCAACTCCAACAGGCACAAACGCCACCGCCTGAGCCGGTGGACCGATCTCTGACCCTGTGCCGGATAGGATCCCTATTCCTGCACGCCCCGGGCGCCAGCACATTGCACGCGGCAGCTACGGATCGGGGCTTAGATGCTCATGCACGATCAGCCAGGGCGCACCCGCTTTGCGATGCAAAACCGTGGTGCCCCGCCCGGCCCCCTCGCGCCAGACACCATCGACCTCAGCATGCCAATTGAACCGATAGCAGCAAGTCGCGGCCTCCGTCGTGTCGATCAGCCATTGCTTGTCATCCAGCCAATAGGTCTCGTTTTGCAAAACCGACCAGGTTTCTTCGAAGGCTGGGCGGATGGCGTCGATCCCGCGATGCGATCCGTCGGAGAACCAAAACACAGCCTCTGGCGCGATCAGCGGGGCAACGCGGGCAAAATCACGCGTTGCCAATTCTCGCTCATATCTCGCCAGCGCCTCTGAGGCCGTCATCGCCGCGCGCCCTATTCCTGCTCCGCCGCCTCGCCCTCTGAC
>JARRIY010000196.1:0-4480 GCA_037379985.1 Maritimibacter sp.
CACATCGCCCGAAACCGAGGCGCCTTGTTGCTGCAGCGAGAGCCAGATCGGCATGACGATGTGGTTCGACATCATGGTCGACAGCGCAATCGCGGCGACGATCACCATAGATGTAGCTGAGGAAAATCCACCGAGGAACGCCAGCATTGCCAAGCCGTCATGGCCTTTCGCCAGCGGCACGGTCAGCACAAACAGATCGGGATTGGCGCCAGCAGGCAACAGGGTCAGCCCAACCGCCGCGATGGGCACCACAAACAGGCTCATCAGAAACAGATAGAGCGGAAAGGCCCAGGCAGCGGTGGCGATCTGCTGTTCTTCGACATTCTCGACCACCAGCACTTGAAACATCCGTGGCAGGGTCAAAAACGCCGCTCCGGATAGGAAGGTGAGCGAGGCCCAGCGGCCACCATTCAGCTGCCAATTCGCTATCGGTGAGGCGTCGATGATCTCGGCCACATGCGAGGGGCCGCCCGCGACGCCCCAAACCACGAAAATGCCCACAGCCAGAAGCGCGACCAGTTTCACCACGGCTTCCACCGCAATCGCCGTGACCACCCCGTTATGGCGTTCGTTCACATCCAGATTGCGAGTGCCGAACATCACCGTAAACACCGCCAGCCCGGCGGCGACCCAAAGCGCGGTGGCGGGGGCGCCCATGCCGTCAACTTCGCCCGCCGCGCCATGGGTGAACACCGCAAGCGATAGCGTAACCGACTGAAGTTGCAGGGCGATATACGGCGTGGTGCCGATCACCGCGAGCAGTGTGACGATCACGCCGAGCAGGTTAGATTTGCCATAGCGCGAGGAAATCAGGTCGGCCACCGAGGTGATGCGCTGCGCCCGGCCAATGCGTACCAGTTTGCGCAAGATCCACCACCAGCCCACCATCACAATGGTCGGCCCCAGATAGATGGTGACGAATTCCAGCCCGGAGCGCGCCGCATAGCCAACCGCGCCATAAAAGGTCCAGGCGGTGCAATAGATCGACAGGCTGAGCGTGTAGATCACCGGCGCGCGCAACCAGCTGCCGCGCCCGGCCCCGGCCAGCTTGTCGGCCCCGAAGGCCACCCCGAACAGGAAAACGACATAGATCAGGCTCACAAAGATGAGCAGATTGGAGGTCATGAGCCGCTGCGTCCCTGCGGATGCGGTGTCGACCGCGTATCAGCACGCTTATCTGAGCGCGGCTCCGGTTCCATCGGGTCAGCCCCCACTCCATCAGGCCCGCGCGCCAATAGCCGCACCAGCGCCATGGTGATCACGATAAGCCCGAACCAGACGGAAAACAGAAACATCACGCCCAGCGCGGTGGAGCGTGGTTCCGAGGCATCTCCACCGCCCAGTAGCGGCGAGAGGAACAACAGAAAGCCAACAATCGGCAGAAACCGCAGCGCGTCGATCAGCCTGCGGCGGCGATAGGTATCGCGGCCCAGAAAGATCGGTTCGCGCGGGGCGGGCATGGCTTAGCCCTCGCTGGCCGGGGCATCGCCGGGCTGATTGGTGATTTCATTCAGCGCCGCCAGCACTTCGGCATTGGAAAAAGGCTTGGTCATAAAGCGGGTCACGCCCAGCGCATCGGCCAGCTCGCGATCCTTTTTCTGCCCGCGCGCGGTCAGCATCAGAACCGGCAGCGCGGCAAAAGCCGGATCGGCCCTGAGATCGCGCAGGATGTCATAGCCTGACCGCCCCGGCAGCATTACATCCAGCACCACCACATCGGGCCTCACATTGCGCACGGTCTCAGCGGCTGTTTCGCCATTGGCATGAGGCGTCACCGCCCAGCCATCACGGCTGAGGATGAAACTGATTGCCTCCACAATATTCGGTTCGTCCTCAATGAGGACAATTCGTTTGGTCATTCTCTCCCCCTCGGCCCTCTCCCGGTGGCCGTTTGCGCGACTATCGTCAATGCTGGGGCGCCTGTCAAAGGTGGCGCGACAGATTGCGCGCTCCAAAACGCATGATCACCGCGCCCACAGCCAGAATTTGCAGCCCGAACAGCACCAGAGCGGCCAGATCGCTACCCAGAACCGGCAGCGCCCAATGGGTGAGGTTGAACATGGTGTGAAAGATCATGACCGCGAGAAGCGACCGCCCGGTATTGTTCCAGATCCAAGTAAACAGCACCGAGATCAGCATGGTGGTGATCATCAGTCCCCAAAAGGGACGCCCGTAATAAGGACCGGCATCGTTGGGGAACAGAAACAGCGGAATATGCCACGCGCCCCAGATTGCACCGACCATAAGGCTGGCCCAAAGCGCGCCAAACCGGGCCTGAAGCGGGTCAAGCAGAGTGCCGCGCCAGCCAAATTCCTCCTGCAAAGGGCCGCCGGTCAGCAGGATCACCACAAAGGCGATGGGTATGATCGCTGGGTTTTGCATGGCTTCCGACACGCTCATCCCGTCGCCCTCCAGCATCCCCACCAGATAGGACAACCCGATCAGAAGCGGGGATGTGAGGAATGCGATCAGATACCAGCGCGCGGCGAAACGGAAGGCAAAGCCACGTTTCATCAGGCTCAAAACCCCGCCCGGACCGCCGCGAACAAAGGCCACGATCAGCGCACCAATGAGAGGCCCCCATGCAGCAGGCCCACCCTGCCCGACCAGCCCGGAAAGGAAGGTGGGCAGTTCAACCCCGCGATGGGCAAGATAGGGGATGGCCCAGAATCCCCAGCTCCAGACAAAGGTGATGATGAGAAACAGCGAAATATCGCGTCGTGCCATAGGCCCCTCCCAATATGACGCGAGACTAAGATGCTTTTGCGGCGGCTCCAAGCACCGATGGTTCGCGCCGGGCGATACAGTGTTCACGTGGACAGACGCGGCAGGCGCTCCCGGCTTCGATCACCGGGCCGGAGGCATCCTCGGGCGCGGGTTCGATCAGCATCGTGGCTTCATAGACCTGCGGCGTATCAAACCCCTGCCCGGCAAGCGGCAGTGAAACCGCCCGACACAGAAAGCGGCGCGGCAGGCGACCGGGCATTTCGACAAGGGCCGAGATCGGCTGCCCCGGACGGGTCAGCGCCTGAAACAGGGGCCAGAACGGGCAAGCAGCCCCAAAGCGCGGCAGAGAAAACCCGTCGATTGGTTTGCGCAGGGTCAGGGTGCCGCTGCTATCGCAGGCCACCAGCCCGGCCTCGCCTCCACCAAGACTGGCCATCCGCCGGAGCACCGCCCCGATCCCGACGCCAAAACTCGCGGCCAGATGCGCCGGATCATCGCGATGCGCACGCGAGGCGGTAAAGGCGCTTTGCGGCATGGCGCGGGCCTCGGCCAGATAGCGACTGAGCATGCGGCGTGCAAATTCGCCACTATCAGGATCGTCAAACTCCTCGGCAGCCTCGATCAACGCGGAAATTTCGGCCTCCCCCGCCTGCGGGGTTTCCAGCTCAGGAAAATGATAGCCCGCGCGGGCGATGAACGCGCCCAGCTCGTCAATCGGGGAAAGCGGGCGTTCGGCCATCTCGCCGCCGGAATCGAGCCAGGCCACCAGCCCCTCGGCGCTGGATGACAGGCGGCGGCTTTCCTCGCGCATCCCGCGCAGAAACCGCGCCTGCCATTTCGGGTCGATCTCGTCCGGTCCGGCCAGAATGGCAGCGGTAGAGCGGATCGCGGTAACGGCCGAGAGGACTTCGTGCAGCGAGGTCGCCAGATGCGGGTCATGGGCCAAACGGTCGGCCAGCGCTTCGACCTGCCGTTCCAGCACTTCAATCCGGCGAGCCTGTTCCCCCGCCAGCCCGGCCCAGCCGGGATAGCGCCCGGCGAAATCTTCCACATGGGTCAGCTCGGCAGCAGCCTCGACCGCCTGCGCCGCTGCCCCGCGCAGAACTGCAACCAAAGCATCCTCGGCCCCCTCGGAAAGCTGGGCCGGATCAAGCTGTAATTCGCGCGCCAGATCATGCAGCAGCTTACCCGCGATTCTGCGCCGGTTGTGTTCGATCAGATTTAGATAGGCGGGCGAGATTCCCACGGCGCGGGCCAGATCCGCCTGCTTCAACCCCGCCGCGAGCCGTCGCGCCCGGATGCGACTGCCTGTCAGACGCGCGTTGCCCACGGGTAAATCTCCTTCGATTTCAGGCGCTTTCTGCACATGCGCGATAATTTATTTACAACATTCGCATTGTTACTGTTGATACGTTTACAAAAAAAGTAAGTGATAGCAAGCATTTGTTGATTGGTTTTCCATTCTCCCGCAGTATCCAGCCAGCGCTGTAAATGCGCATCGGTGGGCAGAGGAGGCCCATCGGCAATCCACAGGGAGGAGTTTTATGTCGAAATCCAATATCACCCGTCGTGGGCTGATCAAGACGGGCGCCGCTACCGGCGCCGGGCTTGCCATGCCGACGATCTTTGCCTCGGGCGCCATGGGGTTCACCAACGAACCCACCGGTTCGACTGTGAAATTCGGCTTCAACGTGCCGCAAACCGGCCCCTATGCCGATGAATGATTGGACGAACTGCGAGAGCAGGAGCTGGC
>JARRIY010000197.1:0-4452 GCA_037379985.1 Maritimibacter sp.
CCACCCTTACGCTGCGTTTTCTCAGCAGAAACGCTCCGATAGCGGCAATGCGGCAAAAGCTTCTGTTGGCAAGACGGCTTCGGGCCAATACTCTACCACAACGAGAACAACGGGGATCACCGTGGACCAACCGGGAGAGAGTAACAGCCGTAAGCTGCTGGGCCGTCTGAAAGCGGCGCTGGCGGAGGATTCCGCCGGGCAGGAACGGCTTGACCGTGTCACCAGCATCATCGCGTCGTCCATGGGGGTCGAGGTTTGCTCGATCTATCTGTTCCGCGATGGCGAAACCCTTGAGCTTTGCGCCACCGAAGGGCTGAAACACGAGGCCGTGCACAAGACCCGGATGCGCATTGGCGAAGGGCTGGTGGGCCGTGTGGCACAGCAGAAACGCCCGGTGAATGCAGCCGATGCGCCGTCGGAACGCGGTTTCCGCTATATGCCCGAGACCGGCGAGGAAGTGTTTTCCTCCTTCCTCGGCGTGCCGATCCAACGGTTGGGCGATGCGCTTGGCGTGTTGGTCGTACAGTCGAAAGAAGGCCGTGCTTTCTCGGAAGACGAGATATACGGCATGGAAGTGGTGGCTATGGTCATCGCGGAAATGACCGAGCTTGGCGCCTTTGCGGGCGAAGGGGCGGCTCTGGCCCCCCTGCACCGGCGCCCTGCCCTGTTTCGCGGCGGGATCGGGCAGGAAGGCAGCGCCATGGGCCATGTCTGGCTGCATGAGCCACGCGTGGTCGTCACCAACCCGATTGCCGATGATCCCGAGGAAGAGCTGAAGCGGCTCGACGAAGCGGTCGACACATTGCAAACCGCCGTGGATGAGTTGCTCGCCACCGCCGATGGCGCTGACAAAGAACAGATGCAGGTGCTGGAAACCTACCGGATGTTTGCCAATTCCCGGGGCTGGCGGCGGCGCATGGAAGAAGACATTGCGCGCGGCCTGTCGGCGGCGGCGGCGGTGGAGAAAGAGCAATCTGCCACCCGTGCCCGGCTGGCCGAGGTGCCCGATGCCTATCTGCGCGAACGGCTGCACGATCTCGATGATCTGTCGAACCGGCTGCTGCGTATCCTGACCGGGCAAGGCTCTGAGACCGGCGCGGAAATGCCCGATGATCCGATCCTGGTGGCCAATAATATCGGCCCCGGCGAGCTGTTGGAATATGGGCGGCACAAGCTCAAGGGGATCGTGCTCAGCGAAGGTTCGGTGGCCTCGCATGCAGCGATTGTTGCCCGCGCCTGGGCGATTCCGCTGATCGTTCATGCCGGACCGATCACCACGGAAGCGCTGAACGGCGATGTGATTCTGGTCGATGGCGAACATGGCGCGGCGCATCTGCGCCCCGAAGACAGCGTGATCGAAGCCTTCCGCGACAAGATCGCGATGGAGGCGGCACAGCAGGAACGCTATGTCAGCCTGCGCGACAAGCCCGCCGAAACCAAGGATGGCGCGCTGGTCCGGCTGACGATGAATGCCGGTCTGATGGCCGATCTGCCCAGCCTTGAAAGCTCTGGAGCTGATGGGGTCGGGCTGTTTCGCACCGAGCTGCAGTTTCTGATCCAGTCGAAAATGCCACGGCGCGCAGCGCTGGCGAAGGTCTATGCCAATGTGCTCGACCGCGCGGGCGATAAAGAGGTGATTTTCCGCACCCTCGATATCGGCTCGGACAAGGTGCTGCCCTATATGAAGCCGCAGGACGAGCCCAACCCGGCGCTTGGCTGGCGGGCGATCCGGGTGGGCCTCGACAAGCCCGGGGTGATGCGAATGCAGCTACAGGCGCTGATCCGCGCGGCGGCCGGGCGCAAGCTGAATGTGATGTTCCCCTTCATCGCTCAGTTTCAGGAATTTCTGGATGCCCGCGAGCTGTTGATGCGCGAGATCGAGCGTGAACGCCGGGTTGGCCATGTGCTGCCGACCGATGTGCGGGTGGGCGCGATGCTGGAAACCCCGTCGATGGCCTTTGCGCCGAAACAGTTTTTCGACGAGGCCGATTTCATTTCCATCGGCGGCAACGATCTGAAGCAGTTTTTCTTTGCTGCCGACCGTGAAAACGAACGGGTCCGGAGGCGCTATGACACGCTGAATGTCTCGTTTCTCAATATGATAGAGATGGTTGTGCGGCGCTGTGAAGAGGCGGGAACGCCGCTGAGCTTCTGCGGTGAAGATGCCGGGCGACCGATTGAAGCCGTGGTCTTTGCGGCGCTGGGAATGCGGACGCTTTCGATGCGCCCAGCCTCGATTGGCCCGGTGAAAAACCTGCTGCGCCGGATCGATCTGGGCGAGCTGAGAAAGGTGATCGACGATGCCCGCGCTTCGGGGGCGCAATCGGTGCGCCCGGCGGTTGTCGAATTTCTCTATCGTCCGCAACATCGCAGCTAAGTTAACCACGCATTAAGCAAGAGATTGCATTCTGGCCCAACCAACAGATCATGGAGGGGCTATGATACTCGTACTTGTTTTCTTTGGAGTCGTTGCCGGCTCAACCGCTGCCGTACTCGCTTTTGTCGGCGGTGGTGGCTTTCTGGGCGCGCTGGCGGCCTATGCATTGTTCGGAGCGGTGGCCGTTGGGCTGACGGCGCTTTTGATGTTTCTCGCCCCGTCGCGTGCCATTGCAGAGCAGCAGGCGGAATGGTCCGAGCTTAACGAATGGGCTGAGATGTCTCTCCAGCAACGCCAGTCCATGCCCCGGGGGTCAGAGCAAGCCCCAAAACGCGGTCCGGATTGGTCGGAGGTGGCATAGTCACCCCCTCCAGCCGTTCAAACCCGAAGCGGTTGTAATAGGGGGCGTCACCCACCAGCATGACCCGCGCCCAACCGAGTGCGCGGGCTTTCTCAAGGCTTTCGCGGATGAGCAGCCCGCCCAACCCTTCGCCCTGATGGGTCGGGTGCACGGCCACCGGGCCAAGCAGCAGCGCCGAAGCGCCGCCGACATCGACCGGCCAATAGCGGATCGCGCCGCCAACCGCGCCATAGGCATCGCGGGCAACCAGACAAAGCTGCGCGACCGGATCGACCCCATCGCGCAGGCGATAGGAGGAAAGCGCCTCGCGCCCCGGGGCAAAGCAGAGGTCGTAAAGCGCCTCAACTTCCCACCAGTCATCCGGTTTTTCTTCGTTGAGCGCGTACATCCGCCCTTCCCCGCTGCCACCCAATCGCCCCTAGCACGGGTCAAAGCGCATTTCCAGCGCCCGCAGAGGGGTTGGAATGACGGCGCCGAAGGGGAAACGGGTGCGGCGGCGTTTCGGCAGGGCAAAGATGATCAGGGGATCGGGGGCGAGCTGCGAATAATGCGCCACTGATCCGGGGGGATACTGCCACAAATGCGTGGCAAAGCCTGCTGGCAAAGACGCCTTTCTGCCGCAGCTTTTCCCTTCATGTTTGCGCTAAACCCGCGTATCACCCGGGCAAACCACTTGAGGACAAACCCATGTTCTACCGCCCGCAAGACGGCCACGGATTGCCGCATAACCCGTTTAACGCCATCCTCGCGCCGCGCCCCATCGGCTGGATTTCGACGCGCAGTGTTGAGGGCCATGACAACCTTGCCCCCTATAGCTTTATCAACGGCGTTGCCTATGAGCCGCCGCAGCTGATGTTTGCCACCACCAGCAACAAGCCCGACCGGCTGCGCGGCAAGGATACGCTGGGCAATATCGAGCAGACCGGGGTGTTCTGCGTCAATCTGGTGGAAGAAGCCGCGATTAATGAGATGAATGCCACCGCCGCCGCGCTGCCCACCGGGCATGATGAATTTGCCGCCGCGAAGGTCGCCAAAGCCGCCTGTAAAGAGATCACCTGTTCGCGCGTGGCGCTGTCGCCAGCGGCGCTGGAATGCCGGATGACGCAGGTGGTGCAGATCAACGGCGAGGCGAATTACGTGGTGTTTGGCGAAGTCGTCGGCGTGCATCTGCGCGAAGATTGCCTGATTGATGGCAAGTTTGACGTGACCAGCTTTGGCCTCGTCGCCCGGCTGGGCTATCTCGATTACACCGTGATCCGCGACTCGTTCGAGTTGAAGCGGCCTGAGGAATAGGGCGGGCACAGCCGAGCGGGGCAAGCGCCTGCCCGGGGCTGGCAATCGGGGCGCTTGAGCGTCGCCATTTATGGCTGCAACAAACTGCCTGATCTTCCGCATGATTAAGAGGTTGAAATGCGCCAGTCCGTTGGGCCGGATAGGCGCTCGCCCGGCGCCCTGAAGGGCGCTGTTCGGGCGGTTTAGGCCTGCCCCTGCCCGTAGCCAACCTCTTGTTCCAACGTAAAAAAGGCGCCGCAAATGCGACGCCTTTTCATTCCCCTGGAGATTCCGGATCAATGCGATCCGAGAATTCCGGTGCGTACTGAGTAATCAACGGCGATCTCGTATTCCGGATCATCGTCGCTATCAACCATCAAATGCCCCGCCTTGGTCAGCAGCTTGTGGCAATCGTGGCTGAGATGACGCAGTTGCAGGGTTT
>JARRIY010000197.1:4518-6505 GCA_037379985.1 Maritimibacter sp.
ACCACCCGGCTATCGGCGAAATCCACCACCACTTTGCCCGGATCGCCCGCGACATCGAAAATCTCGGCAAAGCCATGGCTGGAGCCGAAGAAAAGCGGGCCCTGAATTTGATAGACCTTG
Source organism: Maritimibacter sp. (assembly GCA_037379985.1). GTDB lineage: Bacteria > Pseudomonadota > Alphaproteobacteria > Rhodobacterales > Rhodobacteraceae > Sinisalibacter. Next base: position 4,639 of record JARRIY010000197.1, read on the forward strand.
GCGCCTTCCGGGGTGGTGTAGCTGGTGGCGTGGATGCGCTTGGCATTGTTCCAGGCATAGGCCAGCGCCGAGACGATCACCCCGACGACAACGGCGGTGGCCAGATCTTCGGCCACGGTCACGGCGGTCACCAGCACGATGACGAAAGCATCGGTCAGCGGCACGCGGGTGAGGATTTTCAGCGAATTCCAGGCAAAGGTGCCGATCACCACCATGAACATCACGCCGACAAGCGCGGCCAGCGGGATCTGTTCGATCAGTGGCGAGGCGAAGAGGATGAAGCTGAGCAGAAACAGCGCCGCCGCAACACCGGCGATGCGGGTGCGCCCGCCGGATTTCACGTTGATCATGCTCTGGCCGATCATCGCGCAGCCGCCCATGCCGCCGAAAAAGCCGGTGACGATATTGGCGGTGCCCTGCGCGATGCATTCCTGGCTGGCGCCACCGCGCTGGCCGGTCATCTCGCCGACAAGGTTCAGGGTCAGCAGGCTTTCGATCAGGCCGACAGCGGCAAGGATCACCGAATAGGGCAGGATGATCTGCAGGGTTTCAAAGTTCAAAGGCACCAGCGGCAGGTGGAAATCCGGCAAGCCGCCCTTGATCGCGGCCATATCGCCGACCCGCGGCACGTCGATGCCAAAGCCGATCACCACGGCAGCCACGACCACGATCCCGGCCAGCGGCGCGGGGATGAGTTTGGTGATTTTCGGCATGCCCCAGATCACCGCCATGGTCATCCCGACCAGCCCCAGCATGATGTAGAGCGAGAGCCCGGTCAGCCATTCTTCACCGCCCGTGCCCGGCACTTTGAACTGGGTGAGCTGGGCGAGGAAGATCACGATAGCGAGCCCGTTGACAAAGCCCAGCATCACCGGGTGCGGTACAAGGCGGATGAACTTGCCCCAATGCATGACGCCGGCAATAACTTGCAGGATGCCCATCAGCACCACGGTGGCAAAGAGGTATTCCACCCCATGCCGGGCGACCAGCGCCACCATCACCACGGCAAGTGCGCCGGTGGCACCTGAGATCATCCCAGGCCGTCCACCGATCATTGCTGTCACCAACCCGACGATGAAGGCCGCATAAAGCCCGACCAGCGGGTTCACCCCGGCGACAAAGGCAAAGGCCACCGCTTCCGGCACCAGCGCCAGCGCCACAGTCAGGCCCGACAGAATCTCGATCCGGAACCGGCCCAGCGACAGGTGCTCGGTCGGCGCAACGCGCAGATCGGGGCGGATACGGTCGGCAAAGCTTGCCAGCAAGGCTCTGGGCATGGGGGACCTCTTTCGGGGGTGTCGTCAGTTGCAGCGCGCTCATCTACATGGGTTTGCGACAAATGACCACAGTGGAGGCGCGAAAGCTGCTCTGCATCAGATGCAACGCCCGGGGTGGACCCGAGGCGCGGAGTTTCCCATAAACAAGGCGGGCATTGAGGAGCGCGCATGGAACGGTTTCAGAGCTGGGCAGAGATCGAAGCCTATGAAGACGCGCGCTTTCGCATCACCGGGCCGACCGAGGCTGAGGTGAAGCTGAAACAGGCGGTGGCGCGGGGCGAACCCTGCCTGCTGGATGGGGTTCCCGGCCCCTATCACAAGACCCGCCCCAATGCGCCGAAAAGCTGGGACCACCTGCCCGGCGCGCGCCAGATCCGCGCCGATGTGCTGCGGTTTGTCCTGCTGGGCGGGGCCGCTGATGCGCCGATTACCGAGAAGGGCACCAGCGTTGACGGGGCGTGGATCAGCGGCAAGCTGGATATTTCCTATTGCCAGATCAGTGCCAACAGCCTGTTGGGGAACAGTTATTTCGAACGTCGGCTGTCGGCATCCGGCACGGCTTTCGGGGCCAATGTCAGCCTGAGCGGCAG
>JARRIY010000198.1:0-5986 GCA_037379985.1 Maritimibacter sp.
GCCTCACCGCACCCGCGCGCTCGCGGATCAGAATATCCTCTGCCATGTCTCCTCCCTCTTTTGCACCACCCTAGCCGTTACGCCCGCTGTGGCAAAGATACCGCGTTGACGAGTCAGGCGCTTTCGGCAACGCTTTCAGGAAATGTAATATGAGGGCAGGTCATGACAGAGACACAAGGAAACCGGCTGAAAGATTTTCCGATCAAGTTTTTCGCCGTGGTTATGGGGCAGAAGGGGAAGGCGCTGGCCTTTCATGCCGCCGCGCCGTTTTATGGCTTTGCCGACCCGCTGGCCGAGATCGTCATGGGGCTGGGCATTGCGGCCTTCGCGGTGATCAACGCGCACTATCACGCCAAGGCGCTGCGCTAACCTCAGGCGGTGCGGGCGGAGTGGCAGCAACCGGTGCGGCTGGCGTTTTTCCCGACTTTCAGCATCTCACTGCTGCTGATCGCCACCGCCATGGCGCCGCATTCCATGCAATTGGCGCGGTCGGTCTGGCTGGTGGCCGTGGGGCTGCAAGGGGTGCTGACCCTGAGCGTGATTTCCGGTTGGATCAGCCATCGCAGCTTTGAGGTTGGGCATCTGACGCCCGCCTGGTTCATTCCGGCGGTGGGCAATGTGATCGTGCCGGTGGCTGGGGCCGGGCTGGGATATATCGAGCTGTCCTGGGCTTTTTTTGCGGTCGGGATGCTGTTCTGGGGCGTGCTTTTGACGCTGGTGATGAACCGGCTGGTGTTTCACGATCCGATCCCGGCGCGGCTGTTTCCGACCATGATGATCCTGATCGCTCCGCCCTCGGTGGCCTTTGTCGCCTATGTGAAAATGACCGGCGGGGTGGTGGATGGCTTTGCCCGGGTGCTGATCTATATCGGCTATTTCTTTGCGGCCCTGCTGGTGGCGCAAATGCCGCGCATGGTGCGCATGCCCTTCGCGCTGAGCTGGTGGGCGCTCAGCTTCCCGCTGGCCTCGCTCGCCATCGCATCGTTCCTGTTTGCCCATCTGGAAAGCGCGGATTTCTATCGCGGGCTGGGCGCGCTGGTGCTGGTGATTTTGGTCGCGGTGGTGATCGGGCTGATCCTGCGCACCGGGCTGGCGATCCTGCGCGGCGAGATCTGTAAGCCGGAATAGCGGGGCCTTAAAACAAAACCGCCCGGCGCGGGGCCGGGCGGATGTTTGTTTCTCAGTGTTCCGCCGTCAGGGCAACAGCTTTTTCACATATCCGGGCAGGGCGAAGGCGCCCAGATGCACTTCCGCGCTTGCAGGGTTTCGAGGCTGACTTGCCGCGCATCGCCATCGGTGCCCCAGCCAAAGGCCATCGGCCCGCCCGCATAGGTGGGGATGGTGGCCAGATAGCAGGTCCAATCGGCAAAGAGGGCTTTGAAGGCGCGCAGGGTGTTGGTCAGCTCATCGCCCTGCATGAAGGGCACGCCGTTTTGCGTGGCCAGAATACCGCCCGTCGCCAGCGCGCGTTTGGCATGGCCGTAGAAGGTATCGGTGAACAGCACTTCGCCGGGGCCGATCGGATCGGTGGAATCGACGATGATCACGTCATAGCCGCCCTCGGTTTCGCGGATGAACTCCGCCCCGTCTGCGATGACCAGTTCCAGGCGGGGATCGTCAAACGCCCCTTGCGAGAGCATCGGCAGGTAGGTTTGCGAAAAGGTCACGACGCCCGCGTCGATCTCGACCATGGTGACGTGCTCGACGCTGTTATGCTTCAGCACTTCGCGCGCCATGCCGCCATCGCCACCACCGATGATCAGCACCCGTTTGGCCGCGCCATGGGCCAAGATCGGCACATGCGACATCATCTCGTGATAGATGAAATTGTCGAACGTGTCATTCTGAAACACTTTCAGCCGCTGATGCTCGGTTTCGCTGTCATAGAGCATTTCGCTGATGCGCAGCGATTGTGCGTAATCGGCGTGGAGGTTTTCGGTGACCCACTTGCTCATGCTACGGCCTCCGTCAGAGCATCGACCAGCCCGTCGCCGCGCAGCAGCTCTTTCACCCGCACGTCGTCGGTCGCAAAGGCGCGTTTCAGCACGTCGATGGCGCGCCAGGGCTCGGCATCGCCGCACATGAACACGTCAAAGGCGCCATAGCCGATCTCGGGCCAAGTGTGCACCGAGATATGGCTTTCGGCCAGCACCGCCACGCCCGACACGCCTTGCGGCGAGAATTTATGGGTGTGGATGTGCAGGAGCGTTGCGCCGCAGGTATCGACGATCTCGCGGAACGCCGATTGAATGCGTGCCTCGTCATCCAGTCCGAAGCCGTTCACCACCTCAAGAATGAGATGGGTGCCAGCATAGACCTTGCCATCGCGACGAATGAAGTGATCGTCGCGGGCATCGTCGAAAATGTCACGGGCAATAACGTTATTGGTGGGGCAAAGCCCACCACGATTGGTGTCTTCCTCATGGGCGCCTGTTTCCAGACCGATCCCCAGTTGAAAGAGGTTGGCGTCCTTCATGGCGCTCCCCTTTGTTCCAGTAGATTTAGGGTGGTTTCCCACCCGCGGATCCAGTCGGTCCCTTAGCGCCCCCCCGATACCTCGAAGTTGGGATCGGTCCCGAAAGTGAGGGCGCGTGTAGAGGAGCCGATGCGCGGTTTCAAGAAAAAACTTTTTCGCCGGGTCCCGCGCGGGAAATTCGGCAAAAAAAGGCCGGGGACAAGCCCCGGCCCAGGAAGAGTCGCGCGGCCAGACCGTGACCGCGTGACGGGGTCTTGTTCAATCGCGCCAGAACGGGCGGGCGGCTTGGCTCCAGGCTTCGTGTTTGTCCATGCCGATATCCTCGCAAAGATATGGCGGCAGGCGCTTCAGCGCCTTGCGGGTTCGTGCGCGGGTGGACCATTTGGTTACGGTCACCGCAACACGTACCGCCACAACTGCCAGTGCGGGCAGGGGGGATTGAGTGTCGAGATAGGCGAGGGCGCTGTGCCGCAGGCTATGTCCGTGTACCATAATGGCCTCCAGAATTGTATTGATACATTGCAGCGGAGGTGCTACGAGAGTATGGATACAAACGCGAATGCACTGGCACAATGGAAATATTGTAATGGATACAATTCTGCTGAGCGCAATGACTGAGCGCGAGGGCCCAAAATATCAGCGCCTTGTGGACGGGGTCGAAGCCTCGATCAGCGCGGGCAAGCTGAAGGTCGGCGACAAGCTACCGCCGGTGCGTGAACTGGCCTGGCAGCTTGGCATCACGCCCGGCACGGTGGCGCGGGCGGTGACCATTCTGGCGCAAAAGGGCGTGGTGGAAACCGCTGTGGGGCGCGGCACCTTTGTGGCGCCGCCGCCCACGCCTTTGTTTGAAGATGTCTGGTCGCGCGAAGAGCAGAGCGAACCCTATCGCCCCTTTGTGCTGAGAGAAGATTTGAACGCGCCGGAGGGCCCCCTGCGCCTGTTGGCTCCGCGTCTGCCCGATATGGGGCAGAGCGAGGCGATCCGCGTGGCGATGGTGCGGGCGGCGAAGCTGCCGGCGGAGCAGTTGATGAATTACCCCACAAGGCAAACTCTGCGCGGGTTGCAGGCGGCAGCGCTGGATTGGTTTGCGGATCGCGATCTCGGGCCGCTCTCGGCCGAAGATATCGTTCCAACCTATGGTGGCCAGAACGCCATCGGGCTGATCCTGCAGACCATCCTGACCGGCCCGGAGCCGGTGATCCTGGTCGAAGAGCTGTCTTATGCCGGGTTCCGCCGGGCAGCAGAGGGATTGCGCGCCCGGGTCATCCCCGTGCCGATGGATGAAAATGGTGTGCTGCCAGAGGCGCTGGAGGCCATTGCTCGCCAGACCGGGGCGCAGGTATTTTGCTCCATGCCGGAAGTGCATAATCCCACCTGCATCACCACCCCGACCGAACGGCGCGAGGAAATTGTCGCCGTCGCCCGACGCCTTGGCCTGCAACTGTTGGAAGATGATTGCTATCGGCTGAAAAGCTCCATCAACCCGAGCTATCGCAAGCTGGCGCCCGAGCTGGCCTGGCATGTCTCGTCAATTTCCAAAAGCTCCAGCGCGGCCCTGCGGATTGGCTTTGGGATCGCGCCAAAGGGGCGGGGCGGGGAACTGCGTCGGATGACCGAGTTCAGCTCTTTCGGCGTGGCGCAGCCGCTGGCTGAAACCGCGCGACTATTCCTGACCGACCCGCAGCGCGATGGGATTGAGCAGAAAGTGCGCCAGCGGATATCCGACTATCTTCATGTCGCGGTGAATACGCTGGGGCTGTTCGACATTTCCTGGCAGGAAGATGTGCCCTTCCTGTTTCTGAGCCTGCCACGTGGATGGCGGCCCTCGGCCTTCTGTCAGGCCGCCGAAGCGCGGGGGGTGCAGATCCGTTCAGCCGACGAATTTGCTCTGCGCGACGGTCATGCGCCCTCGGCGGTGCGCATTGCGGTGAATGCGCAGGTGCCGCTGGAGCGTTTCAGCAACGCCATGCAGGTGCTGGCCCGGCTGCTTGGCAATCCGCCTGAGCAGATCAGCGTGTAAAAATATGGGGTAATATAATACCTAATTTGTAACGCATTGAAAAACATGGAAATATCGTAAGCTTCTGCGCTTGACTGTGCGTTGGAAACCTCTAGAAACACGCCATCCGAAACCCATCAAGGGCCGAAAGACATGAAAACCTTTTCTGCAACCCCTGCAGATATCGAGAAAAAGTGGATCATCATCGACGCCGAGGGCGTGGTGCTGGGCCGTCTTGCCTCGATTGTCGCCATGCGTCTGCGTGGCAAACATAAGCCCAGCTACACCCCGCACATGGATTGTGGTGACAATGTCATCATCATCAATGCTGATAAAGTGCAGCTGACCGGTAAAAAACGCACCGACAAAGTGCATTACTGGCACACCGGTTATCCGGGCGGCATCAAAAGCCGGACTGCTGGTCAGATCCTGGAAGGCGCGCATCCCGAGCGGGTGCTGGAAAAAGCCATCCAGCGCATGCTGCCGGGCAACCGCCTGAGCCGCAAGCTCATGGGCAATCTGCGCATCTATGCCGGCACCGAGCACGGCCATGAAGCCCAGAACCCGCAAGTTGTCGACGTTAAGTCGATGAACAAGAAAAACACGCGTGAGGGCTGATTATGGCTGAAGAGATCAAATCGCTCGACGAGCTGAATGCCGTGGTCGAGGGCGTTGCCGCCCCCGTTGCGGAAGAAACCCTCGCACCGCGTGAACCGGTTCGTGACGCGCTTGGCCGCGCCTATGCCACCGGCAAACGGAAAGACGCGGTTGCCCGTGTCTGGCTGAAGCCCGGCTCCGGCAAAGTGACGGTGAACGGCAAAGAGATGGACAAGTATTTTGCCCGTCCGGTGCTGCAAATGATCCTGCGCCAGCCCTTCCAGGTTGCCGGTGTTGAAGGTGAATTCGACGTTTTCGCCACCGTCAAAGGCGGCGGCCTGTCCGGTCAGGCCGGGGCCGTGAAGCACGGGATTTCGAAAGCCCTGCAGCTTTACGAACCCTCGCTGCGTGGCGCGCTGAAAGCCGCTGGCTTCCTGACCCGCGACAGCCGTGTGGTTGAACGGAAGAAATTCGGTAAGCGCAAAGCCCGCCGGAGCTTCCAGTTCTCGAAACGCTAAGGCGGATCGATACGATTTCAAAGGGCTGCCTTCGGGCGGCCCTTTTTCGTTTGCAGGCGGGAATTTGCGATTGCGGGCCTTCGGGCAATCGCCTATATCGGCCAGACAAGGCACCCGTAGCTCAGCTGGATAGAGCGCTGCCCTCCGAAGGCAGAGGCCATAGGTTCGAATCCTATCGGGTGCGCCATTTCCCACACCCCTTGTTTGCACCGGTAAAAGCCGGTGTTGGTGCGTCGCGAAAACCCCCGATTTGTGGCTTGTCATACTCTGGTCACGCCGGGAGTGGTTTCGACATGGCGACAGTCAGGAACCGCAACGCTGGGCAGGGGGAGGCTGAGCCTGAGGCGATAGCGCTGCGTGTCGCTCACAGAGGGCTCTCTGTCCCGGGTGGTGGCG
>JARRIY010000199.1:0-4426 GCA_037379985.1 Maritimibacter sp.
GTCGAAAAACATCGAAGGGCTGCGCCCCTTCGGCACGCTGAAAAACCAGCACGCGGTGGGGCATGAATGGATCAACCATTCGATGCAGCCGGGCCATCCGGAGAGCATGGATTTTCGCACGACGTTTGGGGCGGATCGCACGCAGGCCTATAGCGCCTCGGCGCTGAATATCTCTGGCATGTCGTTCGGCGCGCTCTCGCCCAATGCGATTGAAGCGCTCAATCTGGGCGCGGCGCGGGGCGGCTTTGCCCATACCACTGGCGAAGGCTCGATCTCGCGCTATCACCGCAAACATGGCGGCGATCTGAACTGGCAGATCGGCTCCGGCTATTTTGGCTGCCGCGATCAGGACGGGCGGTTCGATCCCGGTGCCTTTGCCGAGAAAGCCCAGGCCGATCAGGTGAAGATGGTCGAAATCAAACTCAGCCAGGGGGCCAAGCCCGGCCATGGCGGCATTCTGCCCGGGGCCAAGGTCAGCGAAGCGATTGCCGAGGCGCGCGGCGTGCCGCTGGGGAAAGATTGCATCAGCCCCGCCGCGCATTCCGCCTTTTCCACGCCGCTGGAAATGCTGGAGTATATCCAGAAGCTACGGGAGCTGTCCGGCGGCAAACCGGTGGGGATCAAGCTCTGCGTCGGCCATCCGTGGGAGGTGTTTGCCATGGCAAAAGCCATGCAGGAAACCGGCATTCACCCGGATTTCATCACCGTTGACGGCTCGGAAGGCGGCACCGGGGCGGCGCCGGTGGAATTTGCCGATCATCTGGGCGCGCCGCTGCGCGAAGGGCTGATGCTGGTGCATAATATGCTCGTCGGCATGGGGCTGCGCGATAAGATCCGCATCGTCGTATCCGGCAAGTTGATCTCGGCCTTTGATATCGCCCGGGTCTTTGCGCTGGGGGCCGATAGCTGCAACATGGCGCGCGGTTTCATGTTTTCGCTGGGCTGCATTCAGGGCCAAACCTGCCATAGCGGCAAATGCCCGACCGGCGTGACCACGCAAAACCCGCGCCGCTATCGGGCGCTGGACGTGCCGGACAAGGCGCGGCGGGTCGAGCAGTTTCACAGCAACACCTTGAAAGCGCTTGGCGAAACCATCGAAGCGGCGGGGCTGGCCTATCCGTCAGAGCTGCGCCCCGATCACCTGATGATCCGCATCAATTCCCGCGAAGTGCGCTCGGCCCGCAGCCAATATGACTGGGTGCAGCCGGGCGAGCTGCTGGATCACAACGTCGCCCACCCGGCCTTTGCAAAGTTCTGGGACATGGCGAGGGCGGATAGTTTCGCCCCGGCTTGAGGGGAGAAGGCCACAGGAGGTAAGCCGGGCAGCACCCGAGCTGGTGGACGCTGCCCTCGTTTTATTGCTGAGCCCATGAATAGCAGCTAGCCCATCGCCCGATGGCACCATCGGGCAGCGTAGGGCCGCCCCCATGGGCGGACGCTTCTCGTCCCCCTGCGGCCGCCCTCTGCCCTGATTTTTGAGCAGTCAGGCTGAGCAGCCAGGGGCGTAGCCTATCTTATCCCGCGTGAATCAGGGTAGAAAACAGGCGCGGGTCGAGCGACTGGCTTTTGAAGGTCTCACCCTCGGTCAGGATCGACACGGCATCATGGCTGTGCAGACTTTCCTGATGCGAGGCCACGACGCGGAAATCGCCGATGCGCGGATCGCGTTTGAGCTGCTCGGTAAACAGCCGCGCCGCGTCTTCCACGAAAATCGGGTTGGCCGCGTTCAGCTCGGCAAAGGCCTGTTCGTCTTCACGCTTCACCATCACCTGCGTTTCGGTCGGCACGGCGGTGCGGCAGATATCGATCAGGTCTTCAAACCACAGGCATTCATCGCAATCTCTGGTCAGTTCGACCGAGACCCGCGCCACCGAGCGCTGGCTATGCGGCGTGGCAAGCTGCGCCCGGCAAGAGCGCGCGTGTTCGGATAGCTCCAGCGAGCAGGGGCAGGTCGAGGAATAGACGTAATCCAGATGGATGAATTTCCGCCGCGTGCCCTTCTGCTCCACATATTCCAGTGCGATCTGGTAATATTGATAGCCTTCCAGCCCCGAGCGCAGGCTCATCACTTTCGCCGGGAAGGAAAACGCCATTTCAATCCGGGCATCAAAGCTGTTCAGGTGGTTCTTGTAATCCTCGAGCGCCGCCTCGATCACCTCAAAGGAAAAGGTTTTTTCCGCATGGGCATAGAATGAGCGCATGATGCGGCTCATATTGATGCCCTTCTTTTCGGCCTCAAGGCTGACAGTGCCCGTCACCGAGGTTTCCAGCGTCAGGTCGCCGCCATCGCGGGTGTGATAGCGGATCGGCAGGCGGAAATTGGAAATGCCCACATGCTGGATTTCCTGCTTTTCACCCTGGATCAGGCTGGCAGGGCCGTTTTGCAGATCCGGCATCGAGGCTTTGTAGGTCTCATCGACCTCGAAATCCTCGGGGTAGATCCGGCTCATATCCGGGTAATTCGGCAGCTCGCGATCCGGCAACAGCCGGGCAATCGCCGGGTCAAGCCGCGCCACCTCGGTGGGGTTAGCATTCATCGCCCAGGCGCGGAGCACCTCCAGCGCCTGTTTCGCATCGTCCTGATCGGGCGCATCCATGTTCTGGCTCACATGGTTCATTTCGGGCCTCCAAGCTCCTGTCGCAGCCCCAATATAGGGGCGGGGTGGGAGAGTCACCAAGTGATACGCTCAGGAATTTTCACCAGACCACGCAAAAACGCCCTTCTCTCGGCCGGGAAAGACATTGCAGGCAGAGCTCGGAGGGCGAGCGCTGGTCCGGGGATTGGCGCTTCTCTGTGCTCTGAGAAACGCCATTTATGCCGGCCACGAACTGCGAGCCTCGCCGCGCATTCCGAACGTCAGCAAAAGCGCCAGTCCGGCGGACGGACCGGCGCTGGCCCGGCGGCGCAAAGCGCCTTGTTCCGGGCCTTAGGGGAAGCCCTCGCTCAGACCTGATCCAGCGCCCGGGTCAGATCGGTGATCAGATCATCGGGGTCTTCCAGCCCAATCGCCAGCCGCACCAGCCCATCCGTGATCCCCAACGCATCTTTCTGCTCTTGCGGCAGGCGCTGATGGGTGGTGGTCGCCGGATGGGTGGCGATGGATTTGGCATCCGCGAAGTTGTTGGAAATGATGAAAATTTCCAGCGCATCGAGGAATTTGAAACAGGCGTCTTTGCCGCCCGTCACCTCAATCGCCAGCACCGTACCGCCCGAAGGCGCCTGGCTGATCGCCACCTCATATTGCGGATGCGACGGGTGGGTCGGATAGTTCATCCGGGCAAGTTTCGGGTGATCCGCCAGCGCCTCGGCCACTTTCATCGCGCTCGCCGCCTGCGCCCGCACACGCAGGTCCAGCGTTTCCAACGCTTTCAGATGGGTCCAGGCCGCGAAGGGGTTAATCGCCCCGCCGGTATGTTTCACATAGGTCTCGATCGAGCCACGGATCAGCTCGTGCGAGCCGCAGATCGCTCCGCCCAGCATCCGCCCCTGCCCATCAACATGTTTGGTGGTGGAATAGACCACCAGATCGGCCCCCAGCCGGGTGGCATAGGAAAAGACCGGGGTGATCATGGCATTGTCCACCACCACCAGCGCATCATTTTTATGCGCAATCTCAATCACATGGGCGAGGTCGATCACTTCCAGCGTCGGGTTGGAAATGCTTTCGAGGAAGACGAGTCTGGTTTCCGGGCGGATCGCCGCTTCCCAGGCCGCATTATCGGTGCCGTCGATGATGGTGATCTCGACACCAAAGCGCCCCAGCACGTTTTCCAGCACAAAAAGACAGGAGCCGAACAGCGCACGTGAGGCCACCACATGATCGCCCGCCTTGGTCAGCGCCATCAGCGCGCCGTTCACCGCCGCCATGCCAGAGGTGCAGGCAAAAGCGTCTTCGGTGCCTTCGATGGCCGCGATCCGGTCTTCAAACATCCGGTTGGTCGGGTTGCCATAGCGGGCATAGATAAACTCATCGGGGCCGCTTTCGACAAAGCGCGCCTCGGCGGTGGCCGCATCCGGGTACACGAAAGCCTGGGTCATGAACATCGCCTCGGACAGCTCGCCATACTGGCTGCGCCGGATGCCAGCATGAATGGCCTCGGTCCGTTTGCTCCACTTTGTCATGTCTGCGTCTCCCGCATCAAAAAACCCCCAGTGCCAGAGCGCCGGGGGCCGAATTCCTTCCAGTCCCAGACCTCTTTAGCGGCATGTTTAACGTGGCCCGCAATCCGGTGAACAAATCGCCACCCGATTTCGGTATCGTGACTTGCACCACGCGTCAAGGCACCGCAGGCTGGGCGAAAGCGGAACAGGAGACCGAGATGACCCCGATTGACCTTTACTACTGGCCGACCCCGAATGGCTGGAAAATCAGCATCGCGCTGGAAGAGATGGGCCTGCCCTATAACGTGAATTTTGTGAATATCG
>JARRIY010000200.1:0-8779 GCA_037379985.1 Maritimibacter sp.
CACAACGCTGGCCTTCGTCACCCTCACCAATGGGCAGGCGAAATATGCGTTTTATGATGAAAACACCGCTGGGCGGATGCTGACGCCCGACGATCTGCCAGAGCTGCCGAACGAGGTGAACACGCTATTCTTTGGCGGGATTTCTCTGGTGGCTGAACCCTGCGGCGAAGCCTATCAGGCGCTGATGCTGCGCGAGGCGGGCCGCCGGGTGACTATGATCGACCCGAATATCCGGCCCGGTTTCATCACCGATGAAGCCCGCTATCGCGCCCGCATCCGCTCGATGCTGATCGCCGCCGATATCATCAAGGTGTCCGATGAAGATCTCGACTGGCTAGCGATGGATGTGCAGGAGCTTCTGGACCATGACACCAAGCTTGTCTGCCTCACCGAGGGGTCGAAAGGCGTGCGCGCCTATTGGCAGGGCGGCGAGACATTCGTGGCCGCCAACAAGGTCGAGGTGGTCGATACCGTCGGCGCGGGCGACACGTTCAATGCCGGGCTGCTGGCCGGACTGAACCGGGCTGGCATCCTGACCAAAGACGGGCTTGCCGCGCTGGACGAGACCGCCGTCATCCCGGCGCTGGAGCTGGGGGTGAAAGCCGCTGCTATTACCGTCAGCCGCGCCGGTGCCAACCCTCCCTGGGAGCATGAGCTGTGATGGCGCTGATCCAACGGGTAAGCGAAGCCGCTGTGCGGGTTGATGGCGAGCTGCTGGGCGAGGTTGGGCCTGGGCTGCTGATTGCGGGTTGATGGCGAGCTGCTGGGCGAGGTTGGGCCCGGGCTGCTGATCCTTGTCTGAGCCATGCAGGGCGATACCGAGGCCAATGCCGATGCGCTCGCCGCCAAGATTGGCAAGCTGCGTATCTTCAAGGATGAGGCGGGCAAGATGAACCGCTCGCTGATTGATACGGGCGGGGCAGCTCTGGTTGTCAGCCAGTTCACCCTCGCCGCCGACACCTCGCGCGGCAATCGCCCGGGCTTTTCCCCGGCCGCCACCCCGGATGAGGGCGAAAGGCTCTATGAGTATTTCGCAGAGCAGATGCGCGTGCAGGGGGTCGAAGTGGCACAAGGCCGCTTTGGCGCCGATATGCAGGTGAGCCTGGTGAATGACGGCCCGGTCACGATCTGGCTCGACATGTAATCCGGCGGATATCGGAAAAGCTCAAGAAACCTGAGCTTTTCCGCCCATCAGACCGGTGATTTTACGCGAAATCTGAAAGCCTTAGTGATCTCCGTCGAGATCCAACAGCTCGTTCAGCCGCTCCATCACCGCCCTGTCAGCATCGCTCCACGGCGCTTTGCGCGATTTGAACAGCGTCGCTTGCGAGCGGTGCACCGGTTCGCAATTCAAAATCTTCAGGTGGTTCGCGCGCAGGGTCTCGCCGGTCGAGGTGATATCGGCAATCGCCTCAGCGGTTTCGTTTTTCACCGTGCCCTCGGTGGCGCCCTGACTATCGACAAGCTGATAATCCGCCACGCCCTGAGCCGTCAGGTAATCGCGCACCAGCCGGTGATATTTCGTGGCAATGCGCAGGCGGAACCCGTGCTTGGCACGAAACGCCGCCGCCACCGCATCAAGATCATCGAGCGTGGTGACATCGACCCAGCCCATGGGCACGGCGATGATCAGGTCGGCATGGCCAAAGCCCATCCGTACCAGCTCTTTCACCTTCTCGTCCCACAGCCCGAGCTTTTCACGCACAAGGTCAGAGCCAGTCACGCCCAGATGAATGCGCCCCGCCGCCAGCTCGCGCGGGATCTCGCCCGCCGAGAGCAGCACCAGCTCAACCCCGCCGATGCCTTCCACCGCGCCGGAATATTCCCGGTCGGACCCGGTGCGCGACAGCGTGATGCCGTGCTGCCCGAACCAGTCAAAAGTTTTCTCCATCAGGCGCCCTTTTGAGGGCACACCCAGCTTTACGCTCATTGCTGCCCCTCCCGGATCGCCATTACCTGTTCGGGGCGGATCACCCCGCCCACCGCCGGAATTTCACGCCCCTGCCCCAGCACCCGGGTTAGCGCATCATAGCGCCCGCCGGTGGCCACGGGGGGCAGATCGGGGCGGCCTTCGGCATAGAAGCCAAAGACAAACCCGTCGTAATACTCCATCGAGGTGCGCCCATAGGAGCCTTCGAAATCAAGCGTTTCGGTGTCGATCCCGCGGGCAGCCAACGCCTCGCAACGGGCGGCAAAACGCTCCACCGCCGGGCCAATGGCCGGAATATCAATCGCCAGATCGCGCAGATGTTCGGTGATATGGGGCATGGTCTCGCGCAGCCCCATCAGATCGTCGAGCAGCTCCACTTCGATCTCTGGGATCGGCGGGGTTTCAGCATCTTCGCGCAAAGCCGCGATCCGGGCTTCGATCTCGCTTTGCGAGCGCAGCCCGGCAAAGGGCGCGTCAATCGCCATCGGATCGGCTTTTGCCAGCAGCTCTTCCCGCCCGGCAGGCATCGGAGCCCGGCCCGCAAAGCGATCCAGCAGCGCACGAAACCGGCGCGGCCGCCACAGGTGGCGGATCAGCGCCGCCTTGCGCTTTTCAGTGGTCGAAAGCCCCCGCACGGCGGCAATCAGAATGCCAATATCGCCAGTGGCCGCGCGCAGGCCAAGCGGCGCCAGCGCCTCGGCCATCAGCGCAAACACTTCCGCATCCGCCGCCGCCGGATCGGTGCGGTCAAACAGCTCATAGCCCACCTGAATATATTCCGGCGCGCGATGGGTGGCTTCTTCCTGCTTGCGAAACACCTCGCCCGCATAGGTATAGCGCGCGGGATCGGCGCCATTGGCCATATGCATCTCGACCACCGGCACGGTGAAGTCAGGCCGCAGCATCGCTTCGCCCATCACCGGATCGGTGGTGACGAAGGCGCGTGCGCGAATATCCTCGCCATAGAGGTCGAGCAGGGTTTCGGCAGGTTGCAGGATCGGCGGATCGACCGGCAGGGCCCCCTGCGCCTCAAAAAACGCAGACAGCCGCGCTGCCTCTGCCCGGATGGCGAATTTATCACTCATCGTAGGCTGCCAGCATCTTCTGCACTTCCGCCACCAGATCGGCGCGCGCCACCTCGATCTGCGAGGGGCGTTCTTTCCATTCTTCAAGCGTGGCGTTTTCAGCAAGCTTCGCGCCCAGCACCAGATCCTTGATCTGCACCACGCCGCGCTCATGCTCTTCGCCGCCTTCGATCACCGCCACCGGCGAGAGGCGTTTATCGGCGTATTTCAATTGGTTGCCGAAATTCTTCGGGTTGCCCAAGTAGACCTCGGCGCGAATGCCAGCGGCGCGCAGCTCGCCCACCATCGCCTGATAATCGCCCATCCGGTCGCGATCCATCACGGTGATCACAACCGGGCCCTGGCTGGCCCCATCCATGCGGCCCTTGGCGTGCAGTGCAGCCAACAGCCGGTCAACACCGATGGACACGCCCACGGCAGGCACTTTCTGCCCGGTGAAGCGCGCCACGAGGTCGTCGTAACGCCCGCCGCCCGCAACCGAGCCGAATTGCCGCTTGCGGCCTTTCTCGTCGAGAATTTCAAAGGTCAGCTCGGCCTCAAACACCGGCCCGGTGTAATAGCCCAGCCCGCGCACGACCGAAGGGTCGATGACAATGCGGTCAGCTCCATAGCCTTGAGCTTCCATCTGCGAGACCATCTCGGCCAGCTCGCCCACGCCCTCGGCCCCCACCGCGCTTTCGCCCACGGCGGCACGCAGATTGTCCAGCGTCGCAGCATTGCTCTCGCCCCGGGCAATCAGGAACTTGATCACCGGCTCGGCTTGTTCGTCACTGAGACCCACGCCGTCGATATAGGCGCCAGAGGCATCGAGGCGGCCCTTGCCGAGCAACTCGCGCACGCCAGCTTCGCCAACCTTGTCGAACTTGTCGATGGTGCGCAGAACCGCCTCGCGGGTCTCGCCCTCGTCAACGCCCATCACTTCCAAGACGCCGTTCAAGACCTTCCGGTTGTTCACCCGCACCACATAATCGCCGCGCGGCATGCCGACCGCTTCCAGAGCGTCGGCGAGCATCGCGCAGACCTCGGCATCGGCGGCCATGGAAGCGCTGCCAACCGTATCGGCATCGCATTGATAAAACTGGCGAAACCGCCCCGGCCCCGGCTTTTCATTGCGCCAGACCGGCCCCATCGCATAGCGACGATAGGGGGTGGGTAGATCATTGCGGTGCTGGGCATAGACCCTAGCGAGCGGCGCAGTCAGATCATAGCGCAGCGCCAGCCATTTATCGTCGTCTTCTTCCTGCCAGGCGAAGACACCATCATTCGGGCGGTCCACATCGGGCAGGAACTTGCCCAGCGCTTCCACAGTTTCCACGCCTGAGCTTTCCAGCGCGTCAAAGCCGTAACGATGATAGACAGCCGCAATCTGATCGAGCATCTCTTTGCGCTCGGTCACTTCCGCACCGAAATAATCGCGGAAACCCTTGGGCGTCTCTGCCTTGGGCCGGGGCTGCTTTTTCACTTTCGCCATGGTCTTCACCGTTTCTGCTCAAGCGCACAGGCGCGCTCGTTCGGGCGCGGTCTAGCCCACGGTGGCCTTTGGGGCAACAGGCCTGACAAAGACTGTTGCTAGTAACGCACTTCGCAGATGTAATCGACATGCACCCAGCCGCTGGGGCCTTCATAGGACCAGTCTTCGATATGGTCCTGCACGATCACTTCGCGCCACTGGCCTACTGGCTCGGGGTTCATGGTGATCAGAAAGGTGCCGGGGCCGATCTTGGCCAGCCGTTTCGCGCCAATATCCGGCGCCGCTTTCAGCGCCAGCCAGTTATCGCCATTCGGATCGAGATTGCAGGTCACATATTGTTCGCCGGAATAGGCATGGGCGGCAAACGCTAGGCCCGCCGCCGCGACAGCAAGGATAATCTGTTTCATCGGAGCTCCTTTCGGGCTAAAGCTCGCCCCTGATCTTGGGGCCTGCCATGACCCAGCGCAAAGGAGCGATATATGAGTGATAGGATTTTGGCTCTGGAAGAGCAGCTCGCCTATCTCACCCGGACGGTTGAAGAGCTGTCAGACGTGATCGCCCGGCAGGATCGCGAGATTGACCGGCTGACCAGCCGCCAGCAGATGCTGATGGAACGCGAAGCACTAAGCGCTTGCTGATCCGTTCACGCGCTTGAGGGCCAATGACAGCCAAGGGTTTTCAGAAAACCCTTGGTAAGACCTTTCAGAAAGGTCTTACCACCCAAAGGGTCTGTTCCGGGCTCCGGGATTAAGGCCAATTCCTCCGCCATGCATTTCACTCATGCCTCCCATGCGACCCTTCCTCCCCGGTTGCACCCGGAGGGCACATTGGGCAACATGCCCCGCAAGTTTGAGGAGACCCAGATGACACTCGAAATCGAGACCGTCCCTTGCCTTGACGATAATTACGCCTTTCTCGTGCATGACCGAAAGTCCGGGGCCACGGCGCTGTTCGATGCCCCCGAGGCCGAACCGATTCTGGCCGATCTGCAAAAACGCAACTGGCAGCTCACCCATATCTTCATCACCCATCATCATGGCGATCATATCGGTGCGGTGCCGGAGCTGGTTTCGGCCTTCCATCCCGAAGTGATCGGCGCGGCCCGTGACGCCCATCGCCTACCCTCGCTGGATACCGCCGTTGAGCCAGGCGAGACCTACGATATGTGGGGGCGCGATGTGCAGGTCTTTGATGCCGCTGGCCATACCACCGGCCATGTCGCCTATTACCTGCCGCGTCTGGGCGCGGTCTTTACCGGCGACAGCCTGATGGCGCTTGGCTGCGGACGGCTGTTTGAAGGCACGCCCGCGCAGATGTGGGAGACCCTCAGCCGTCTGGCCGCGCTGCCCGACGACACCATCGTCTGTTCCGGCCACGAATACACCACTGCCAATGGCAAATTCGCGCTGACTATCGAGCCGGAGAATCCCGCGCTCAAGCGCCGGATCGACCAGACCGCGCGGGCCCGTGCGCTTGGCACCCCCACCGTGCCTTCGGCACTGGCGCTGGAAAAAGCCACCAACCCGTTTCTGCGCGCGAGCCTCGAAGCGGTCAAAGCCGGGCTTGAAATGAACGATGCCGATGATGTGACCACATTCGCCCATATCCGCGCCGCAAAAGACGCGTTTTGACGAAAGAACAAAGCATTTGCCCTGTTTTTCGAGCCGGAAACGCTCGAATCAGGAGGCTTTTCAGTTGCACCGATGCGTGAAATACGCTGCATTCTAAGTGCAGAAAGCAGGCAGTCCGGTGCTGAACGAAGAAAAATGACCAGAAAAGCCTTGAAGCCGGGCCAATAAAACCGAACTTTAAAGATATCGGAACAGGGTGGGACCGGGACGCTAGGTTTCCGCCCCGAAACGCGAACGAGGAGAAAAAGATGCCCTCTTTTTCGAACACGCTGGAAAAGGCAATTCACGAAGCGCTGGCGCATGCCAATGACCGGCGCCACGAACTGGCTACGCTGGAACATCTGCTGCTCGCCTTGATTGACGAGCCGGATGCGGCCCGTGTTATGAAGGCCTGTAGCGTAAACCTCGATGAATTACGCACGGTTCTGGTGAAGTTTATCGACGAGGATCTGGCGACGCTGGAAACCAATATCGAAGGCTCGGAAGCGGTACCGACGGCGGCCTTCCAGCGGGTGATCCAGCGTGCGGCGATCCATGTGCAAAGCTCGGGCCGCACTGAGGTGACTGGCGCCAATGTGCTGGTTGCGATCTTTGCCGAGCGCGAATCGAATGCCGCCTATTTCCTGCAAGAACAGGATATGACCCGCTTTGACGCGGTGAATTTCATTCCCGTCCAATCACCGGCGCGCCGGAGTTTGATGACGAGCCCATCGCCGGGGACAGCGATGACGGCGAGGCCGATACCGCGCTGGCGAAATATTGCGTCGATCTCAACGCCAAAGCTGCGAAAGGCGGGATTGACCCGCTGATCGGGCGCGCGGAAGAAGTTGAGCGCTGCATTCAGGTGCTCTGCCGCCGCCGCAAGAACAACCCGCTGCTGGTTGGTGATCCGGGCGTTGGTAAAACCGCCATTGCCGAAGGGCTGGCCTGGCAGGTGGTGGAAGGCGAAGTGCCGGAAGTGCTGTCGAAAACCACGATCTATTCGCTCGATATGGGCGCGCTTCTGGCGGGCACCCGCTATCGCGGCGATTTCGAAGAGCGGCTGAAAGCGGTGGTGAACGAGCTGGAAGAGCATCCCGATGCGGTGCTGTTCATCGACGAGATCCACACAGTGATCGGCGCAGGCGCCACCTCGGGCGGCGCGATGGATGCCTCCAACCTGCTGAAACCTGCTTTGCAGGGCGGCAAGCTGCGCACCATGGGCTCGACCACCTACAAGGAATTCCGTCAGCATTTCGAGAAAGACCGTGCGCTGTCCCGCCGGTTCCAGAAAATCGACGTGAACGAGCCGTCGGTCGATGACACGGTGAAAATCCTCAAGGGCCTCAAGCCCTATTTCGAGGAGCATCACCATATCAAATACACCAATGATGCGATCAAATCGGCGGTGGAGCTGGCCTCGCGCTATATCAACGATCGCAAGCTGCCCGACAGCGCAATCGACGTGATCGACGAGGCGGGCGCAGCGCAGCATCTGGTTGTGGCCTCGAAACGCCGCAAGTCGATCGGGATCAAGGAAATCGAAGGGATCGTGGCCAAAATCGCCCGTATTCCTCCGAAAAGCGTGTCGAAAGACGATGCCCAGACCCTGCGCGATTTGGAAAAGTCGCTGAAACGGGTGGTCTTCGGGCAAGACAAGGCAATCGAAGCGCTGGCTTCGGCGATCAAACTGGCCCGGGCCGGGCTGCGTGAGCCGGAAAAACCCATCGGCAACTACCTGTTCGCAGGGCCGACGGGCGTGGGCAAAACTGAGGTCGCCAAACAGCTCGCCGACAATCTGGGCGTGGAACTGCTGCGTTTCGACATGTCGGAATATATGGAGAAACACGCGGTCTCGCGTCTGATCGGTGCCCCGCCGGGCTATGTCGGCTTTGATCAGGGCGGGCTTCTGACCGATGGCGTCGACCAGCAACCGCATTGCGTGTTGCTGCTCGATGAGATCGAGAAAGCGCACCCGGACGTGTTCAACATCCTCTTGCAGGTGATGGACCATGGCGAGCTGACCGATCACAATGGCCGCACGGTGAATTTCCGCAACGTGGTGCTAATCATGACCTCGAATGCAGGCGCGCAAGAGCAGGCGAAAGAGGCGATTGGTTTTGGCCGCTCGCGCCGCGAGGGCGAAGATACCGCCGCTATCGAGCGCACCTTCAGCCCGGAATTCCGTAACCGTCTGGATGCGGTGATCAACTTTGCGCCGCTGGGCAAAGAGGTGATCCTGCAGGTGGTCGAGAAATTCGTGCTACAGCTGGAAGCGCAATTGCTGGATCGTGGCGTCACCATCGAGCTTACCCGTCCCGCCGCCGAATGGCTGGGCGACAAGGGCTATGACGACAAGATGGGCGCCCGCCCGCTGGCCCGCGTCATTCAGGAGCATATCAAAAAGCCGCTCGCCGAAGAGCTGCTGTTTGGCAAGCTGATGAAGGGCGGCAACGTGAAGGTTGGGGTCAAAGACGGCCAAATCGACCTGCGCATCGAAGAGCCCGCCAAGGCCCAGATCACCTCAAAGAAAAACCCGCCCCTGCTGACGGCTGACTAAGCCAGGTGCGAGGTAGGACTGAAAGGACCGGCTGAAAGGCCGGTCTTTTTGCGTTTTTTTGGGGGGCTCGTGGCGCCACGTAACCTTATCCAGGATGCATAGAAAGTGGACGTTCGCGCGGGA
>JARRIY010000201.1:0-4411 GCA_037379985.1 Maritimibacter sp.
CTTTGCGAGGATCCCAAAACCTGTCCGTCATCCGAGCGCAGGTGGAACATGGATTTGCCCATGACACCGGCTTCGCGGTCATAGCGCTGGTGATCGGTCGCGTGCGAGCGGACCGAGGCAATGCCGTTTTCGGCGCTGGATTTTTGCTTATAGGCAGAGCTCGCCAGGATGACTTCGCCTTTTTCCGATTGCAGATGAAAGCGGAAATCGCCAGCGTGATCCCGATAGAGCTCAAAGATGGCAGCCATAACATACTCCCAGATAATCGTTACACTGCACACATTTTCCCGCAGATCGCTCTGTAAATCAACGCGACCATTTGGCCGGTCGGGGGAACGGCCATAACCAGCTTACCGCAACCCACATGTGATCGGTGCCGGGGGCTACCCGCTAGCTCGCATTCGCCCCGCGCAGCGACCGGACAGCAGCCCGAACCGCCTTCCAATCGGCGGCTTCATCTGCGCGGCCGGCTTCCCGGGCTTCGTTCATTTTCGCCGCTGCTTCTGCTTCGGCTTGGTCGCCATGCGCAGCATAAAGGGCTTGGGCATATTGAGCAGAGTGTTTCCAGGCCATGATCGCCTCCAACAGGGGTGGGGTCACAGTGTCGGCGATTCCGGGCTGGTAGGGCTTTGATCTAGCACAGTTTACGACCTGTGCTTTTGATAGGTCTCCCAGAGGTCGGGGCGGCGGGTTCGGGTGATCTCTTCCGACTGTGCCTGCCGCCATTTCTCGATCTCGCCATGATGGCCGGACATCAGCACCGGCGGGATCGCGCGCCCGCGCCATTCTGCCGGGCGGGTATATTGCGGATGCTCCAAGAGCCCGTGGGAAAAGCTTTCCTCTTCCGTCGAGGCGGCATTGCCGAGCACGCCAGGGAGCAGCCGCACCGTGGCATCAATCATCGCCTGCGCGGCCAGTTCGCCGCCGGTCATGACGAAATCGCCAAGGCTGACCTCTTCGATCTGGTATTCCTCGATCACCCGCTCATCGACGCCCTCGAAGCGGCCGCAGATGAAGGTCACGCCTTCGCAAGCGGCAAAGCGCTGCGCCATGGCCTGATCGAAGCGCCGCCCGCGTGGCGAGAGGTAAACCAGCGGCCAACGGGCGCGATCCACCGGGGTGCCGTCGCTGGCCGCGTCAATCGCATGGCCCAGCACATCCGGGCGCAGCACCATGCCCGCGCCGCCGCCTGCCGGGGTGTCATCGACATTGCGATGCTTGCCCTCGCCAAACTGGCGCAGCTCGACAGTTTCCAGCCGCCAGCGCCCTTCGGTAAGGGCCTTGCCGGTCAGGCTTTCGCCCAGAACGCCGGGAAAGGCCCCGGGCACAAGGGTGATCACCCGCGCTTCCCAGGCCCCGACCAGACGAGGGTTATCCTCCATCAGGCTGCGCGGGGTGAGGGTCGGCGCGATTTTCAGCCGCCCATGCGATTTGGAGGCCGGTTTGCTGTCGGGTGATTTCGGTGTGTCGCTCATAGGCTGCTCTTAGGCCGCAGGCTGCGATGGGGCAAGGGGCTGGTCATGCCCCGCGCTGGTGCAGCCGGTCGACCGCATTGGCAAGCTGTTCATAGCCCTCATCGGGGAAATATTCGCCCAGCCGGGCCAGCCAGACCGGATCGGGTAGCGGGCGCGGGGCAGGGCTGAGGGCGAGAAGATCATAGAGCCGGGCCCGGGCTTCGCCCCGCACAGCGGGATCGGGCGCGACGAGCAGCAACATCGGCGCCAGTGCCGCTTCGCCCCGGGCGATCAGCGCTTGCAAGACCTGCTCATCCATCATGAAGCGCAGCAGCGCATAGTCGATCACCGGTTCATTCGCCCGCTCTTCCCCAGCCGCAAAATCATAGAAGGGATCGAAAGCCTCGGGGCCGAGTGTATCGGCCAGATCCTGCACGATCAGATCAACGGTGACCTGATCCCAGCTGTCGAGGCTGCGCAAAGCATCGAGCCGTTGGTTGAGGGCGGCGAGGGTTTCCGGATGTGGCGCAGGCCAGGCCTCTCTGGTTGCCAGAGGGATATCTGCGGCCCGGACACGCCCCAAAGCGTCGAGCACGCTTTCCAGCATCACATCCATTTCGGCGGCATCGCGAAACGCCCAGGTACTGACCCCGGCGGCGAGCGCGCTGACCAGCATCGGCGCCCAGATCGGCAGCTGAATGGCGGTGACGGACACGGCGATGCCCAGCCCGATAGCCCAGAGCAGCGTGACCATTGCGGTTTGTTCGGCGACCATCATGGTCAGCCCGGCCCAGCCTGCCGGGGTTGCCAGATCGGGCTTATGCCGGGCCGAGGCATGCATCAGGCACAGCGCGGTCAACACGGGCAGCACTGTCCAGCCATGCTGCGCCAGCCCGGACAGCGCCGGACCGCCATAGAGTACGGCCGCCAGAAGCCAGAGCCAGATGCGGCTGTATCGGCTGATCATGCGGCCCTCCCCTGTGCCTGCCTTATCCCTGTGAATGGGGTAGCTGAATTATAATGGGATTTCGCCGGGAGGGACCATGGTTTTCTGCGGTGAAATGGGCGGGGGTAATGTCGCATCTTGGAGCGGTCGGATCGGGTGGCTCTGGGGGCGGTGAGCGGATGATCCCGTCCGGATGGCGCCGCCCGTTTGGCCTGTCAGCTCTGCTGCCCGGCTTTGGGGTATTTCGGCTTGCGGCGGGTCGCGGCGGGGCGTTCATCCATGGCGAGGGTTTCCTTGGCCGAATAAAGCGCCCGCCCGCGCAGGCTGCCCCGGTTCATTTCCAGAAAACGCTGGCTCAGAGCCTCGGATTGCCCCGGATTATTGCGCATCGCCGGTTTCAGCCCCGCTTCGACCTCGGCAGGCAGGTCGAGCATATCCAGAAGCGCGCGGGCCGGGCCGAAGCGATCCGGGCCAAAGCTTTCCAGCGGGGCGATGAAAACCGGGACCGGCGCGATGGCCTCGGCAATCTCGCGCGCTTCGGCTTCCAGATCCGGCAAGGCACCAAAGCTGGCGCGAAAGCTCTCGTAATCGAGGGTCAGCCGACTGGTGCGCAGAACATGCCCCCAGGTGCTTTTCAGAAAGCTCTCGCCCTCGCGGGTGGTGTAGAGAAATTCGATCTCCACCTCGGGGCCAAAGCGGCGGCGCAGCTCACGGGTGATCTCGCGCGCCAGCGGAATGGCCATCGGCGCGTATCGGCGGCAGCGACGCAGCCGGGCGCCACGATAGCCCAGCATCGTTCCCGAAAAATTCTCGCGGCTGATCACGATGGTCGGGGCGTCAGGGACGGTGGCGAGGAACTCGCGGAAGGCAAAGCGAAACAGCCAGCGACGCCAGACCACCGGGAACTGGCCGTAGAGCCTGCCGGGATGGCGGGCCCGTTTCAGCGCCTGTTTCTGATAGATCGCGATATAGGGCGACAGCGCCTTGGCATTGCGCTTGAGAAAGCCTTGCAGGCTGGTCGTGCCGGTTTTGTGAAAGCCCGCATGGACGATGACCCGGGTCATAACCCCTTGTTCTCTTGTCGCGTTGCCTTGGGTTGAGAGGGGCTGGGCTCAGGCTGCCATGGGCTGTCAGGTCTGATCAGGGCCAGAATATCGGATTTCGCTTCGGCAAGCTCCTGATCAGACAGGTCTGATCCAGTCAAATCGCGCAGAACCTCTTGCCACTCAGGGTCAGGGGAGACTTTGAGGCGGCGATGCGGGGTGAACCGCGAAATTGTATCCGCAGGCACCCCCATTGCCGACAGGATCGGCGGTGCGGGGCCGAGGGGCGTGCTCTTGCTGTCTTCCAGCGTCGTGACGGTCAGCGGGAAGGGCGCAATGGCGGCGGCGACAGCATCGAGCATCGGCGCAAAGCGCGCGGTATCGGCAAAGCGCGCGGCAAAGGCATCGAAATCTTCGGTGATCCGGTTCACTTTCAGGTTTTGCCAGTAAAGGCTGCGCAGCCAGGCGTCGGGCATGCGGGTACTGACCAGAAAGCGGATCTCGGCACCAGTGCCGAAACACCTGCGCAAGGCATCGGCAAACAAGCCCATCAGAACGGGCGGGGCCGCATAGGAATGCACCTCTGGATGCCCGGGCAACCGGCCAGACAGATCGACATTGCTGATGCAGATATCGCGCCCATCGTCGGGCAGGGCGGCCAGATGCTGATCCACAGCCTGACGGAACGCATGCTCGCGCTCTTGCCCCGGCGCTTCGCTCAGCCGTTTCGCCGCATCGCTGACGTCCGGCCAGGTTTTGCGCCCGATGATATGCATATGCGGCGCGAGCGCGTCACGATTGTCCAGCAATGTGGCTTCGGCGGTCGAGGTGCCGGTCTTGTGCAAGCCAAAATGCACAATGATGCGTTTCATTCGGGGAAGATCCCCTCCGGCGGGTCAGCGATGATGCGGCCTGCAGTCAGGTCCACGGTGGGCACGGCGGCATGGGTGAAGGGCAGCAGCGCCGGG
>JARRIY010000202.1:0-4395 GCA_037379985.1 Maritimibacter sp.
TTGGTGGCGGGTACATTTCCGCCGGTGGCTCGTCGCGTTTGTCTGGTGTGATGTATTTCCCCAATGACCCGATCAAACTGGATGGCGGTGCCTCGCTGGGGGGCAGCTCTGAAACGGATTGCCTGCAAATCGTCGGATCTGAAGTGACGATGGACGGTGGGCCGTCGGTTGCAAGCGAGTGTATCGACACCTCCGGCGGCGGCAGGATTTCTATGGTCCGTTAGGATTACAGCCGCAAACTTCGATATCAGATATCCTGATCTCTCCCCCATTCCGGCCGGTGCCGGGGTGGGGGTTTTCGTTTGATGAGAGGCCGCAGCGCTACGGGATAAGAAGGCTGGCCCTGTCGATGGCAGGGCTAGGGCGCGAAACCTAGGAAATCCGCGTGGATTTCGCCCTCGGAGTTAAGGTTAATATATTGTATTTTCAGATAATTTTACGACACATTCATCTTGTGGCCTTTTTCTGGTCGCACTTGCAGACGCCCAATTAAATAAGTTGAGCTCAGCTAGCTAAAGCAATGAAATATCGACCAAAGACAAGGTGGCCCAAGTCATGAACAGGGTGTTGTCCAATTTCTCAAAAAACGAGTCCGGTTCCACGATTGAGTTTGTAATATGGTTACCAGTTTTCGTTTTGGTACTCAGCCTGATCGCAGATACATCGCTGATCTATCACGGCCAGTCGCGGGTCTATATGATCACCCAATTGGCCAATCGCGCCTATTCCACGGGTAAGTTCGAAACCGCAGATTCGGCAGAGAACTATATCAAGCAGGAGGTGGCGCAGATCGGTGGCCGGGCCTCGGCTGATGTGTCTGTGGACGATGGCATCATCCATTCTGTGGTGACTGTTCCTGCGGTTGATTTTGAAGCCCTTGGTCTGTTCGGCATCCTGAACGGGCTCACCCTGACAGTTTCGTCCGATATGCTGATGGAGGTGTCGTGATGATTGGGGGCAAAAAACCGCAGATCGCCTTCCTGCGCGATACGGATGGTGGAACAACGGCCTTTGGCCTGTTCGTAACGGTGATCTTTCTGATCGTCGGCGGCATGGCCGTTGATACGGCCAGATTGGTTTCAGCGCGGACCCAATTACAGATTGCGGCCGATAACGCTGCTCAGGCCGCGATCATCTATCGGCAAAGCATGGAGGAAGAAGAGGCCATCTCTGGTGCCATCACCATCGCCCGGGGGACATTGCCCGAGGCGACCAATCCCAATGGCATCCGGGCTGAAGATGTAGAGTTCGGGGTTTGGGATGGCAAAACCTTCAAAGCGGTTCCGGGCGAAACCGGGGCCGTAAGGGTAACGACCGGCAGCACATCGGCGCGGGGCGCCGGGATCAATACGCTGCTGCTGAAGCTTTCCGGAGTGCCACGGGTCGATTTGGAAACCCGCGCGATCTTTGTCACCGGTGGCGGGACAGGCTGCATCTATGCGCTGGATGACAGTGGCAAGGGCATCGAGATGAGCGGCGGCACGAACATATCCGCGCCCGAATGCTCAGTGATTTCAAATGCGGTGGTTAAAGTGCCCTGCGGCACAACCATCACCACCAAGCAACTGGTGCATGACGACGAAGTGGATGATTGCCAGTGGAGTGAAGCAATCGTCGACGCCCAAGGCGAGCGCGCCCCGCGTCGGGACGCCCATACCGATGATCCCCTGGCAGGGAATGCGCAGGTTCGGGCCCTGCATGCGCGCTTTCAGGATATCAGATACGAGCCCTGGCCCGCAGCGCTGTCGGTCGCGTCGGGCACCGATATAAATTTCGGCTGGTCGGACCTGAAGAAAACCGAAGAGAAAGCACTCGCTGATAGTGGTTGCACGGCCGAACGCGACGAGGGGAAATGGACCGTCACTTGCACCGGCAGTGAGATCAATCTAGGCGGGATCGGCACTGGCGGTGGCATCACGGTGGATTTCAATTCCGGCGGCGATCCTGCGACAGTCTATAATTTCTCGGGCACGCTTACCCATGGCGGCGGGTCCAGTCTGACCTTTGGCTCTGGCACGTTCAACCTTGGCGGCGGGATCAAGGGGGCTGATTTCACTTTTGGGTCTGGCAGTTTCCATATCGGTGAAGGCTCAGAGGGCTGCAAATACTCAATCTGTGTCACCGGCGGTGGCAAGGTGACCTTCGATGGCAGCAGCGATTTTATCCTGGATTCCGGGATGTCGATTGGCGGCGGCGGCACGGTAAAGTTCGGTGTCGGCAGCAGCGACAACACCTTTGTGCTGGGAGAAACCAGTAAGGGCGTTTCGATGGTGCTGAACGGGTCTGACCGGGTTGAGTTTGGCGATGCCATTGGGGTTGACGTGGGGTTGAGGGTCCGCGGTGAGGTCAAAGCCACGGGCGGTGGTAGCTGCGTCGTTTTCCCCAAAACGGCCAATCACGATCTGCTCGGAGGCGTCAATCTGAGCGGTGCGGCGGTCATGGGCGCGGGCATCTATCATGTAGATGGCAGCTTCCGGGCCGGTACCGGCGGGGCGAATTGCACCGAAGATAAAGTCGCGGTGTCAGGTACGGATGTAACCGTGGTGATTTCGGGTGTAGGCGCATCCCTGTCGGGTGGCAAATGCCCGAGCGGCAGCAGCTTCTGCGTTGGCGGTGGCAATGCGGTGACGCTGACCGCCCCCAGCACCGGTGCAAATGCATTGCTTGGCATCATCGGCCCGTTGGACGAAGGCAGTGGTGGGGCCTATATTTCGGCAGGCGGGTCTTCGCGCCTGTCCGGGGTGATGTATTTCCCCAATGACCCGATCGAGATGAACGGTGGCGCGACCATTGGCGGCAGCTCTGAAACCGATTGCCTGCAAATCATCGGCTCTGAAATCCTCATGAGCGGCGGCACGGCTGCAGCCTCGGAATGCATCGATATGGCGGCGTCCGGGCGGATACAGATGGTCGACTAGGCCAGCGCAGACAGCAAAAAAACAGGCCCCATCCCGGGTAATCGGGGTGGGGCTTTGATTATGCGTCCGGCTGCCAGCCGATGCGCGCGGCGAGCGAGGCAAAGCGCTCCGGCCAGGCTGGATCATAGGGGGCAAGGATATGTGCCATGATCAGTCGTCGTGGCTATGGGTTAGCTCCGGCACGTCTTTCGCCCCTGCCGAACCCCGGCCCGAAAGCGACGGGTTTTCCATGAAGAAGCGGTGGCAGTTGAAGGGTTTGTCGATGCCCTCAAGATCGGCGCGGATGAACTGGCCGTCGGGCTGCATGACCCAGCTTTGCGCCTCGTCATGCAGGTTGGCGGCCATGATCTGGCTGACGATCTGAGCTTTCACCGTGTCATTGGTGACTTCGACCAGCGTTTCCACCCGGCGATTGAGATTGCGCCCCATCCAGTCGGCCGAGGACATGAAAACCTTGGCCTTTTTCGACGGCAGCCCGTGACCATTGCCGAAACAGACTATGCGGGAATGCTCCAGAAACCGCCCGATGACCGATTTCACCCGGATGTTTTCGCTCAGCCCTTTGATGCCGGGGCGCAGACCGCAAATGCCGCGCACGATCAGGGTGATTTTCACCCCTTTTTGGCTGGCGGCATAAAGCGCGTCGATCACGTCTTTCTCGACGAGCGAATTCATCTTGGCCCAGATCTCGGCAGGCTTGCCTTTCTCGGCGTAGGCGATCTCTTTCTCGATGCGGTCCAGCAAGGTCTGTTTCAGGGTCAGCGGGCTGATCGCGAGCTTTTCCAGCTTCTCGGGCTGGGCATAGCCCGAGAGGTAGTTGAACACCCGCGTTGCATCGCGACCAAGCGCGGTGTCGCAGGTGAACAGGCTCAGATCGGTGTAAATCTTCGCGGTGATCGGGTGGTAATTGCCGGTGCCGTAATGGGTATAGGTGACAAGCTGATCGCCCTCGCGCCGCACCACAGACGAGATTTTCGCGTGGGTTTTGTAATGCATGAAGCCATAGACCACATGCGCGCCCGCGCGTTCCAGCCGGCGGCTCTGACGGATATTCGCGGCCTCGTCAAACCGGGCTTTCAGCTCGACCAGCGCCGTTACCGATTTGCCCGCCTCAGCGGCCTCGCAAAGCGCGCCGACGATGGGCGAATGGCGGCTGGTGCGATAGAGCGTCTGCTTGATCGCCACCACATTCGGGTCAAGCGCGGCCTGCTGCAGGAAACGCACCACCAGATCGAAGGTTTCATAGGGATGATGCAGCAGAATGTCTTTCTGCCGGATCGCCGCGAACATATCGCCTTCGTGATCTTCGATCCGTTCAGGCACGCGCGGGGTG
Source organism: Maritimibacter sp. (assembly GCA_037379985.1). Lineage (GTDB taxonomy): Bacteria > Pseudomonadota > Alphaproteobacteria > Rhodobacterales > Rhodobacteraceae > Sinisalibacter. Next base: position 4,252 of record JARRIY010000202.1, read on the forward strand.
TAGGAGGGCCAGAGCAGATCGGGGCGTTCATCCAGCACCAGCTCTGACAGGTTTGAAATGCCGATCAACCCGGTGACTTCGACGATCTCATCATCGCTGACATGCAGCTCGCGCCGGACCATTTCCAAGAGGTTCGTGGGAGCC
>JARRIY010000203.1:0-4394 GCA_037379985.1 Maritimibacter sp.
GCGTTGCCGACAGCCCGCACAACGCCTCCCTAAGGTCAGGCGTGGCCCTCTGCGTAAAGCCACCCGCCATCACACCGCCTCCAGCGCCTTGCGGCTATCCTCCAGAATGCGCACCGCCTCACTCCCCGCAAGCCATTGAATATCATCCTGATATTTCAATATCGCCCCGATGGTATCGGCGATCACCTCGGGGCTCAGCGCGATCACATCCAGCGCCAGCAGGCATTTCGCCCAGTCGATGGTCTCGGCCACCCCGGGGCGTTTGAACAGGTCTTCCGTGCGCAGGCTCTGCACAAAGGCAATGATCTCGCGCGACAGCGCCTCGCTCGCCTCCGGGCATCGGGCGGTGACGATCTCCAGCTCGCGCGCAAAATCCGGGTAATCCACCCAGTGGTACAGGCAGCGCCGTTTCAGCGCGTCATGCACTTCGCGGGTGCGGTTCGAGGTGAGAATGACGATGGGCGGCTCCGGCGCCGTCACCGTGCCCAGCTCCGGGATCGTCACCTGATAGTCGCTGAGCGCTTCCAGCAGGAAGGCCTCAAACGGCTCATCGGTCCGGTCGATCTCGTCAATCAGCAGCACCGGCGCACCACCCGGCTGCGGCGACATTGCCTCCAGCAGCGGGCGGCGGACCAGATAGCGATCCGAAAACAGCTCATCGGTCAGGCTGTCGCGGTCGCTGCCCTCGGTCACTTCCGCGCTGCGGATCGCCACCATCTGGGCGGCGAAATTCCATTCATAGACAGCCGAGGCCGCATCCAGCCCCTCATAGCATTGCAGCCGGATCAGCCGCCGCCCAAGCCCCGCCGCAATCGCCTTGGCAATCTCGGTCTTGCCGACGCCCGCCTCGCCTTCCAGAAACAGCGGTCGCCCCAGTTTCAGCGCCAGAAAGGTGACCGTGGCCAAGGCCCGCCCCGCCACATAATTCTGCCCGGCCAGCATTTCCTGCACGGCCCCGATATCGCCCGGAATAGATGTCATCGCGTCCTCCCTTCCCCGATGAGGCCATGGCGCACCTGTATCGGTCAAGCATTTGCTTGCGGGCAGGCCAGCCGCCCTTCGATACGGATTTTGCGCAATACCCGTCATGCAAGCGGCTCTGAGCGATTGATTTTCCCCACCTATCCGGCGCAGATTGGCGCCAGAGCAGAGAAGGCAGCAGGAACATGACCGGCGACACCCCCCGCATCACGGCAATCACCTGCGTCAAGGATGAAGGTGCATTCCTCATCGAATGGCTGGCCCATCACCGCGGCGTCGGCTTCACCGATTTCCTGATCTTCTCCAACGATTGCAGCGACGGCACCGAAGCGATGCTGGACCGCCTGCAAGAGCTGGGTGAAATCACCCATATCCGCAATCCCGGGCCGCATGAGGGCGGCGTGCAGTTCACCGCGTTCAAACAGGCCGACAAGCATGATCTGGTGAAGCAATCCGATTGGCTGATGACGCTGGATGTGGACGAATTCGTCAATATCCATGTCGGCGATCACACGCTGAATGCGCTGTTTGCCGCCCTGCCCGAGGCCGATGCGATTACCCTCACCTGGCGGATGTTTGGCAATGCGGGGCTGCGCGATTTCACCGATGCGCCAATCACCGAGCAATTCACCCGCGCCGCGCCCGAGACCATGCCATGGCCCTGGCGCGCCTTCATGTTCAAAACGCTCTATCGCAACAATGGCGCCTATAAAAAGCTTGGCGTGCACCGCCCCCGCAGCCCGTCAGAGGCCGCCGACACCGCCCGCTGGTTCGATGGCGAAGGCCGGGCGCTGGAGCCGGAATATCGCCGTCAAAAGATCTTTTCCAACTACCTGCGCCCCAATTACGGCCTCGTGCAGCTCAACCATTATGCGCTTGGGGCGATGGAAAGCTTCATCGTCAAGCGCGGGCGTGGCCAGCCCACCCATCGCGACCACCTTCTGGGCTTGGATTACTGGACCGAACGCAACTGGTGCGATGTAGAGGATAGCTCGATCCGCGCCAGCGATGCCTTGCGCGACGCGTATCTGACCCGGCTGCACTCCGACCCGGAGCTTGCCCGCCTGCACGAGGGGGCCGTGGCCTGGCGCAAGGCGCGCTTTGCCGAGCTGATGGAAGAGGAAGCCAATCGCGCCCTGTTCGGGCGCCTCCTGATCGCGCCCCCGGCCCGGGTGATCGCAACGGAAGACGCAAAACACCTCTACCAATACCTTCGGCGCTGATCAGCGCGCCACAACCCCAGATTGCACCCGATCCACCTTTGATACCTGTCAAAGAATATTTTCCCGCATAGGTTTACCCATAATGCAGGGTTTTTGTGGAGGTTTAACGATGAACATGGATGCACAATCATATCGCCATCTGATTTGGTTTGAAGACTTGCGACGCGAAGATGTTGCACTGGTTGGAGGCAAAAACTCTTCTCTGGGCGAGATGGTCTCACAACTGGCCGATCTGGGGATCAAGGTTCCGCCCGGCTATGCCACCACCTCAGATGCTTATCGCGCCTTTATCGAGGCCAATGATCTGCACAGCATCGTAGCCGATACCATGGCCGAGCTTGATGCAGGCAAAATCCAGCTTGCCGAAGCCGGGAAACGGCTGCGCTCCGCCGTCGCCGGTGGGGATTTCCCCGAAGCAACCCGCAAAGCGATCATTGAGGCTTATCATGAGCTTGGCGCGCGGGTGGGCGAGGAGAACCCCTCGGTCGCCGTGCGCTCATCAGCCACTGCCGAAGACCTGCCCGATGCCAGCTTTGCAGGCCAACAGGAAACCTATCTGAATGTGGTGGGCGAAGACTCGCTCCTGCGCACCTGTCGGCTCTGCTACGCCTCGCTCTTTACCGACCGGGCAATTTCCTATCGCAATGTGCAGGGCTTCGATCACCTCGACGTGGCGCTGTCGATTGGTGTCCAGATGATGGTGCGCTCCGATATAGGCGGCTCCGGCGTGATGTTCTCCATCGACACCGAAACCGGCTTCCCGAAATCGGTGCTGATCAACGCCGCCTGGGGCTTGGGCGAAAACGTCGTGCAAGGCGCGGTGACGCCGGATGAATATCAGGTCTACAAACCCTTCCTCGACGATAAAAAGCTGAAACCGATCATCGAGAAAAAGCTCGGCGCGAAAGAGAAAAAGATGATCTATTCCGGTCAGGCCGGAGGCGACATCAAGAACGTGCCGACCTCGCGCAAGGAAAAGCAAAGCTTTGTGCTTTCCGATGACGAGATCGTCGAACTGGCGCGCTATGCCAAGACCATCGAAGACCATTACGGCCAGCCGATGGATATGGAATGGGCGCGCGATGGGGTAAATGGCGGCATCTTTATCGTGCAGGCCCGCCCCGAAACGGTGCAAAGCCGGGCACAGGCAGGCGCGATGAAGCGCTTCAACGTCACCGAACATGGCCGCGTGGTGATGAAAGGCATTTCGGTCGGGGCCGCCGTGGCCGCTGGCACCATCTGTCTGATCGAAAGCGTCAAGGATATCGACAAGTTCATCGACGGCTTGATCCTTGTCACCACCCAGACCGACCCCGATTGGGTGCCGATCATGAAACGCGCCAAGGCGATCATCACCGATGCAGGCGGGCGCACCAGCCACGCTGCGATTGTCAGCCGCGAGTTGGGTGTGCCTGCGATTGTCGGCTGCGGCGACGCCACCCATGTGCTGCATGACATGCAGGATGTGACGGTGGATTGCTCGCAGGGCGATGAAGGCTTGGTCTATGACGGCTTTGCCGAATACGAAGAGCAAGAGCTTGACCTGTCGCATATCCCCGACACCAAGACCAAGATCATGCTCAACCTCGCCAATCCCTCAACCTCGGCGCGCTGGTGGCGTCTGCCGATTGACGGTGTCGGGCTGGCGCGGATGGAGTTCGTAATTAACAACGCGATCATCGCCCACCCGCTGGCGCTGCTGAATTTCGACAGCCTGCGCGACGAAGAAACCAAGGAAGCGATTGAAGACCTGACCATCGGCTATGACGACAAAGCGGAATTCTTTGTCGACACGCTGGCGCGCGGGCTCAGCCGGATTGCGGCGCTGGCCTATCCGAACAAGGTCATCGTGCGGATGTCGGACTTCAAAACCAACGAATATGCCGAGCTTCTGGGCGGGCGCGAATTTGAACCCAAGGAAGAAAACCCGATGATCGGCTTCCGCGGGGCATCGCGCTATTATTCGGAAAGCTACGAGCCCGGCTATGCGCTGGAATGCAAGGCGATCAGGAAGCTGCGCGAAGAGATGGGATTTGACAATGTTGTCATCATGATCCCGTTCTGCCGCTCGCTGGAAGAGGCTGACAAGGTGCTGGAGGTCTCGGCCAAACACGGGCTGGTGCGCGGTGAAAACGGGCTGGAGATTTACGTGATGTGCGAAATCCCCGCCAATGTGATCCTCGCCGAGCA
>JARRIY010000204.1:0-8168 GCA_037379985.1 Maritimibacter sp.
ACGCCGCAGCGGATGCCTTTCACCTTGTTCGCGGCCATCATGATGCCCTGCCCGGTGCCACAAAGGATGATGCCCAACCGGCAATCACCTGAGGCCACGCGTTCGGCGGCAGCGGCGCCATGCTGCGGGTAATGGGTGCTTTCCGGTGTCATTGGGCCGATATCGACCGCCTCCCAACCCTGCGCCGAAATATGCTCGGCAATGGCGCGGCGGAGCGGGATCGCGGCGTGGTCGCTGGAAAGAACGATGCGTTTGTTGCTGGTCATGCAGAAATGTCCCGTTTGGCGGGCCGGCAGCGCGGCCATAGCTGTCGTTTTGCTCAAGGCGTTTCGGCGCGGTAATAACATGGGCGGCGCAAAGGTCCAGCAGATGATTGCCGCGCATGGGGTTGCGGCCTTATTATGCGGGGATTGCACGGGGCCGAGGCAAATGTCGGCCCATGCATCTGCACCATTGACCAAAGCCCAAATCCACTACATATCCTCGCGCATGACAAAGCTCGCTCATATCCGCAATTTCTCGATCGTGGCCCATATCGACCACGGTAAATCGACCCTTGCCGACCGGCTTATTCAGGAGACGAAAACCGTCGCTGACCGGGACATGAAAGCCCAGATGCTGGACGCGATGGATATTGAGCGCGAGCGCGGTATCACCATCAAAGCCAACACGGTGCGGCTGGAATATGACGCCGATAATGGCGAGCATTATGTGCTGAACCTGATCGACACCCCCGGCCATGTGGACTTTGCCTATGAGGTGAGCCGGTCGATGCGCGCCGTGGAGGGCTCGCTGCTGGTGGTCGACAGCACCCAGGGGGTGGAAGCCCAGACGCTGGCCAATGTGTATCAGGCCATCGACGCCGATCATGAGATCGTGCCGGTCTTGAACAAGATCGACCTGCCAGCCTCGGATTGTGACCGGGTGGCCGAGCAGATCGAAGATGTGATCGGCATTGATGCCTCCGGCGCCATTCAGGTGAGCGCCAAATCCGGCGTCGGCATCCACGAGGTTCTGGAAGCCATCGTGACCCATCTGCCCGCCCCGGAAGGCGAACTCGACGCGCCGCTGAAAGCGATGCTGGTGGATAGCTGGTATGACCCCTATCTGGGCGTGGTCGTGCTGGTGCGGATCATGGACGGCAAGCTGAGAAAAGGCGACCGGATCCGGATGATCCAGACGAACGCCACCTATCCGGTGGACCGGATCGGCGTGTTCCGCCCCGATATGCAGGTGGTCGACGAGCTGGGCCCGGGCGAGATCGGCTTTATCACCGCCTCGATCAAACAGGTGCGCGATACCAAGGTGGGCGATACGATCACCACCGAGAAAAAGGGCTGCGAAACCCCGCTGCCGGGCTTTAACCCCTCGGTGCCGGTGGTGTTCTGCGGGCTGTTCCCGGTGGATAGCAACGAATTTGAAGACCTGCGCGACGCGATCGAGAAACTAGCGCTGAACGATGCCAGCTTCAGCTTTGAAATGGAAACCTCGGCAGCGCTTGGCTTTGGCTTCCGCTGCGGCTTCCTAGGGCTGTTGCATCTGGAAGTGATCCGCGACCGGATCGAGCGCGAATACGATATCGAGCTGATCACCACCGCGCCTTCGGTGGTCTATAATATCTACATGAAAGACGGGGAAATGCGCGAGCTGCACAACCCCGCCGACATGCCTGATCTGACCTATGTCGACCATATCGAAGAGCCGCGTATCAAGGCGACCATTCTGGTGCCTGATGAATATCTCGGCGATGTGCTGAAACTGTGCCAAGACCGGCGCGGCATCCAGCTTGACCTGACCTATGCCGGGTCGCGCGCCATGGTGGTCTATGACCTGCCGCTGAACGAGGTGGTGTTCGACTTCTACGACCGGCTGAAGTCCGTCACCAAGGGCTATGCCAGCTTTGATTACCAGCTGACCGATTACCGCGAAGACACGCTGGTGAAGATGCAGATTCTGGTCAATGACGAGCCGGTGGACGCGCTGTCGACCATGGTGCATCGCGACCGGGCCGAGCTGCGTGGCCGGGCGATGTGCGAAAAGCTGAAAGACCTGATCCCCCGCCACATGTTCAAGATCCCGATCCAGGCGGCCATCGGCGGCAAGGTGATCGCGCGCGAAACCCTCTCGGCCCTGCGCAAGGACGTGACCGCGAAATGCTATGGCGGCGACGCGACCCGGAAGAAGAAACTGCTGGAGAAGCAGAAAGCCGGGAAGAAGAAAATGCGCCAGTTCGGCAAAGTGGATATCCCGCAGGAAGCGTTTATTTCGGCGTTGAAGATGGACGACTAAGCCCGACCGGCCCCCTGCCAGAGCCCCCACCGGAGCCCAGCCCTCTGCCTATCCCGAGGGGGGTGCCCGAACTCGAACGGGGGTCTAAGCTGATGACTTATATCATGTTATCGCTAACTCATACTTATGTTATCGCTAACTCATACTTCGCGCAGGTTTTGGGCGAAGGCGGGTGTTTTGGCTGCGGTGAGGGCTGTTCTGTGGGTGGGACTGTCCTGCGGGTGGGGACGGGCTGACGTTTCCAAGCCTGTGAAGTTGGGGGCGAATAGGGAGCCGGGGCAGCGCTCTTTGGTATGGGTTGACGTTAGGATGACGGATAGGGATTGTCGTTAAAATGAAAGCGCATACGATCTGGGGTTACGACCCACTTGGGGTGTTTGTTATATGGCGTTGAAGATGGATGATTGATTTTCTGAAGTATGCTTTAGAACGATATTCCAAAGTCATAGTGGGGATTGTATCTCTGACGGCTCTGACCGGGCTGTCAACGCTATACTCGGAGTATTCATCTTGTCTCTGCCAGAACCCCTACGCGTGCTTGTTAGTCCTATGGACTATTCGGGGCTAGCCTTCTCGTTCGGAATAGGGCTTGCCCTATCTGTTGCATTGTCACGGTTTTTCTCTTTGTCTATACGATATGTAGTGAGGGCACTCGCATATTTTTCGGGGAAAGCACTTAAGGGGCGGATGCGCATAGTTCGCCTTTTACTTTTGAAAGCAGCACGGGCTCTCCGCAGGCGCGAGGCGTTTCTTGGCGGGATCTTTGCCTGTATTTTTTTATCGCAATACTTTTTAAACGGAATTGTACTGTATGCATTCTTAGCGTGGTCTTTACTGACAACAGCGATCGTTTTGGCCGCGCTTAAGGCGAACTCATTCTATATTTTTGGCACAAAAGAAATTTCCATCCACCTTCTCACTGTCAAAATGCCCCCTGGAGTGTCGCGCGACAGGGCACTGCGATTCTGGCTTTCTTGGCTGACCATCAGCTTGACCCTTTTGTCCGTGAGCCTTGGGCGAGCCAGCTTTATTGAACGTGCCTGGTCAAATCCGATAGTATTACAATTTAAAGATGGGCGGGAACTAGAAGCCCACCTCATCCTCCGTGCGGCCGCCGGATATTTTATTTTGGTCAACGAGCCCAAAGTGGATTTTTGGCTACGACCGTCGGGAAGCGACTTTTTCTTTACGCCATTGGGGGTCATCGAGACCATTCGTTACACGCCCTACAGAGGCAAATCCATTCCCGGCGTGAACCAATCGTCACAATGAACAGATAAACGCCGCCAATCCTCTGGCGCGACCAACCCGGAAGATGTGAGACACCTTAGCAGGGTGAGCGCCTGCCTGCGGGGTGGCGCGTCCCGGTTTTTGAGCGTCGCGCTTTATGGTTGCAAGATACTGCCTGAGCAGGGGCGTCGCGATCACTCAACCAAAGCGCCAGCCTGTGGGGGCAGGCAGGCGCTCGCCCTGCGCCTGCGGCGCGTATCGGGCGGGGGTGTTTGCCTCGCCTCGGCGGTGTTGCTGTTATCGGGGAGGCGAGATCGGAGCGTGTGGTGGCTGAGCTCGTTCTAGGTCGTCAGACCATCGGTGCGCCTGAATGCGCTCCCTTAGCATGGGAGCCCCCGTTCCAGCGCGTTCTCGACGACCCTGCACATCGCGGGCGGCGCCTTTGATGGTTTCGCAGGCGGCGAGGCTGGTGAGGGCAAGGGCGAGGAGCAGGGCGCGGGTCATAATGGCCTCCAATGTCTTAAGCTCAGCAATTCTAGCCATATCCGGGGCCGGAGCAAATGCCACGGCAATGACAAAAGCTTTCGGCAAAGGATTGCCGCACCGGCCCTGCCTCGCCTATAGGGACGCAACAGTCATTCAAAACGGACAATGCCATGACCTGCCCCCTTTGCGGTGCCGACGCGCCCCTTTCATCCTTCGCCGTAACCGGTGGCCCGGCCGATGCCAGCGCCGAGATCTGCGCCACCTGCGCTGAACAGATCGACGGCACGCCGGAGCCCAACCACTGGCGCGGTCTGGCCTCGGCGATGTGGTCGGAAGAGCCCGCCGTGCAGGTGATCGCGGCGCGGATGCTCGCCAAGCTGTCCGGCGAAGACTGGGCACGCGATCTGGCTGATCAGCTCTATCTCGACGACGAAACCCGCGAATGGGTCGAAAATGTCGCCGCTGAAAGCCAGCACAAGGATAGCAATGGCGCGACCCTGAACGCGGGCGATACCGTGGTTCTGATCAAGGATCTGCCGGTGAAGGGCGGGGGCTTTACCGCCAAGCGCGGCACCGCTGTGCGCGGCATCAGCCTTGTGGCCGACAATCCCGAGCATATCGAGGGCCGCGTCGAAGGTCAGCGCATCGTCATCCTGACCCAGTTCGTGAAGAAAAAATAGGCGCTCCGCCGCCCGTAACCGAAACCTGGCCGCATTTACTTTGCACCCGCATCGTGCTTCTTTCGGCCAAACATATTCGACAAAGGAAATCTGTTATGGCTCAACCCAAAGGCTATACCCGTATCCAAATCGGCCTGCACTGGCTGATGGCCGTGCTGATCGTCGCGATGTTTCTGAATGAAGACGCGATCGGTCATGCCTATCACAGCCTGATGCGTGACGGCAGCTTCGAGCAGAGCCCGCTGGTGGCCGCGCATGTCTTCGGCGGCATCGCGGTGCTGGTGCTAGTGGTGATCCGCTTGGCCATCAAAGCGAAGCGTGGCGCCCCTGCCCTGCCGGAAAACGAGCCGCCGCTGCTGAAACTCGCCGCCCAGGGCGCGCATCTGGGCCTTTACGGGCTGATGCTTCTGGTGCCGGTTGCCGGGCTCATGGCTTGGTTTGGCCAGATGGGCTGGGCCGCTGAGCTGCACGAGGTGATGACCACCCTGCTGGAGCTGCTGGCAATCCTGCACGTTATCGGCGCGCTCTATCAGCATTTCTACCTGAAGACCGACGTCTTGAACCGGATGCGCAAACCGGAATGACCCGGCTTGTGCTGTTCCTCGCCTCGATGATCGGCTCGACGCTGGCTTTCGTGGCGGTGGTGGTGGCGCTGGTTTCCGGCGTCACCGGCCTGTGGCCGCTCCTCGGGGCGGCCACTCTGGGCTATCTGATCGGATGGCCCGCCGCCTGGCTGATCGCCAAGCGCATGCAGTGACACATGCCGCTATCTGCATGATTTAGATCAAAGACAAAGCCACATCCCTCCCGCAGCTTTTTCGCCGAGACACGCGCCACTGGGAGATTATTCATGTTCCTCATGCTCGCTTTGTATTTTGTTGCGGCCACGGCTATCGCCGGCTCGCTGATCGTGGTTGCGCTCAGTGCCGGGTTCACCACCATGATGCCGATCATCTATGCGTCGATCGCCGGATTTGTCATCGCTCTTCCAGCCACCTGGATCGTCGCCAAGAAGCTGCGCGAATAAGCGAAACACCTTGCAAGGGGCCGTAACCTGAGGCTATTCCAGCCGGGTGTGGCCCCTTAGCTCAACTGGATAGAGCAGCGGACTTCTAATCCGCAGGTTGAGGGTTCGAGTCCTTCAGGGGTCGCCATGTCTCAGGTGCCAAGGGGGCATAAGTGTGCGCAAAACGGCCATTTCCCGTGCACTCCCCTGTCAAGGAAATTCGCCTAGAAGGTCGGAGTTCCTGCCAATAACCTGAATTTACAGGGGCTTATGGATGATGGCGCTGAGAGCAGTGATTTCCGGCTATCAAAAGCCTCACGCACCGAGCCGCTGCTGAACGATCCAAGGCTGCTACCGGAGAAGTGCCTTAGCCGCCTCTGAACGTAAGTAAACCGGCCCAAAGTCGTGACCATCCGGGGCGAAACCTGTGACTCGGGATCTTTCAAACATGCGTCTCAAGGTGTTGCGATGTAGCCCGGTTTCATTCGACAGCGTCGTCAGCGTTACAAAGCACCGATGGAATGCTGCGATATCCTGCTTGCTGAGCCGGTATTGCTGACGCCCGGTTCTGGGATTTAGCCTTCGCTCAGCGGGCGTATGGCCCGCTTCGATCAGCGAAACGAAGTATCCATGAGCGCGTAGCCCTACGGATCGGCCGAATTCGGCAGCGCTCAGACTGCCCGACAACTCAATCTCGTCGGGCCCAAGACGCTTGGATTTCTGAGCCTTCAACTGATCAATCTCATTCTTTCGAACGACGAGCCCGTGAAAGCCCGACACGCCCGTTAATCGTCCAACAGCCAGCTGCTCATCCCGGATCGCCGCCACCTGCTCGGACAAGCTGAGCTTTGTTCGTTTGCGGGCATGCAACAGGATTTCCCAGTTGTCAGTATCTTTTGAGACGAGCACCGCCTTTTCCGACAGATTAGCAACGAAGTCTATCCCGTCTGAAATCCGCCACGGCTTTATAACCTTGGCGACACGCGTTCTGGGGATGAGCACGCCTTCACTTTCAAGCGCTTTCAGTTCCCTGTTCGTCGCCCCCATCGCCTTGCACATTGCAAGTCGGCCGACGAGCTTTGGAATTTCGGACAGCAGGTCGCCATATAGCTGTGCGTCGAACACTCGGCGGCTCCTGGGGCGATCGTCGAGTTCTGAAAGCGCACCGGCCTCTACCAAAAAGTGCTCGATGACTTGAGCCCCAATACCCGTCTCTTTCGCCGCAGTGACGAGTGAATGCAGGCGTCGCTCCCGGACGACTTCTCCAAGCAACATGTCTCCTGGAGCTATCGGCCAGTTTTCAAGGATGCATTCCCGAAGAATGCGGGCGAAAACCGGGAAACCATCCTCGTCAGCATAGGCACGGCTAAGGTTTGGATATAGTGGCCCAAAGGCTTTGTTCGGCGTATCCAAATGGCCAATGGACGCCTTCGCAACTCGATCAAGCGCATCGCGCACCGCAACCTCGCCATTGCGTGCGATATTGAACCCCGCGGCATGGGCCGGGCTGACAATTCCAAGTTGCGCAGAATTCGAGCAGGAAAGAACGGACTGTCCCAACAACCGACAGAAGGTGGTCGCGGCGAAAAGCGGCATTCCTTTGAACCACGTCTCGTCCCGACCGTCCCGCACCCGACCATCGAGCCAGAGATCATATGCGGAGGGTTGAGTTTCCGGCTGATCAAGCCTCCCCGATAGGATGTCGCCTTCAATTTCGCGAAGGCGTGACCCAATATCGAAACGCACGTGAGGTGCGCCTGCTGCCCACAGGGGAACAAGCGGATGGTGGTGCTTCACACAGATGTTAAGCTCCCGCAACTGCCAATCCCCGCGCATGACCATCGCTGACGCTTCAGGTCCATTCTGCTGGGCAACATCTTCTCGGAGACAGACTGGACAGCCTCGCATCACCGGATTGCGAAGCGCGCGGGACACGAAGACTTCTCCACGAAATGTCATCCGCACAATCCCCGCACGGACTCCGCTCCAGGAAAGCATCTCTTCCATTTGTTGTTCATCGAGATCAGCCCATGCCGCGAGGGCCTCGAACGCCTGTGGCTCTTGCTCGACAAAGTGCTTGAACGACGTGCCCATATCGCTGGCGATCACGACTACGCTTGTGTGTCATGTCGCAGCGAAACGCGAAAGAAATGAGAAAACAGTCTCTCGATGCGCTGGCCTAGGAGTAGAAATAGGTAAAGTAGTCATGACGCGAGAGTTAAGCTGGGTTGATCCGGAGTGGTCTGCTTTGGCTGGGACTGTGAAATGGAACGCACTAATACCAGCTGTACGAACTCTCGCACAGACCGTGGGGGCTGAGAAAGGCAGAGCGGATGTTGATCTTTTCGGGTTCAACCATCGACGCAATATGCCCCCCCTGCAATCCCGCCCTTGTCATGATCTGCAAAAACTGTGTTCATACGATTAAGGGCGTAGGACGGGTCAGGTCTCACTTGCCGTCCATGTTGCCTTCTTTC
>JARRIY010000205.1:0-5255 GCA_037379985.1 Maritimibacter sp.
CGGAGTTGCAGTCAGAAAGTGCCGAGGATCAGCTTGGCAGCGAGAGCCACCATGGTGAGGCCAATCAGCGCGTCCAGCACTTGCCAGGCGCGGGCAGAGCGCATCACCGGGGCCAAGAGCCGGGCCCCATAGCCAAGCGCAAAGAAGAAGGTGAAAGAGGCCGCGACGGCGCCGATGGCAAAGGCGGTTTTCGCAGCGCTACCTGAGAACCCCGTCGAGATCGCACCCACCAATCCCAATGTATCAAGATACACATGCGGGTTCAGCCAGGTGAACCCGGCCGCGATGGCGAGGGTTTTTGACAAGCGGCGCGCTTCGCCGCCGTTTTCAAGCACATGCCCGCCAATCCAGGCCGCGTGCAGGCGTGTGAGCCCATAGACGGTTAGGAAGGCCGCGCCAGCAAGACTCATGTAAAGCGGCAGGCCGGGCAGGGCGGTGGTCAGCGCCCCAAAACCCGCAACGCCCGCCGAGATCAGCACTGCGTCCGAGAGTGAGCAGAACAATACCAGCGGAAACACATGTTGCCGCATCAGCCCCTGACGCAGCACAAAGGCATTCTGCGCGCCAATGGCTAGGATCAGGGAAAATCCTGTGACGAAACCCGTCAGTGCGGCAGCGATCATGCCTCAGTAGCCGGATCGCTGGAATCCGCATCAGTTTTGCCGTTGCCCTCAGCCGGTTTCGCCGGGTCTTTCGGGTTCGGATAGACGAGCCCTCCAGAGATCACCAGTTTCGCCGCATCCTCGATGGACATGTCGAGCATGGTCACATCGCTTTCCGGAAAGAACAATAGATAGCCCGATGTCGGGTTCGGCGTTGTGGGCAGGAAGACCGACACAATGCCCTCTGAAACCGGAATGCGGGCATCAATCTCGCCCTTTGCCTTGGTCGAGACGAACCCCAACGCCCAGCTACCTTTGCGCGGATATTCGATCAAACAGGCCTTGTCGAATTTCGCTTCTTGTTGGGCAAAGACGGTTTCGGCGAGCTGTTTCACACCGTTATAGAGCGAGCGCACCACCGGCATACGGGCAACGATACCCTCGCCCCAGGAAATCAGACTGCGCCCGATGAAGCCTTTCGCGATCCAGCCCACCAGCGAGGTGAAGAGCAGAAAGAACACCACGCCGACGCCGCGAATGTTTACATGTACATTCTCGCCGAAAACGCTGGTGAACCACTGGCTTTCGCCGAACCAACGGTTGAGCAGGAATGGGAAACACCACCACAAGCCCGGCAAGGAAGTTGTTGCGAAACCCGGCAAAGGGGCGAAAGCGATGCGATTTATGCGCCGCGCCATCTTCGCTGAGGTCTGTCAGTTCCTTGAGGTCCATGTGCTTTCTCACCTGTTCGCGCTGAATGTAGGGGCTGTGGCGCAGCGCGGCAATGGGCCGCGCTGGCTTTGTTTGGCCTAGCCCGCGAAAGCGCGCGCGATTTGTGCAGCCAGCCGTGCGTTGTTCTTAACAAGGGCAATATTAGAGGCCAGCGACGCCCCCTCGGTGGCATGGAAAATGTGATCAAGCAGGAAGGGCGTGACGGCTTTGGCGGCAATCCCCTGTGCCTCGGCTGCGTCCAGCGCGGCAGAGATCACCGGAGCCAGCACATCGGCGGCAATCTCGTCATCTACCGGGATAGGATTGGCGACGAGCTGCCCGCCCGGCAGGCCCATCGCGGCGCGGGTCTCGGCGGCGCGGGCAATCTCGGCGGCGCTATCCATGCGCAGGGGCGAGGCAAGGCCCGAGCTGCGCGACCAGAAGGCGGGAAACTCGTCCTGACCATAGGTGATCACCGGCACGCCATGGGTTTCCAGCACTTCCAGGGTTTTCGGCAGATCGAGAATGGCTTTCGCCCCGGCGGCGACCACGGTGACCGGCGTGTGGGAGAATTCCAGCAGGTCGGCGGAAATATCAAAGCTATGCTCAGCGCCGCGATGCACGCCGCCAATCCCGCCAGTGGCAAAGGTACGGATGCCCGCCAGATGCGCGGCGATCATGGTGGCGGCCACGGTGGTGGCGCCAGTGCCGCCGGTGGCAATGCAGGCCGCGAAATCAGCACGGCTGAGTTTGGCCACATTCTGCGCTTGCCCCAGCACGGTCAGCTCTTCATCGGTCAGCCCGACATGCAGCTTGCCTTCGATCACCGCCATGGTAGCAGGCACGGCACCTGCCGTGCGGATTTCCGCCTCGACCGCGCGGGCGGTTTCTACGGTTTGCGGATAGGGCATGCCATGGGTGATAATGGTCGATTCCAGCGCCACCAGCGGCAGGTTGTTTTCCTTGGCGGCGGCAACTTCGGGCGAATAGGTCAGGGGGATCATAGCGGTCTCTGATGGCGTGTTTCTGAGAATAAGCGAGTGAGTAAGGCTGGGATCGGGGGCAAGCGGCGCTCACACAGGATCTTCGCCGGATACATATTTTGCGGCTGCCGCCAGCGCGGCTTCAAGGGCCTCCAGCCCGGTCTGCCCGCGGGTTTCGGCGGCGATATGGGCAGCCATGAAGGTATCGCCCGCACCAGTTACGCGCGCTTGCGTGACTTTCGGGGGCAGGGCGGTGAACAGGGTGCCTTCTTGGGCCAAAGCAGCCTCCTGCGCGCCATCGGTAACCAAAGCCCGCGCCACACCTTCGTCGAGAAACCCTTCGGCGGCGCTGCGGGCCGAGGTGAACACGGTGCCAAGGATCAACCCGGCCTCTTCGAGATTTACATAGAATGTCGCGCCCTTGTGACCGATCAGCGGGCGCAGCCGTGTGGCTTTGCCGGGGCTGGCGGGGGCAACGCGCAAATCGGCGGCGGCAAAGCTGGGCCGCGTGGCAATCTCGGCCAGAAGCGCTTCGGTCAGGTTGCCATCCAGCGCCACCGGCCCGCTATAAGGCGCGGCTTCGCTGCCCAAACGGCCATCTTCCATCGCCGCAAGGATATGTCCGCCTGCGGCTTCAAGCGAATGCGCATCGGCAATCGCGGCCACCAGCCCGGCCTCGCATTCAATCGCCATATAACGATCAGTCGGCAGCACGGCGTCGCGATGCACGTAATCCGTGACCATCCCGCGCTCGGTGCATTCGCCCAGCAGTTCATCGCCCTCGGCATCCATACCAACACTGGTCAGCAAGACCGGGCGCAGGCCGAACCGGGCCAACCCCATAGCGATATTCATTGCAACGCCCCCGGGCAGGCGTGTAATGCGCCCAGGCACGTCATTTCCATAATTCATCGACCTGTCGGTGCGCCCGATCACGTCCCAGAGGACGGAGCCGATACAGAGAATGTCGTAGCTCTTTGCCATACCTGCTTTTGGCAGGCTGCACGGGGGGTTGCAATAGGCTGCAACTGCGTGTATTCGGCGCGAACTTCACAGGCGGGGTTGGGCCTTGCGGGGAGACATCCCGTAACGGTCCGCCGGTTGGGCAAATGCCCTTAGAGACCCCGCCCAGGCGCAAACCGGAAAAGGAATATGGACATGGCGCTCCCTGATTTCTCGCTGCGTCAGCTTTTGGAAGCTGGCGTTCACTTTGGTCACCAGACCCAACGTTGGAACCCCCGCATGGGCGAGTTCATCTATGGTGACCGTAACGGCATTCACATCATCGACCTGACGCAAACCGTGCCGATGCTCGACGCGGCGCTGAACGCGATCCGTGAAACCGTTGCCAAAGGCGGCAGCGTGCTGTTCGTCGGCACCAAGCGTCAGGCTTCGAAGCCGATCGCAGACGCCGCTGAAAAATCGGCTCAATACTACATGAACCACCGCTGGCTGGGTGGCACGCTGACCAACTGGCAGACCGTGTCGCAGTCGATCAATCGTCTGAAAGAGATTGACGAGAAGCTCGCCTCCGGTGCCGAAGGCCTGACCAAGAAAGAGCGTCTGGGCATGGAACGTGACCAAGCCAAGCTGCAAGCTTCGCTGGGCGGGATCCGCGAAATGGGCGGTCTGCCGGACATGCTCTTTGTCATCGACGTGAAAAAAGAAGATCTGGCCATCGCCGAAGCCAAAAAACTGGGTATCCCGGTTGTGGCCGTCGTCGACACCAACTGCTCGCCCGATGGTGTGGATTACATCATCCCGGGCAACGATGACGCCGCACGCGCCATCGCGCTGTATTGCGATCTGGCCGCCCGTGCCGCGCTCGACGGTATGTCGGGTCAGCTGGAAGCCGCTGGCATCGACGTTGGCGCTCTGGAAGAAGCTCCGGTCGAAGAGGCCGTGGCCGAACAAGCCGAAGCTCCGGCCGCCGAAGCCTGATCGCTTCACGCTGTCACAATTCTGCAACCGGGAGCGGGCACACCGCTCCCGGGCTATTTGAAGGAGAGCCGATATGGCAATCACCGCCGCACAAGTGAAAGAACTGCGTGAAACCACTGGCGCAGGCATGATGGACGCGAAAAAAGCGCTGGTCGAAACCGATGGCGATATGGAAGCCGCGATTGACTGGCTGCGCACCAAAGGTCTGGCCACTGCTGCGAAAAAATCCGGCCGCGTGGCGGCTGAAGGCCTCGTGGGTGTGGCCGTCGAAGGTGGCAAAGGCGTGGCTGTTGAAGTCAACGCTGAAACCGATTTCGTCGCCAAAAACGCTGAATTCCAAGATGTTGTGACCAACATCACCAAAGCCGCGCTTGGCGTGTCCGATATCGAAGGCCTGAAAGCTGCTGACATCGGCGGCAAGTCGGTGGAAGCTGAGCTGACCGACAAGATCGCCAAAATCGGCGAGAACATGACCCTGCGCCGTATGGCCAGCGTCGAAGGCGACGTGGTTGTGACCTATGTGCACAACGCGGCTGCCAGCGGCCTGGGCAAAATCGGCGTGCTGGTTGCGCTGAAAGGCGGCGACGAAGCCTTTGGCAAACAGGTTGCCATGCACATCGCCGCAGCAAACCCGGCCTCGCTTTCGGAAGCTGATCTTGACCCGGCCGTGGTTGAGAAAGAGCGTCTGATCCAGATCGAGATCGCCAAGGAATCCGGCAAGCCGGACGCCGTGATCGAGAAAATGATCGTCGGCCGGATGAAGAAATTCCTCTCGGAAGTCACGCTTCTGGGCCAGAACTTCGTCGTCAATCCCGATCTGACCGTGGCGAAAGCCGCCGAAGAAGCTGGCGCTGAGATCGTTGCATTTGTCCGTATGGAAGTGGGCGAAGGCATCGAGAAGAAAGAAGACGATTTCGCTGCCGAAGTCGCTTCGATGACGAAAAGCTGATTTAGCTGACCGGGTGTCGCTTGAGGCGCCCGGTCACATTCCGGCAAACAGCCTTAGGGCAGGGGATCC
>JARRIY010000206.1:0-4367 GCA_037379985.1 Maritimibacter sp.
CATCGTCGATATTCTCAAACTCGCCGCCGCAGCGCTCATCCACCATATTCAGCAGCCCGAAGGGCCCGGCCCCCCGGTTACGCAGGATCAGCTTCGAGACCGGCCCGCAAAGCGTATCGTCATAGGCGGCCAGCGCTGCCCGGGTCACGCCATGCTCCAGCATCGCCACACCCAGCGTGCGCGCATCGATGATCGCCTGGCTCGCGCCATTCGATCCGGTCGGATACATCGCATGGGCCGCATCGCCCATCAGCGCCACGCCACCATCCACCCAGGTCTCCACCGGTTCGCGGTCGATCATCGGGTTTTCATACGAGACATCGGCGTTGCGCAGCATCTCGGGCACATCGAGCCAATCGTATTTGAACGCTTCGAAATTCTCGGCAAATTCCTCAATCTCGACCGGGCGGAACCAGCCGGTGCTTTGCCAGCCGTCAGAGGCATCCAGCGTCATCTCGGCGATCCAGTTGATCGTGGCCAGCCCGTCTGCATCGGGGGCCGAGATCGGATAGATCACCATCCGGTGCTGATGCGTGCCCAGCCCGATGAACGAAGACCCGGTGCGAATGGGTTTGGCCCGCGTGGTGCCGCGCCACATGATCGCCCCGCCCCAATGGATCGGCGGCTGCTCGGGATGCATCTGCGCGCGCAGGGCCGAATGAATGCCATCGGCGGCAATCAACAGGCTACCGGTCTCGCGCGAGGTGGTTCCATCGGCATGCTCGATCAGCGCCGTCACGCTGCCATCGGCATTGTTTTCGTAGCCAGTGACCTTCGCCCCCAGCCGCACCGCATCCTTGCCCGCGCGTTCGACGAATTTGTCATGCAGCAGCATATGGAACTCACCGCGATGCACGGCATATTGCGGCCAGTGATAGCCCGCCTCTTCGCCACGCGGTTCGGCATAGATGTCATTGCCGTTCAGCCCCACCAGCGCCCATTCGCGCGCCTTCACCCCGACGCGGTCCATATCGCTCTCGGTGATGCCCATATCGTAAAGCTCGCGCACCGCATTGGGCTGGATGTTGATCCCTACCCCGAGCGGCTTCAGCTCGCGCACGCTTTCGAACACCACACAATCCACACCGATCTGATTGAGCGTCAGCGCAGCCGACAGCCCGCCAATACCGCCCCCGGCGATCAAAACACGCGGTTTTCCCATGAAATCCTCCCTCATCTGGCGTGACTTCTACGCAGGCGGGGGCAATCGCTCAACCGGTTTCCTCGGAAATGTTTTCCGCGTGTCTTATTTTTCGAAAACCCCGGCTATTCCGCGCGAACATATAACGAACATGCTTTTCCTCGCCCGGCGCTTTCTGTAATCTGCCCGCATGAGCGATTTCTACGACGACGAAGCCCAAAACACCCCCGCCCCGCGCCCGAGCCTCAGCCAGATGGCGATGGCTGCCCGGCCCATGCCCTATCTCGACGGGCTGAACCCGGCGCAGCGCGAAGCGGTCGAGGCGCTGGATGGGCCTGTGCTGATGCTGGCCGGGGCCGGCACGGGCAAGACCAAGGCCCTGACCACCCGCATCGCGCATCTGCTGAATACCGGCCATGCCCGCACGAATGAGATCCTCGCCGTCACCTTCACCAACAAGGCGGCGCGCGAGATGAAGGTCCGGGTGGCGACGCTTTTGGGTCAGCCGGTCGAGGGGATGCCCTGGCTTGGCACCTTCCACGCGATCTGTGTGAAGCTCCTGCGCCGTCATGCCGAACTGGTCGGGCTGAAATCCAATTTCACCATCCTCGACACCGACGATCAGATCCGGCTGATGAAACAGCTCATTCTGGCCGAGAATATCGACGAAAAACGCTGGCCCGCCCGCCAGCTCGCCGGGATCATCGACGGCTGGAAAAACCGCGCCCTGACGCCGGAAAAACTCCCCGCCGCCGAACATGCCGCCTTCAACCATCGTGGCGGCGAGCTGTATGCCGCCTATCAGGAACGGCTCAGAACCCTCAACGCCGCAGATTTCGGTGATCTGCTGCTGCATGTGGTGCGGATTTTTCAGGAACATGACGACGTGCTGGCGCAATATCAGCGCTGGTTCAAATACATCCTGGTCGACGAATATCAGGATACCAACGTCGCCCAATATCTGTGGCTGCGGCTCTTGGCGCAGGGGCATAAAAACATCTGCTGCGTCGGCGATGACGATCAGTCAATCTATGGCTGGCGCGGTGCCGAAGTGGGCAATATCCTGCGGTTTGAAAAGGATTTTCCCGGCGCCAAGGTGATCCGGCTCGAACAGAATTACCGCTCGACCCCGCATATTCTCGCCGCCGCGTCCGGTGTCATCCGGGGCAATGAAGACAGGCTTGGAAAAGAGCTCTGGACCGAAGCCAGCGACGGCGAAAAGGTCCGCCTGATCGGCCATTGGGATGGCGAAGAAGAGGCCCGCTGGATCGGCGATGAGATTGAAGCGATGCAATCGGGTTCGCGCGGCATGGCTCCGCTCAGCCTTGATGACATGGCAATCCTCGTGCGCGCCAGCCACCAGATGCGCGCCTTTGAAGATCGCTTTCTGACCATCGGCCTGCCCTATCGCGTCATCGGCGGCCCGCGTTTTTACGAGCGCATGGAGATCCGCGATGCGATGGCCTATTTCCGCCTCGCGGTCAGCCCCGATG
Organism: Maritimibacter sp.; assembly: GCA_037379985.1. GTDB lineage: Bacteria > Pseudomonadota > Alphaproteobacteria > Rhodobacterales > Rhodobacteraceae > Sinisalibacter. The sequence goes on from JARRIY010000206.1 coordinate 2,635, forward strand.
ACGATCTGGCCTTTGAGCGCATCGTCAACACCCCGCGCCGGGGGCTGGGCGATAAGGCGGTGCAAACCATCCAGCGGGTTGCGCGCGGCCATGGGATAAGCCTTGTGGAAGGCGCCCGTCTTTGCGTCGCCAATGAAGAGATCAAAGGCAAAGGCCGTGGGCAATTGCACCATCTGGTGCAATCCATCGACCTCTGGCATTCGCTCATCGCGCAGCCGGGTGTCACCCCAGACGACGATGCGCTGGTGATTTCCGAAAGCGCCGCCACCCCTGAAGGTGCGGTGTCGCATATTGAGCTGGCCGAGCAGATTCTCGAGGAAAGCGGCTATACCGCCATGTGGCAGGCCGACAAAACGCCGGAAGCGCCCGGGCGGCTGGAAAACCTGAAAGAGCTGGTCGAGGCACTGGAAGAATTCGACAACCTGCAAGGCTTTCTCGAACATGTCTCGCTGATCATGGACAATGAAAGCGAGACGGACGAGCCGAAGGTCACGATCATGACCCTGCATGGCGCCAAGGGGCTGGAATTTCCCGCCGTGTTCCTGCCGGGTTGGGAAGACGGGCTGTTCCCCTCGCAGCGCTCGATGGATGAAAGCGGGCTGAAAGGCCTCGAAGAGGAACGGCGGCTGGCCTATGTGGGCATCACAAGGGCAGAAGAGCTCTGCACCATCAGCTTCACCGCCAATCGCCGGGTCTATGGGCAATGGCAGAGCCAACTGCCCAGCCGTTTCATCGACGAGCTGCCGGAAGAACATGTGGACGTGCTCACCCCGCCCGGCCTCTATGGTGGTGGCTTCGGTGCGGCCGGGGGCATGTCATCGAAACTGGAAGAACGCGCCAGCCGCGCCGATGCCTATAATTCGCCGGGCTGGAAACGGATGCAGGCGCAGGGCAGTGCCCGCTCGGTGCACAGCCCCAGCGAGGCGCGCGGGCTGACCATCGACAGCACCGCCATATCAACCTTCACCCAGGGCGACCGGGTGTTTCACCAGAAATTCGGCTATGGCTATGTGATGGGGATCGAAGGCGACAAGCTGGATATCGAGTTCGAACATGCCGGATCGAAAAAGGTGGTGGCCAAATTCATCACCCCCGCCGACCGCGCCGGATCGGATGACGTGCCGTTTTAGAGGGCCGCAAGCGCCTGTCGGCGGCCCCCTTGCGCATCCTAGGTCATATTCACGACAGTCGCGCCTTGCGCACCGTCCAGCATGATCGTCGGCGCGGCGCTGTTGAGTTTCTTCACCGCAAAGCCCGCAGCTGATTTGTAGCGCGCCATGAAGGCCAAGCGTTCCGCCCCCGAGATCACATCGTCAATATCGTCGAAATTTCCGCCGCAGCGTTCATCGACCAGATCGAGCAGGGCAAAGGGGCCATCATCGCGATTGCGCAGCACCAGCTTCGACACCGGCTCGCATAGCTCATCATCATAGGCCGCGAGCGCGGCTGGCGTGGCCCCGTGTTGCAGGATCTTCGCCCCCAAAACCCGCGCATCCATGACCGCCTGGCTCGGCCCCGTCGATCCGCTCGGGACCATCGGATGCGCCGCTTCGCCCAGCAGAGCCACCGAGCCATCGACCCAGCTTGTCACCGGGTCGCGGTCATACATCGGGCGTTCGTGCACCCCGATCGCTTTGCTCAACATCTCAGGCACATCCAACCATTTATACCGGAAATTCTGCACCTGATCGGCAAGCTCATCCGGCGATGCCAGCCGGAAACGGCTGCTTTTC
>JARRIY010000207.1:0-6271 GCA_037379985.1 Maritimibacter sp.
TTGAATGCAGTGCTGTGCCTTCGCCCACCTGCGACGAACCGCTGAGATAGATTACCTCCCATATGCGCCCGAATAGCCCCGTATGTGCCGGGTGTGCGCCGGTCCGGCCCAGCGGACTGGCGCTATTGGTGCATATCGACACGCGGTGAGGCAGGTAGTTCGTGGCAGGCATAAATGGCGTGGTTCACAGGCAGGGATGCGCCACTCCCCGGACCGGCGCTCGCCCGGCTGGCCCCTCTCCCCCCCAAAAAAACAAAAACCCGGGCCACGCGGGTCCGGGTTTTCTAATTTCATCGCTGGCAGCTGGCTCAGCCGAGCTGTTCCAGCACCTCGTCGGTGGCTTCGAAATTGGTGGTGACGTTCTGCACGTCATCATCATCTTCCAGCGCGTCGACCAGTTTCATCAGCTTCTGCATGTCTTCCAACCCCAGCTCGGTGGTGGTGGTCGGCTTCCAGATCAGCTTGGCAGACTCGCTTTCGCCCAGCGCGGCTTCCAGCGCGTTCGACACATCGTTCAGATCGGTGTCGGCGCAATAGATGATGTGGCCGTCTTCCGAGCTTTCCACATCTTCCGCACCGGCTTCGATGGCGGCTTCAAAGATCGCGTCATCATCACCAGCATCGGCCGGATAGGTGATTTCGCCCTTGCGTTCGAACATGAAGCCAACCGAGCCGGTTTCGCCCAAGTTGCCGCCGTTTTTCGCGAAGGTCGAGCGCACCGAAGAGGCGGTCCGGTTGCGGTTGTCGGTCATCGCTTCCACGATCACCGCCACACCGTTGGGGCCGTAGCCTTCGTAACGGATCTCGTCATAGTTCTCGGCATCGCCGCCTACGGCCTTTTTGATCGCGCGGTCGATGACGTCTTTCGGCACCGATTGCGATTTGGCCTCTTTCACGGCCAGACGCAGACGCGGGTTTTTGTCAGGGTCCGGGTCGCCCATTTTGGCGGCCACGGTGATCTCCTTGGCCAGCTTGGAAAAGAGTTTGGACCGCGCAGCGTCCTGACGCCCTTTGCGGTGCTGGATATTTGCCCATTTTGAATGGCCAGCCATGAAAAGCTCCCGAATGTTCCGATTTCGCGCCTCTATATGGCATCAGAGCGGGTCGGGGCAAGAGGTCGCACCTGTTTGCGGTTGGGACAAGGACGAAAGGCAGCGTGACGTGGCGCGCGCGAGCTATGTTTGACCATAGGAGGCTATGACATGCCCCACCCGGTTAATTGCGAGATAGGGTGTCTTATTGCCCTTCACTTTCAGATCGTCATAGCCTCCCGCCAGGCGTTCCAGAACGATCCGTGCATCTGTGCGCTCCACATCACCTCCATAGCAGAAAAAGGCGGCGGCTTCACGCCCGATCATCCTTCGGGCTGCCCATCACCACATGGGTGGTGATCCGGTTCACGCCTTCGACCGTGCCCAGCTTATCGGTGTGAAAGCGTTTATAGGCGGCGAGGTCTTCGGCTTCGATGCGCAAGAGGTATTCCACCTCGCCGGTTATGTTATGGCATTCGCGCACCTCGTCGAAACGGGTCATGGCGCGTTCGAAATGAAGCTGCGCATCCTTGGTGTGCACCGAGAGGCCGACGGTGACATAGGCCACGAAACCGCGCCCCATTGCGTCGCCATCCAGCACCGCCTTATAGCCCCGGATCACCCCGCGCCGTTCCAGCTCCTGCACCCGGCGCAGGCTGGCCGAGGGCGAGAGCCCCACCCGGTCGGCAAGCTGGATATTGGGCAAGCGACCATCACGAGTGAGTTCGCGCAATATCTTGCGATCAATTTCGTCAAGATCCGTCATTTATTGCCTCATATCTGCAATTTGCCCGCATATTCGCAACCCAGACGGAGCATGTCCATGTAATTATCCCGGCTATGACACAGAATCTTCTCATCGCCTTTCTTGGCTTCGCCGTGGTCACCCTGTTCACACCGGGACCGAATAATCTGATGCTGCTGGCCTCCGGCGCGAATTACGGGCTGCGCCGCACGGTGCCGCATATGCTCGGCGTGGCGCTGGGATTGGTGCTGAAAGTCGTGGCAGTGGTGTTTCTGGGCTGGTTGGCCTGGAAAATAGCCCATGCGAGCGCGCCCGGATCGGCAGAGGCCAGCGGCCGCCCAATGAGCTTTTTGCAGGCGGTGGCATTTCAATGGGTAAACCCGAAAGCCTGGGCCATGGCGATCTCGGCGATCTCGGCCTATGCGCCGGATCAGAGCTGGATTGCGGTGGCGATTGTCGCCGGCGGCTTTGCGACGCTCGGGTTCGGTAGCTGCGTAACATGGGCCGGGCTCGGCACCCGCATAAGGCTGTGGTTGACCAGCCCGGCGCGGCTGCGGGTGTTCAACTGGACCATGGCGGGATTGCTGATTGCCACGCTGGTGCCTGTGCTGATGCATTGAAGGTGAGTGTGTTGACCGAGGGCGAGGCATAGCCCACAAGCCCGCGCCCGTTCGCAGGACGGGCGACGCCCGACCCTCCCCCCGGGCGGGCGTTTGTTTGGAAATGTCACGAGATGCTGATCGGGCGGAGATGCTTTTGAGCGCGGCGCACAGATTACGCGCGGCTTGACGCCCACCCAGGGTCGGGCGTCGTCCGTTTCCGGAAGCACAGCCCCCCGTTCAACCGCCAGTTAAAGCGGCCAGATGAGCGGGATCACGGCTGAGGCGAGCACGGCCAGCGACAGGTTCAGCGGCAGGCCGACTTTCACGAAATCGGTGAACTTATAGCCGCCAGGGCCGTAAACCATGGTGTTGGTCTGATAGCCGATGGGGGTGGCAAAGCTGGCTGAGGCCGCCACCATCACGGTGATCACCAGCGGGCGGGCATCGAGGCCCAGCGCCTGTGCCAGCCCGATGGCCACCGGGGTCACGACCACGGCCACGGCATTGTTCGAGACCAGCTCGGTCAGCACCATAGTCATCAGATAGACCGCGCCGACCACCAGATAGGGCGGCAGCTCGGTGAGCGCCGGGGCGAGCGCATTGACGATCAGCTCAACCGCGCCGGAGCTTTTCAGCGCCGCGCCGATGGCGAGCATCGAAAAGATCAGCGCCAGCAGGCGACCATCGACAAAAGAAAACGCTTCGTCGGCATCAATCGAGCGGGTCATCAGCACCAGCGCCACGCCGGTGACAGCCAAAGCCAGAATCGGCGCCACACCCAGCCCGGCCAGCACCACCACGCCAACCACCACGCCGATTGCCACCGGAGCATGACCACGCCGCACGGCGCGATCAGAGGGTTTCGACACATCGACCAGTTCCATCTCGACCGCGAGGCGCTGAATATCTTCCGGCGCGCCTTCGAGCAGCAGCGTATCGCCAACACGCACCATGACGTTATCCAGATGGCTGCCGATATTCTGGTTTCGCCTGTGCACCGCCAGCGGGTAGACGCCAAAGCGGCGGCGCAGACGCAACGCGCCAAGGCTGCGGCCGACCATTTTGCAGCCCGGGGTGATCAGCACCTCGACCGTGGTGGTTTCCACCGCCGAGACCTGATCGACCCGCTTCAGGCTTTTATCGCGTTGCAGCGACAGCAATTCCGTCATCCGCGTGCGCAGCACCACCCGGTCGCCCAGTTGCAGCTTTACCCCGTCCAGATCGCGCCGCAGCGATTGGTCGCCGCGGATCACATCGACCAGTCGCACCCCGTCGCGCTTGAACAGTTGCACGCCCAGCACTTCGCGGCCAATCAGGTTGCTATCCGGCGGGATCACCGCTTCGGTAAAGAATTTCTTTTTCGCCCGATCCGTCAGCAGCCCCGCCATCGACATACGGTCGGGCAGCAGGCGCGGCGCGATGAACATGATATAGAGAAAGCCCCAGGCTGCCAGCACCACCCCCAGCGGCGTGACTTCGAAGATCGAAAACGGCTCCAGCCCGTAATCGCGCGCCACCCCATCGACCAGCAGATTGGTCGAGGTGCCAATGAGGGTCAGCGTGCCGCCGAGGATCGCGGCATAGGAGAGCGGGATCAGCAGTTTTGACGGCGATTTACCCATGCGCCCGGCCATCTGGGTGAAGATCGGCAGCATCATCACCACCACCGGCGTGTTATTCACAAAGCCCGAGGCCACCAGCACCACCGCCAGCATCACGCCCAACGCCAGTGTCGGGCGCGAGCCCGCTTGTTGTTCGGCGGTTTTGATAATGCGGTCGAGCGCCCCGGTGCGGGTCAGCGCCCCCATGACAATGAACAGCGCCGCGATGGTCCAGGGGGCGGGGTTTGACAGCACGGAAAGCGCATCGTCATAGGGCAACACGCCCAGCACCAGCAGCATCGACACGCCGCCGATGGCCACAACTTCGGCAGGGAAAGCTTCGCGCAGGAACAACAAAAACATTGCCCCCACAACGATAAGCGCAATCACCGCTTCGGCAGATTGCGAAAAATCGAAAAACTCCATCACCGCTCCAAGTCTGTGATCCGCTGCATCTTTGCCGCCCCAGAGCGGCACGGCAAGAGCGAATGCTCAGATCACGGGGCCGAGGCTTGCAATACGCCGCCTTCGCGGATCATTTCCACCCGGATGGCCTTGCCGCTGCGATCATCGGTTTCGACATAGAAACCCGATAGGGTGGCCTCGCTCAGCGCCGGGGAAAAGCGACCCTTCGACATGCCGGTCACGAAACGGCGCAACGGTTCGGATTTCTCCATGCCGATCACCGAGTTGTAATCGCCGCACATGCCGCCATCGGTCAGATAGCCGGTGCCGCCGGGCAGGATCATCGCATCGCCCGTGGGCACATGGGTATGGCTGCCCACCACCATCGAGGCGCGCCCGTCGAGGTAATGGCCCATCGCCATTTTTTCGCTGGTCGCCTCGCAATGCACATCGACAATCACCGCCTGCGCCTGCCCGCCCAGCGGGAAAGGTTTCAGCGCCGCATCAATGGTCGCGAACGGATCATCAAAGGGGCGTTTCATGAAAACCTGGCCCAGAACCTGCGCCACCACCACCTTGCGGCCGCGACGGTCGGAATAAATCCGCACCCCTTTGCCCGGCGCGCCCTTGGCATAGTTCAGCGGGCGGATGATGCGCGGCTCCTGTTCGCAATAGGCAAACATGTCTTTCTGATCAAAGGCATGGTCGCCCAGCGTGATCACATCGACCCCGGCCTCGAAAAAGGTTTTGGCATGGGAGGATGACAACCCCATACCGCCGGTCGCGTTCTCGCCATTCACCACGACGAAATCCAGCTTCCACGCCTCACGCAGAGCCGGAAGCCGCTCGGTGATCGCCCGACGCCCGGCCCGGCCCACCACATCTCCAAGAAATAAGAGTTTCATGCCGGTTCCCTAGGGGGAAAGGGAAGAGAGGGCAAGAGGGACGCGCGTGCGACGGTGCGGAAGCGGCGGATGGCAGGGCGTGCGGCGGCTGGGATGACGGAATATGCGCCTGTGATGGGGAGATTTTGGGCAGAAGGTGATGAGATGCGAGTGGGCGGGGTCGGGCCGAAGCACGAGAGCGGCCACGTACCACTCATTGCTATGGGGACCGACGGGCATCAACTCGCTGCCCCTACTCTAGTTGCCACCACGGGAAGGCAGCAAGCTCACAGCTCCGCAATGGAGGTCATTGTCTGGGAGGAAACAAGGGATAATGGCGGAGGAGGTGGGATTCGAACCTAACGCCACAATTCGTTGTTTTCCTTATTCTATATGGGAATAATCCTCCGCGAAATTCACCAATTTCAGAAAAATGTGTAGCAAAATGTGTAGCAACACTTTAGGTGGTCAGAGGTTCGAATGAACATAAAGAGAAAGGTACAAGCATGGCAGGGCTGATCAAACGCGGTGAAACGTGGCACCTGCGCATGCGCGTGCCGAAACGCTATCTTGATGTCGCTGGGCGCAGCGAGATTCACCGTAGCCTCCACACTCAAAGCAAGCGTGAAGCGGAGGACTTGCGGCCAGGATATAAAGCGCAGATTCTTGAAGAACTGGAGCAGCTTGCAACGATCCAAGCGCATCCGAGTGAAGCCGACACTTACCTCGCCGCGCAAAAGATCGTCGAAGCGCGTAACTTTTCTTATCGACCGATTTCCGAATTGCTTAAAGCGCCGCTTGAAGAAGTCACGAGCCGCGTCGAAGCTGCCAGCGTTCATCCGTCTTCTGAAGCAACCAAAGCATTGCTTGGTGCTTTCGAAAAGCCAGCTTTGCGACTGTCAAAACTCGTCGATGAGGTCGAACGGATCGCCGAAAATGACAACCGTTACAAAAGCGAAAATCAGATGAGGTTGTGGCGCAATCCGCGAAAACGCGCCGCCGC
>JARRIY010000208.1:0-4678 GCA_037379985.1 Maritimibacter sp.
GTCAAATGTCACGTATGAGAGCATTTCCGGAACATCCGTGGCGCGCGATTTTGTCGAGCTGCCGAGCCAATTGAATGAACATTGGATGGAAGTGCCGGAGCTGCTGGGCGAATTTGCGACCCATGCGGAAACCGGGGAAGCCATGCCTGAGGATCTGCTGCATCGTCTGATTGGCGCGGCGACCTATGATATGGGCTTTCAGACCGTCGAATATGTCGCCTCTGCACTGGTCGATCTGGCCTTCCACGATGGCGCCGCCCCGGCGGATCCGATGCAGAAGCAGGCCGAAGTGCTGGAAGAGATCGGCATGCCGCGCGCCATTCGGATGCGCCACGCCACCCCGCATTTCGCCCATGTGTTTTCCGGCGACGGCTATTCCTCGGGCTATTACAGCTACATGTGGTCGGAGGTGATGGACGCCGATGCCTTTGCGGCCTTCGAAGAGGCGGGCAGCGCCTTTGATGCCGAGACCGCCGCGCGGCTGGAGAAATTCATCCTGTCGGCCGGATCGGTGCAGGACGAGGCGCAGGCCTATCTGGATTTCCGCGGCAGCCTGCCGGGGGTTGAGGCGCTGTTGAAAGGGCGTGGGTTGGTGGATGCCTGACGAAGCTGCTCCCTGTAGCTGCCGCCAGTTTCCCGCCGGTGGCAGCGATCCCGCCCCGCTGATTGCGGAGGGCAGGGTGATCCTGCTCGACCGGATCGTGCATGGCGGCAAGCATTGCACCGAATACCGGCTGGAATGCTCTGACTGCGGCAAGCGCTGGTGGGTGGTCGAGGACGATACAAGCCATTGGCAACGCAAGGGGTTTACCTGGCACCCGCATCGTCCGCTTGATCTGATTTAGCCGCCAGAGCGCTATGCCGGGCTTAGGGCGCGCCTAATGCCGCGAGGGATCGTCGGGATGGGGCTCCACCCCGGCGGGGTCCTGATGGATCATCACATAGCTGCCGGGATAGGCGCGCAGCAGGGCGCGGCGCAGGGCGGCGGCGACGGCATGGGTTTCGTCCAGCGTTTTCTGCCCGTCCAGTTCGATATGGACGGTGAAGAAATAGCGCGAGCCCGACATGCGGGTTTGCAGATCGTGATAGCCAAAGACGCCGGGCCAGTCGCGGATGATGCTGGTGGCTTCTTCGATCACCTCATCCGGCGCGGCGCGGTCCATCAGCGCATCCCAGGCGCGTTTGAAAATCCGGATCGCGCCGACGGCCAGCATCAGCGCCGCACCAAGGGCGACGACGCTGTCGATCTGCCCCAGTCCAAAGCTTTTCGAGATCCAGAGCGAGGCGATGGCGCCGATATTGGGGATCAGGTCGCCAAGGTAATGCAGGCTGTCGGCCTCGATGACCTTGGAACACGTGTGACGCAGCACATAGCGTTGCCAGAGCACCAGCCCGGCGGTGAGCACGATGGAGACGCTCATCACCACCATGCCGCTGGTCTGATTGTAAAGTGGCGTGGCTTCGGGATTGAGCAGGCGGTCAATCGCCGCCCAGCCAATGACGCCAGCCGAGGCCATGATGAATAGCGATTGCGCCAGTGCGGCCAGATCTTCGGCGGCGGTGTGGCCATAAGTGTGATCGTCATCGGCGGGGCGGGCGGCATAGATCAGCGCCGCCAGCCCGCCGAGCGAAACCATCAGATCCATCGCGCTGTCGGCCAGCGAGGCGGCGACGGAAAGCGCATGGGTTTCCCCCAGCGCCCAGAGCTTCAGCACGACAAGGGTCAGCGCCACGGAAGAGGAGGCGATCCCGGCTGACAAGTTCATGGCGATACGTTTGGGCATGATCTGGTCTCCGGTATCGAATCGAACACGGCCCAAATGCGGGCCAATAGGGTAGCGCTACTGATCCGAAGCTTGCAGAAATTCAACATTTCAGCCCCGGAATGGGTGTTTACTTAAAAGCTGCTTTCAGTTTTTCAACTTCGGCCTATAGAAAAGCTTTCTCGCGCAGACGTGACATGGCGCGGGCGGCAAAGCTTTCCTTGGCCTCTTCCAACAGGTTCCGGTTGAGAAACCAATAGAAATATTTCTCATAGGGAAAATCCGCCATGGCGTCGGGGCCGAAGGCCAGCGCCTCGCGCAGATCGCCAGCGGTTTTGGCGGTCAGGGTAGCGTGGCGGTAATCGGATTTGGCGCAGGTGATGACAGGTTTTTTCTGCATCAGGGCTTCGAACCCGGCGGCGGAGTTCTGCGTGACCACCAGAGTTGAGGCCGCGATCAGATCATGCACGGAGGCATCGATCACCTGCGCATTGGGGTAATCCTGCACCACATTCAGCAGGTCGCGCCGGACCGCTTTAGATTGACTGGGGTGGAATTTCACATAGATCCGCTGATGGCGGTCATATTCGGCGGCGGTGCGGATCATCTGCTCATTGCTGAGATAATGCGACCGTTCGGCTCTGGTTTCGATTTCCTGCGTAAAGACAACGGCATGGGCCGGCTCGATCTCGCTGGAGAGTCGCGCAGGCTGGGGCGCTTTCGAGATATTTTCGCGCAGCATCCAACTGCTGACACCGTTGAAGAAATATTCGGCCTGGCCTGCATTGATCCGCTCAGGGGCGAAATTCATCAGCCGCAGCGATGAATTCCAATAGACGCCGATCTCGTCGAGATACCAGAACCCTTTGATATAGCTTTCTTCCACATGCAGCAGGTTGCGGCGATAGCCGGGGGCATCGCCCATCATGATATGGATGTGATCCTGCGCCGGATCGAGCAGGATGTCGGCGGGTTTGGTGCGGGCCCGTACCAATCGCGTTTCGATCCCCTGCTGCATCATCTCGCCCACCAGCTTCGGCAGGAAATGATCTTCGCCGCGCTGCACAGGCCTGACCCAGCCGCTATCGGCATGGACAATCAGAAAGCGGCGCCCGGTTCGGCCGAGGTTCTTCGCCGCAGCAGCAGTGGTAACTTCATCGACGCCTAGTCGAACACTTCGTCCGGATCCACGCCCCAAAAGGCGGATTTGACCATCCATCCTTTGACTCCCTCTACCCTCACCCGACACCAATCAATCGCGCAGCTGTCGAGCGAGATGATCACCCCGACCTCCAGCCGGGCTTTCACCGTGCTCTGCGTATCGGCGCGGGCATAGACCGGGGCGAGATCGGTTTCGATCAGCCCGGTGCGTGCGCCCGAGAGCAGGGTGAAATGGATCCAGCCGCCAACGCCGTCGCTATCCTGAACGCGGCGCCAGTTTTCATATTCCCCGGTAACTTGCAGGGGCATATGCCGGTGTGTGAAAACCCAATCAATCCGATGCGTCAGAGAGGGGCCACGGCGAATATTGCCTTCGCTGGCTTTCAGCGAGACATAGCGTGGCAAAGGAAGATGTGTGACCGGACCGCGCTCGGGGGTATCGGCCTGAGCCGCACCTTGTGCCTGCGCATGACCTGCCAGCATGGTGAGGCATAATAGCCCCGCCAGCACGCCAATCCTGTGTCGCGATTGCCCGTTCCGCTTCATTTACTGCCCACCCGACGCGGGGTTTTTATCTTTGGCATCAAGCGATGCTTGTGCCTTTCCGCGTTCCTTGCCACCATGCCAGCTCAGGGAGCGTAAGGCAAGAATCCGGGAGGGAACAAATGGCATCTCAGCGCTTGAGTGTTGTCGTAACGCGACGGTTGCCGGAGGCAGTCGAGGCGCGGATGCGGGAGCTGTTTGATGTGGAGCTGAACGAGAGCGACACGCCGATGAGCCGGGGCGAGCTGGCCGATGCGATGCGCCGTGCCGATGTGCTAGTGCCGACGCTGACCGACCAGATCGATCAGGGGCTGATCGCGCAGGCCAGTGACAAGCTGAAACTGATCGCCAATTACGGCGCCGGGGTGGATCATATTGACGTGGCGACGGCGCGCCAGCGCGGGGTGCTGGTGTCGAACACCCCCGGGGTGAGCGCCGATGATACCGCCGATATGACCATGGCGCTGATCCTGTCGGTGACGCGGCGCATTCCGGAAGGCATGGCGGTGATGCAGGCGGGCGACTGGCCGGGGTTTTCCCCCACCGCGATGCTGGGCGGACGGATTGCCGGGCGACGGCTTGGCATTCTGGGCATGGGTCGGATCGGGCAGGCGGTGGCGAAACGCGCCCGCTGCTTTGGCATGGAGGTGCATTACCATAACCGGCGGCGGCTGCACCCGGATATCGAAGCCGAACATGGCGCCAGCTATTGGGAGAGCCTCGATCAGATGGTCAGCCGGGTGGATATCCTGTCGATCAACTGCCCGCATACCCCGTCGACCTTCCATCTGATGAATGCGCGGCGGCTGAAACTGATGAAACCCGAGGCGGTGATCGTGAATACCTCGCGGGGAGAAGTGCCCTGACGCGGATGCTGCGGGCGGGCGAGCTGGCCGGGGCGGGGCTGGACGTGTTCGAGCAAGGCACCGACGTGAACCCGCGCCTGCGCGCGCTGAACAACGCGGTGCTGCTGCCCCATATGGGCTCGGCCACCCGCGAGGGCCGGATCGAAATGGGAGAGAAGGTGCTGATCAATATCAAAACCTTCGCCGACGGCCACCGGCCGCCGGACTTGGTGGTGCCGGGGATGTTGTGAGATTTTTTTGGAGGGGCTAGTTCCCCCTAGCTTTGGACATGTCCCCCTCTCGTCCCCTCCCCTCAAACAAGTTTTGGGAGAGGGGAGGGGGATACTCACAAGTCGCTGCCGTGGA
>JARRIY010000209.1:0-5485 GCA_037379985.1 Maritimibacter sp.
CCCTCCGGGGGGAGGTCGGGCGCTGCCCGGCAGGGGCCGGGCGAGGAGGTTCTGCGGCTCGGTTCAGAGGTTGAAGAAGCGACTGCGGCGGCCTTCGGGGGATCGGCGGAGGGACCGTCGCGCCAGTGGTGCGGCGAAAACCTGGCGAAGGGGGCGCTGCCCGACGCAACCGGGCAGGAAACTGGTGTGTGGAACGCCCCCTGCCCAACAATTCACTGCCCTGCTCATCGGTACAGCGCCAGGTCGGCGCTTCCCCGCTATGTGAACGGCTTCGCTCTTTCGGGGCTGACATTGGCGCCTATATAGGGGAAACGTTGCAAAACCATCGAGCGCCAAATGTCCCTTCTTGCCCGCCCTCTTCCGAAATCCGACATCACCATAACGGTGCTGTTTGGGGTTGCCATTCTTGTGGCGACGCTGATGCCGGGTAGCACCCTCCCCCATCCTCCGGGCACGGACAAGCTGCATCACTTTCTGGCCTTCATGGTTTTCACCATCCCGGTCAGCCTGCAACGGCCGCGCAAAGCCTGGCTGATTTTCCTCATTGCTCTGGCATTGGGCGCCGCGATTGAGATCGTTCAGCCCTATGTGATGCGTGCCCGCGATATTTTTGATTTCCGCGCTGATGCCGTCGGGGCGGCGCTGGGATGCGTGATCGGCATTACCATTGCGATGCTGCGCGGGGTTCTGTTCAGACTGCGCACTTCCTAAGAAATCAGTTAACGCATTCACATCTGTGAATTGATCAAGATCATCGCAGCCCCCTCCTGCGCCATGATCAAGTCTCCCAGGAGTTGTACGAGTTTATATAGCCCATCGGAGGAGGCAGACATGTTCTGTGATGCGGCATGAAGGCGGGGAAAGCATTTGCCGACCCTGTCGTTATTGATGCGGCCGGATTAAACGCATTGATCGCAATCCTTAAGGAGGAGGGGCGCGAGATCACCGGGCCGGTGAAACGCGACGGCGCGATCGTTTACGAAGAAATTGACAGTGCTGGCGACCTGCCCATGGGCTGGGTCGATGAGCAATCGGGCGGGCGCTACCGGCTGAAAAAGGAAGGTAACTCCTATTTCAGCGCGACGCTGGGCCCGTCATCGTGGAAACGTATCCTGCACCCGCCGCGCCAGACCATGTGGCGCACCGAGGTGAAGGATGGCACGACTGAGATCATCCCTGAGCCGCATGACGAGACGCTGCGCGCCTTTATCGGGGTGCGCGCCTGCGATCTGGCGGCGATTGCCATTCAGGACAAGGTGTTTCTGGACGGCCCTTACAAAGATCCGCATTATCAGGCCCGGCGCGGAGCCTGCCATCGCATCGGATCTGAAAGCGGCTGAGAAAAGTGTGGCAGGCGCCGAACGGCAAAGCCGCCATATTGATCGCGACGGGCTGCCCGAGGTGATCAAGGCCAATAGAGACCATCCGCATTGGGAAGATATCGCCAGCCGCTGTCTGAACTGCGCCAATTGCACCATGGTCTGCCCGACCTGTTTCTGCACCACCATGGAAGAGCTGAATTCGCTCGACGGGCAAAGCTCAGAGCGGGTCAGCCGCTGGGCCTGGTGCTTTACCACCGATTTCAGCCACGTCCATGGCGGCTCGGTGCGCGGCAGCACCAAGGCGCGCTATCGCCAATGGATGAGCCACAAGCTGTCAAACTGGGTCGAGCAATTCGACACGATGGGCTGCGTTGGCTGTGGCCGCTGCATCACCTGGTGCCCGGTCGGGATCGATATCACGGCAGAAGCCGCTGCGATCCGCGAAGGGAGGGAGTAAAATGGTTATTGTTGAAGGACTTGCCAAGATCGTCGCGGCACATCCGCTGTTCAAGGGGCTCGATCAGAGCTTTTACGACGCGGTCGAAGGCTGTGCGAAAAACGTGCGCTTTGCCGCCGACACCTATCTGTTTCACGAAGGCGAAGACGCCAATGATATCTACCTGATCCGCGAGGGCCATGTGGCCAAGGAGATCGCCTCGCCGGGTCAGGGCCGGATGACATTTCAAACCGTCACCACCGGCGGGGTTTTGGGGATCGGGGCCTTTGCCCCACCCTATCGCTGGGGGTTTGACGCGATTGCACGCGAGGATGTGCGGGCGATCATGTTTGATGCCACCTGCCTGCGGACCAAGTGCCAGGCCGACCCTGCGCTTGGCTACACAATCCTGAAACGTTTCCTGCCCGAGATGGTGGACCGGCTCCACGATACACGGGTGCAGATGCTGGATCTTTACCGTGCACGCTCCTGACCCACATACCGACCCGATGGTGCCCGTGGCCGCGACCGTAACGCGCCGCGTGCAAGAGCTTTCCGATATCGTCACCCTGGAAATGGAAGTTGACGGCTGGTCCGGCTTTGCGCCCGGACAGTTCAATATGCTGTCTGTCTTCGGGGTGGGCGAGATCCCGATCTCGATCTCCGGTGCGATCTCGGACAAATCCAAACTCATCCACACGATCCGCGATGTGGGCCCTGTCTCGCACGCCATGGCCGCGCTGAAGCCGGGGGCCGTTCTGGGCCTGCGTGGTCCCTATGGTGTGCCCTGGCCGGTGGAAAAGGCGCGCGGGCGCGATGTGGTGGTGATCGCGGGCGGGCTTGGCCTCGCCCCGGTGCGCCCGATCATTTACGAGCTGATGGAAAACCGCGATGCCTATGGCAAGGTCACGTTGCTTTATGGCGCGCGCAACCCGGACGAAATCCTGTTTGCCGAAGAGCTGACCCAATGGCGGGCGCGGCTGGATTTCGGCGTGGAAGTCACCGTTGACCGCGCCAATGACCGCTGGCGCGGCCATGTGGGCGTTGTCACCGCGCTGTTGCGGGGGGCCGATTTCGACCCGCGCAATACCACTGCCTTTGTCTGCGGTCCGGAAGTGATGATGCGCTTCGGCGCCGCCGGGCTGACCGATATGGGCGTCGCCCCGGGCAATATCTGGCTGTCGATGGAACGCAATATGCAATGCGGGATCGGGCTCTGCGGCCATTGCCAGCTTGGCCCGGTCTTTGTCTGCCGTGACGGCCCGGTTTTCGACTGGACCGTGATGAAACCGCTCATGGCTGTGAAGGAGTTGTAAGATGGCAGACAAACCACGTTTGGGCGTCTTCAAGTTTTCTTCCTGCGATGGCTGTCAGCTCACGCTTCTGGATTGCGAAGACGAGGTTCTGGCGGTCGCGAATGCGGTCGAGATTGCCTATTTCCCCGAAGCCACACGGCGCGACGATGTAGGGACCTATGATATTGCTCTGGTGGAAGGATCGGTGACCACGCCGCATGAGGCCGAGCTGATCAAGGATATTCGCGCGCGTTCAAAAGCCCTGATCGCGATTGGGGCCTGCGCCACCTCGGGCGGCATTCAGGCGCTGAAGAACGGCGCCGACACCAATGCCTTTATCAACGCGGTCTATGCGCATCCGGAGTTCATCCATACGCTGGATACCGCCACGCCGATCTCGGATCATGTAACGGTGGATTTCGAGCTGCGCGGCTGTCCGATCTCGAAAGCCCATCTGCTGGAACTGATCGCCGCCACCCTGGCTGGGCGCGCCCCGCAAACCCCGCCGCATTCGACCTGCATTGATTGCAAGATGGCGGGCAATGTCTGCGTGATGGTGGCCGAGGGCAAGCCCTGCCTTGGCCCGGTGACCCATTCCGGCTGCGGCGCGCTCTGCCCAAGCTTTGCGCGCGGCTGCTATGGCTGTTTCGGCCCGAAAGAAACGCCGCATACTGGCCCGCTGGCGAAACGGCTGGCCGAGAACGGCGCGAGCCCGCGCGATATTCAACGGCTGTTCTCAACCTTCAACACCAACGCCCCGGCGTTCCGTGAGGAGGCAAAAAATCATGAGTGACAAGACGATCAAAGTCGACATGCTCGCCCGCGTCGAAGGCGAAGGGGCGTTCAAGGTCAAGGTGAAAGACGGCAAGGTGGTGGGCACGGAATTTCGCATCTTCGAGCCGCCCCGGTTTTTCGAAGCCTTCCTGCAAGGGCGCGACAATTCCGAAGTGCCGGATATCACCGCGCGGATCTGCGGCATCTGCCCGGTGGCCTATCAGATGAGCTCGGTGCAGGCGATGGAGATGGCGCTGGGGATCACCGTGACCCAGCCGATCAAGGATCTGAGACGGCTGCTCTATTGCGGCGAGTGGATTGAAAGCCATGTGCTGCATGTGGCGATGCTGCACGCACCGGATTTCCTCGGCTACCCCTCCGCGCTGGAAATGGCACAAGATCACCCCGACGTGGTGAAAATGGCGCTGGAATACAAAAAGATCGGTAATTCCATTGTCAGCACTGTGGCCGGGCGGGAAATTCACCCGATCAACGCAAGGGTTGGCGGTTGGTGGAAAGCCCCGAGCAAGAAGGCGCTGAAGGCTCTGCGTGAAGACCTGTTGCGCGCGCTCGACATGGCCGAGGCGTTTGTCGATTTCACCGCCACCCTGCCCTTCCCCGACAAGGAACGCGATTACACCATGGTGTGTATCGAAGAGCCGAACGGGCTTTACCCGATCTATGAGGGCACGCGGGTGATTTCGAACCGGGGGCTGAATATCCCGGTGGCCGAATACAATGACCATTTCGAGGAATCCCATGTGGCGCGCTCGAATGCGCTGCAATCGCATACCAAGGAAAGCGGCGGCGCCTATCTGACCGGCCCGCTACCGCGCTATAATCTCGCCTATGACAAGCTTTCCGACCGGGCCAAGACGGCGGCGAAACGCGCCGGGCTGGGCAAGACCTGCCTGAACCCCTACCGCTCGATCACCGTGCGCGCGGTGGAAAGCCTTTACGCAGTGGAGGAAGCGATCCGGCTGATCGACGCCTATGAGGAACCGGATCAGGTCTATATCGAGCACAAACCGCGCGCAGGCACCGGCATGGGCGCATCAGAAGCGCCGCGTGGGCTGCTGTTCCACGAATATACGCTGAAGGATGATGGCTCGATCGCCAAAGCCCAGATCGTACCGCCCACGGCCCAGAACCAACCCTCGATCGAGGAGGATCTGGAAAGCTTCATCGGTGATATTCTCGACCGGCCGGAGGAAGAGATTCAACTGCTCTGCGAACAGACCATTCGCAACTACGATCCTTGCATCTCCTGCGCCACGCATTTTCTGGATTTGCAGATCACCCGGGATTGATGACCAAACCAAAACACGTCTCGCGGCGGGGCTAACTGCCCTGCCGGGGGCGAAGCACAAGAAAAACCAACAGGGATGACATGAAAGATACGCCGATGACCAAGCCGCTTCTAATCGGGGTTGGCAATGACTTTGCCAGCGATGATGCCGCCGGGCGTCTGGTGGCGCGCAGGCTGCGCGACAGTGGCAATTTCAACATAGCCGAAACCCATGGAGCCGCCGCCGATCTGGTGACGCTGATGGAGGGGCAGGATCATGTGATCATCGTCGACGCCTGCAGCTCGGGCGCCGCCCCGGGCACGCTGCACCGGATCGACGGCATGACGGACAATCTGCCCGGCTGGCTGC
>JARRIY010000210.1:0-5101 GCA_037379985.1 Maritimibacter sp.
CGCCAAAGGCTTGCCCCCCGTGCGAGTTCGCCCATCCCTCGACAGTCTCCGAGACACGCCCCGAAAACCGGGCCGAAATCACTCGTCCAGCTCTTCCACAAACCGCGCATTTTCCTGGATGTATTCAAACCGCAGCTCGGGCTTTTTGCCCATCAGCCGCTCGACCAGATCGCCGGTTTCGCCGGGTTCATCCTCGTCGATGGTCACCCGGATCAGCTTGCGCGTCTTCGGGTCCATTGTGGTTTCTTTCAGGTCTTTCGCGTCCATCTCGCCCAGACCTTTGAAGCGCTGCACATCGATCTTGCCTTTGCCGCCCAGACCTTTTTCCATCGCGGCGTCTTTCTCGGCATCGTCGGACACATACAGCCGCCGCGCGCCTTGGGTGAGCCGGTAGAGCGGCGGGCAGGCGAGGTAGAGGTGCCCCTGATCAATCAGCGGCCGCATCTGGGTGAAAAACAGCGTCATCAGCAGGCTGGCAATATGGGCGCCGTCGACATCGGCGTCGGTCATGATGATGATCTTGTCATAGCGCAGATCGTCGACGCGGAATTTCGTGCCCATGCTGACGCCGAGCGCCTGACAGAGATCGTTGATCTCCTGGTTCTGGCCGAGCTTTGAGCTGGCCGCGCCCAGCACGTTGAGGATCTTGCCTCGCAGCGGCAGCAGCGCCTGCTTTTTCCGGTCTCGCGCCATCTTGGCCGAACCGCCTGCCGAGTCGCCTTCGACGATGAACAGCTCTGTGCCCTCGCGATTGGTGGCGGAACAATCCACCAGCTTGCCGGGCAGGCGCAGTTTCTTGGTCGCGGTCTTGCGCTGGGTTTCCTTTTCCTGCCGACGGCGCAACCGCTCTTCGGCCCGCAGCACAAGGAAATCGAGGATCGAGCCCGCGCTTTTCGTATCCGCCGCCAGCCTGTTGTCGAAATGGTCGCGCACCGCGCCTTCCACCATTTTCGCCGCACTTTCCGAAGACAGCCGGTCTTTGGTCTGACCGACAAAGGCCGGATCGGCGATGAAGGTCGAGACCAGAGCGCAGCCGCCGGTCAGCAGATCGTCGCGGGTGATCTGCCCGGCCTTCTTGTTGCCCACCAGCTCGCCATAGGCCTTGATGCCTTTCAGGATCGCGTTCCAGAAGCCTTGCACATGGGTGCCGCCTTCCGGGGTGGGCACGGTGTTACAATAGGACTGGATGAAACCGTCGCGCGCGGGCGTCCAGTTGATCGCCCATTCCACATAACCCGGCTCGCCGAATTTCTCGCGAAACTCCACCTTGCCGTGAAAGCCGCCCTCAGAATAGGTCGAGCTGCCGCCAAGGGTTTCTTTCAGATAATCCGACAGCCCACCGGGGAAGTGGAAGGTGGCTTCGCGCGGGGTCTCGCCATCGTCAATCGCCGATTTCCAGCGAATCTCGACACCGGAAAACAGATAGGCCTTGGAGCGGGCGAGGGTGAACAGCCGTTTCGGCTTGAACCGGTGATGGCCAAAAATCTCTTCATCGGCATGAAAGGTGATCTCGGTGCCGCGCCGGTTGGGGGCTGCGCCGATTTTCTCGACCGGCCCCTGCGGCAGCCCGCGCGAAAAGCTCTGTTCGTAGAGCTCTTTGTTCTTGGCAACCTGTACCACCATCACGTCGGAAAGAGCGTTCACCACCGACGAGCCAACCCCGTGCAGACCGCCCGAGGTTTGATAGGCCTTGCCGGAAAACTTGCCGCCCGCGTGCAGTGTGCAAAGGATCACCTCAAGCGCTGATTTCTCCGGGAATTTTGGGTGCGGATCAATCGGGATGCCACGGCCGTTGTCGCGCACCGTGACGGAAAAATCGGCGTGCAGTTCAACCTCGATCCGGTTGGCATGCCCGGCAACGGCTTCGTCCATCGAGTTGTCGAGGATCTCGGCCACCATATGGTGCAGCGCGCGCTCATCCGTGCCGCCGATATACATGCCCGGTCGCTGGCGGACAGGTTCCAGCCCTTCCAGCACCTCGATAGAGGAGGCGTCATAGGTATCAGGGGCCCCGGAGAGCAGATCGTCTGCCATTGCTCGACCTTTCTTGATCTTCTTGAGCGGCCATTAGATCACCCGCGCGCGGCGGGGGCAATACGGCTTGCGGGTCTGTCGGGCGGGCTCAGAGCGGTTTCGCACGCAGCCAGTCGGAAAACAGCGCTGATTAGCTCGGACACAGTACGGCTCTCGGCCTGCGCCAAGGCTCCGTCGAGCGATTTGTCGCGGGCGAGCCTCGGATGCTCACCCGGATTCAGCGCGGCATCTTGGATCAGCACCGCCGGATCCGGGGTGAGTAACTGCCAGCTTAATTATCACTGAGATGGTCGAGCACCGGCTGATTGACGGCGCTACGTTTCTCAAGCGAGGCCAGCACATCTTTCCATATGGCATAGCGTGGCTTTTCTTTCAGCACCGCCACGCGTTTCTCGTCCGCGCCAGCCAGCACCTTCTGCGGCTCACACAGCTCGGTCATGGTAAAGATGTTCTTTGTGAACGGACGGGTCACGGCACTTTCCAAAATATGCACTCCAAAATACACTGAATTGCACATTTTCTAATACCGAGCCCCTGGCACCGCCCAGTCCTGTCTCATCCTATCGGACGATGGGCCGCTCAGGCCCGCCGAACGATGGAGGATGTCACATCCTTGCCACCCGACAGGTTGACGCCGAGTGTTTCAAAAACCCGGATCGGTCCCCAGGGAATGCCCCACCAGCCGACCACAAGAGTCAGTAGTGTGTAAGGAAGGCTTTTGCCGAGGGTTTTTTCGCCAGCCTTGATGAAGTGGACATCGGAACTCCGGCGAAAGGTCATGATCAGCACTGAAAATGCGTAGTAGAAGACGATGAATTTTCCACCGCGATCGACTTCCGCCAAAATCTCGGCGTCAGTCATTCCTTCTGTTCCCTTAATATTCATTCGTATCTTTCCACATCTCTAAAATCACATTTCCGGCCACTAGAAAGACCAAGCATGCCCAAGCTGTAGGAGATTGAATTTGCTGAAACAAGCCGGTTTTCAGCAGTTGCGCTAGAGTCGCGTCGCGTGCTTGCACGTGCCGTGTCTTCGCGGCCTGTCGCAATCTCTCCCGACATATGGTTGCGTCTGGCGTTGCCCGGGTCCAGTCTGGTGCAAATAGGAGGCTCTCATGCGTATTCTTTTTACCGGCGGTAGCGGCAAGGCAGGGCGGGAGGTGATCCCTTATCTGCTCGAACAGGGGCATCAGGTGATGAATGTCGATCTGGTGCCGTTCGATCATCCCGGCGTCGACAATATCGTCGCCGATCTCACCGATAGCGGGCAGGTGTTCAACGCGCTGAGCATGTATGCCAATTACGACGAGATGGAGCCGGGCACCGGGGTGCCGCGCTTTGATGCGGTGGTGCATTTCGCCGCCATTGCCCGCATCTTGCTGAAACCCGATAACGAAACCTACCGGGTCAATGTGCTCAGCACCTATAACGTGCTGGAAGCTGCCACCAAGCTCGGCATCCGCAAGGTGGTGATCGCGAGTTCCGAAACCACCTATGGCGTCTGCTTCGCCGACGGGATGCGCAATCCGCTCTATGTCCCGGTGGATGAAGAGCATCCGGTGGTGCCGGAAGACAGCTACGGCATGTCAAAGGTGGTGAACGAGGTCACGGCGAACAGCTTTGCCGCCCGCACTGGGGCCGATATCTATGCCCTGCGCATCAATAACGTGATGAGCCCCGAGGATTACGCCCGCGACTGGCCGCGCTATTTCGAAAACCCAGACATCAGGCGGCGCAACATCTTTTCCTATATCGACGCGCGCGATCTTGGGCAGGTCGTCGATCTCTGCCTGAAAAAGGATGGTCTGGGCTATCAGGTGTTCAACGTTGCCAATGACGGGATGAGCGTGGCGCTGAGCCCTGCAGAGGTGGTGGAGCGCTATTATCAGGGCGTCGAGCTGCGTGAGCCGGTGGAAAGCTGGACCACGCCCTATTCCAACAAGAAGATCAAAGCGGTGCTGGGGTTTGAAGAACAGCATCCATGGACGAAATACGTAACGCCTTAAGAGCGGCGATCGCAGCAGCTCCGCGACTGAGCCGTCGGGGTGGGCGAGAAGCGCCCGCCCACTTTGCCGGAGGCAAACCTTCGGTTTGACGGGGGCGGTTCGGGCGCTGCCCGGCGTATCGCCGGGCAAAAGATGGGGCTATTCCCCGAATGGATCGTCCGGATAGCCAACACTGGCCAGATAGAGCCCCTCGGGCGGCGAGACCGGGCCGCAGGCGGCGCGGCTTTTGGCTCAGGGCCTCGATGCGCAGCTCGTCCAGCGTTTTCACCGGGCTGTCGGCCTGGCATTGCACCGAGCGGAAGGTGGTGAAATCGTGCTTCCCGATCAGCCGGTCGGCCCCTGCCTGCATCGCCACCGGATCAAGCTCGTGCGCCACCCGCCAGGCTTTGCCGCGCTCATGCACCAGCGGTGCCCGGCGGCTGATGAGCCGAAACAGATAGCGCCGCTCGATAGCTGAGAACCGCGCGTGAAAATCCTCATCCACCTGCGCGCAGGCGACCACCGCCACCGGATGCGGCTTCAGGTGATAGTTCAGCGCCTCGCTCAGCCGGAACGGCGTCCAGTCCTTGGTCAGATCACAATGCGCCACCTGCCCAAGCCCATGCACACCCGCATCGGTGCGCCCGGCGGCGGCAATCGAGGGCACATCGCGCTCAAGCTTCGCCAAAGCCGCCTCAACCGCGCTCTGTACCGAGGGCTGGTCTTTCTGGCGCTGCCACCCGGCAAAGGGTGCGCCGTCATATTCGATTTTGATCGCATAGCGGGGCATGGCGGCGGGATAGCGCGGGGGATGGGGGCTGGCAAGGGAGGAGAGGGGGCGACGGGAGCTGGTGAAGGACGAGGCGAGTGAGTGTAGGCCAAGCGATTCCGTTGTGATCTCGTAATCAAATTCGCCCGAACCGCGCCGAAAGTGCCGAGCGAGCGCTTGCCCGTGCCGCGGGCTGGTGCTTTGGAGCCTCAGCAATAGGCAGGACGGCAGGCAGTTTGTGGCGGGCATAAATGTCGCAGACCAAAACGCGGGATGCGCTACCCCGGGCAGGCGCCCGCCTGGCTTGCCTCAGT
>JARRIY010000211.1:0-4267 GCA_037379985.1 Maritimibacter sp.
TGAGCCCGTCAATCCTGCGGCCGTATGCTCCCATCCAACGCCCGCAAGGGCGGCCCCTATCGCATGGTCAGTATTGGTTGGGCTCGTTGAACGGGCTCGGTAACGGTCCTAAAGTCATACCCAGATAATCGGAGACCTCATGCTTTACCCAGTCATTCTATCCGGCGGGTCTGGAACGCGGCTTTGGCCGCTGAGCCGCAAGTCTTATCCGAAGCAGTTTTCGCCGCTGATCGGTGAGCATACGCTGTTTCAGCGCTCGGCCAGCCGGCTGGCGGGCGGAGCGGCGGCGGGGCTGGAATTTGCGTCCCCTCTGGTGCTGACCAATTCCGACTTCCGTTTCATCGTGGCCGAGCAGCTTGCGGCCATCGGCATTGATCCGGGCACGATCCTGCTGGAGCCCGAGGGGCGCAACACCGCGCCGGCGGTGCTGGCCGCCGCCCTGCATGTAGCCGAAACTGATCCGGACGGGGTGCTGCTGGTGGCGCCCTCCGATCATGTGGTCGAGGATGTCGACGCCTTCCATCGCGCGGTTGCGCAGGGGCTGACGGCGGTGGAAGCCGGGCAGCTTGTGACGTTTGGGATCACCCCGATCCATGCGGAAACCGCCTATGGCTATCTGGAGCTGTCCGCCCAGCCCGATGGCTCTGGTGCACCGGTATCGCTGAGTCGTTTTGTCGAAAAGCCCGACGAGACCCGCGCGGGCGAGATGCTGGCGGCGGGGAATTTCCTGTGGAATGCCGGGATTTTTCTGTTCCGCGCCCGCGACATGATCGCCGCCTTTGACGCGCATGCGCCGGGGCTGGTGCTTCCGGTACGCGCCGCGCTGGCCGAAGCCAAAGCCGATTTGGGCTTTCTGCGCCTTGCGCCCGGTCCCTGGGCAAAGGCCGAAGACATCTCGATCGACTATGCGGTGATGGAAAAGGCCGAAAACCTCTCGGTCGTGCCCTTCGATGGCGGCTGGTCCGATCTGGGCGGCTGGGATGCGGTCTGGCGCGAGATGGCGCCGGATGCGGATGGCGTTTCGACCGCGGGCGCGGCAAGCGCGATTGACTGCAAAAACACCCTGCTGCGCGCCGATAGCGAAGGGCTGGAACTTGTCGGGTTGGGGCTCGACAATATCATGGCCGTGGCGATGAATGATGCGGTGCTTGTCGCCGATATGAGCCGCGCGCAGGATGTGAAGCTTGCAGTGGCCGCGCTGAAGACCAAGGACGCACAACAGGCCACGGCCTTTCCGAAGGATCACCGGCCCTGGGGCTGGTTTGAAAGTCTGGTTGTCGGATCGCGCTTTCAGGTCAAACGCATCGTGGTGCATCCCGGCGCGAGCCTGAGCCTGCAAAGCCATTTTCACCGCTCGGAGCATTGGATCGTGGTCGAGGGCACGGCGCGGGTCACCGTCGATGACGAGGTGCGGCTGGTGACAGAAAACCAGTCGGTCTACATCCCGCTGGGCGCCACCCACAGGATGGAAAACCCAGGCAAGATGCCAATGGTGCTGATCGAAGTGCAAACCGGCGCCTATGTCGGCGAGGATGACATCGTGCGCTATGAAGATGTTTATGCACGGGATGAAGAGGCTGCGGAATAGCCTTTCAAGGCCGAGCCGCATTGGAGCCTCAAGTCAACGCAGTAAAGAATGTAGAAGATTACAGATATGAAAAAAGCACTGATCACCGGCATCACCGGGCAGGATGGCTCCTACCTTGCGGAGTTTCTGCTGGAAAAGGGTTATGAGGTGCATGGCATCAAGCGCCGGGCCTCGCAGTTCAACACCCAGCGGGTGGACCATATCTATCAGGATCCGCATGTCGATAATGCCCGGTTCAAGCTGCATTACGGCGACCTGACCGACAGCTCGAACCTGATCCGCATCATGCGCGAGATCGAGCCGGACGAGGTGTATAACCTTGGCGCGCAGAGCCATGTGGCGGTGAGCTTTGAAGCTCCGGAATACACCGCCGATGTGGATGCGATGGGCACGCTCCGCCTCTTGGAAGCGATCCGCTTTCTCGGGCTGGAGAAGAAGACCAAATTCTATCAGGCGTCCACCTCCGAGCTGTTTGGTCTGGTGCAGGAAATTCCGCAGCGCGAGACCACGCCCTTCCACCCGCGCAGCCCCTACGCGGTGGCCAAGATGTATGCCTATTGGATTGCGGTGAACTATCGCGAGGCCTATGGGATCTATTCCTGCAACGGCATCCTGTTCAACCACGAGAGCCCGCGCCGCGGCGAAACCTTCGTGACCCGCAAGATCACCCGGGGGCTGGCCAATATCGCTCAGGGCCTGGAAGACTGCCTCTATATGGGCAATATCGACAGCCTGCGCGACTGGGGCCATGCCAAGGATTACGTGCGGATGCAGTGGATGATGCTGCAGCAGGATGCCCCGGAAGACTTCGTGATCGCCACCGGCAAGCAATATTCGGTGCGCGAGTTCATCACCTGGTCGGCGGCCGAGCTGGGCGTGACGCTGGCCTTCACGGGCGAAGGCGTGGATGAGATTGCCACCGTGACGGCGGTTGAGGGCGACATGGCCCCGGCGCTGAAGGTGGGTGACGTGATCATGCGCATCGACCCGCGCTATTTCCGCCCCGCTGAAGTGGAAACCCTGCTGGGCGACCCGACCAAGGCCAAGGAAAAGCTGGGCTGGGTGCCCGAGATCACCGCGCAGGAAATGTGCGCCGAGATGGTGGCGGATGACCTGAAAACCGCCCGCCGTCACGCGCTGCTGAAAGCCCATGGGCTGGACCTGCCTGTGTCGGTGGAGGGCTGAGCATGAGCTATGATCTGACCGGCAAGCGCGTCTGGGTGGCGGGCCATCGCGGCATGGTCGGAGGCGCGATCCTGCGCAAGCTCGAGGCGCGCGGGGTGGAAACTGTCACCCGCAATCATGCCGAGCTCGACCTCACCGACCAGGCCGCAGTGCGAGCCTTCATGCAGACCGAGAAGCCGGACCAAGTAATCCTCGCAGCCGCCAAGGTGGGTGGCATCCATGCCAACAACACCTACCCGGCCGAGTTCATCTACCAGAACCTGATGATGGAGGCGAACGTCATCCACCAGGCCTACGAGGCTGGGGTACGCAAGCTCTTGTTTCTCGGCTCCTCCTGCATCTATCCGCGCATGGCACCGCAGCCGATGCGCGAAGACGCGCTGCTCACCGGCCCGCTGGAATGCACCAATGAGCCCTATGCCATCGCCAAGATCGCTGGCATCAAACTCTGCGAGAGCTACAACCGGCAATACGGGACCGACTACCGCTCGGTGATGCCGACCAACCTCTATGGCCCGGGCGACAACTTCCACCCGGAGAATTCCCACGTGTTGCCCGCGCTGATCCGCCGGTTTCACGAGGCCGCCCGCGACGGGATAGGAGAAGTGGTTGTCTGGGGCAGCGGCACGCCGATGCGCGAGTTCCTGCATGTCGACGATATGGCCGAAGCTTCGCTATTCGTGATGGACCTCGACAAGGATACCTATGACCGCGAAACTGAGCCTATGCTATCGCATATCAACGTCGGCACCGGCACCGACGTGACGATCCGCGAACTGGCAGAAACCGTGGCGCGGGTGACGGGGTTCACGGGTAAACTCAGCTTCGACGCAACGAAGCCCGACGGCACACCGCGTAAGCTGATGGATGTGAGCCGCCTCGCACGCATGGGCTGGCAGGCTTCGACAGGGCTCGAAGACGGCATCCGCGAAACCTACAATTGGTTCCTTGCGCAGGGCGAGGATGGGCTACGGATGGCGTAACGCCCTCACTACAATCATTTCAGTTCCAGGATTCTCATGATGATCACCCCAGTTCTTCTCTCCGGCGGCTCCGGCACACGGCTCTGGCCGCTGTCGCGCAAGTCCTATCCGAAGCAATTCGTGCCGCTGGTGGGCGATGAGACGCTGTTCCAGGCCTCAGCCAAGCGTCTGTCGGGCCCGGGTTACGGCGCGCCACTGGTGCTCACCAATGCCGATTTCCGCTTCATCGTCACCGAACAGCTTATCGGGATCGGTGTCGATCCAGGCGCGATGTCGAAACGCGCTATGGCTATCTTAAACTGAGCGAAGCGCTGAACGGCGCGGCGCCTTCGATGCCAGACATGAGGTGCTTCGTGTCAGCAACCTGTTTACCGGGGCAAAACGGTACATTGAGCACTTTCACAACCTTCCGCATTTCGACTTCATGCGGCATGATGTGACATTACCTCTCTATGTGGAAGTTGATGATATCTACAATCTTGCCCGCCCGGCTTCACCTGTTCACTATCAG
>JARRIY010000212.1:0-4256 GCA_037379985.1 Maritimibacter sp.
CGGGGAACATCTGAAAGACTGGGGGCATCGCCCCGGCAAGCAATTCCCGGCGCTGCTGGCGAAAGCCAATGAGATGCGCGCGGAAGGGCTTGGGCTGGTGCGGATTCGGCAGGAACTGGAGGGTGATCTCGTTCCGGCAGTGCAACAGATGAACCTGCGCGCGCCGGGCGAAGTGGCATTCGAGGAGAATATCGACACCGGGAATGCCGATGAGCAAGACAATATTGGCAAAGTGCGCGCGACCATGACCGAGCTGATGCGCACCCCGACCATCGAGGCCGGTGCGATCATGCCCGATGCCTGCCCGGCGGGGCCGGTTGGCACCATTCCGGTGGGCGGCGTAGCGGCAGCGCGCAATGCCCTTCATCCGGGCATGCATTCGGCCGATATCTGCTGCTCGGTGATGATCACCGATATGGGCCAGATCGACCCGAAGACGGTGCTGGATGCGGCGCAATCAGTAACCCATTTCGGGCCGGGCGGGCGGTCGCAGGGCAAGCGGTTCACCACCTCACTGAAGCTGCTCGATGCGTTTCGCGTAAATGCGTTCCTGAACAACCCGAAGGTTCTGCGCATGGCGCAGGAGCATATGGGCACGCAGGGCGACGGGAACCATTTCCTGTTTGTCGGGCGCTCGCGCAAGACCGGGCGCACGGCGATTGTCACCCATCACGGCTCGCGTGGGCCGGGGGCGGTGCTCTATCAGCTCGGCATGAATGTGGCGCAGCGCTTCCGCAAGGAGCTTTCGCCCGAGACCGCCAAGCAAAACGCCTGGATCCCCGCCGACAGCGAGGAGGGCCGCGCCTATTGGGAGGCTTTGCAACTGATCCGCAAATGGACCAAGGCCAACCATAACGCGATCCATCAGGCCACGGTTGAAGCCTCGAAGGCGCAGCCGGGCGACCGGTTCTGGAACGAGCACAACTTCGTCTTCAAACGGGGCGATCTCTACTACCACGGCAAGGGCGCTACCCCTGCCTGGGGAGATTATGCTGCGGATGCGACGGGGCTGACGCTCATTCCGCTGAATATGGCGGAACCGGTTCTGGTGGCACGCGGCAAGGACGCTGCGCGGGGGCTTGGTTTCAGCCCGCACGGGGCCGGGCGCAACTTTTCGCGCTCGGAGCATCGGCGGCGGATGGGCTCGGTCACGCCGGAACAGCGACTGAAGGCCGAAACCGAAGGGCTGGATGTGCGCTTTCACGCCGGTGGTGTAGATGCCTCGGAACTGCCTTCGGGCTACAAGGATGCCAAAAGCGTGGTGGCACAGATCAAATCCTACGATCTGGCTGAAATCGAGGACTACATCGACCCTTATGGCTGCATCATGGCGGGCGACATCCCGCCGTTCTGGCAGACCCGCAAGAAAGGCCGCCGCTGAAACGCCCAGACATAGCCCCATCCCGAGTATCTCGGGGTGGGGAACGTCATCTATAAAACTATGGCCGCAGCGCTCCGGCCATAGTCGCGAACGGCCCGGAGCTGCCATTCGCGCGTGGGCCCGGCGCTACACTGCAGTTTCCCAGAACCAGACGTTCGCCGCGGCGGCGAGACCGCCATCCGGATGGAGGTCCGGTGTGCGGTCAATCCCGCCAATTCACCGTTCCTCGACTGGGCAGAGCGCCCCTGCACGGCGGCATGCCATCGGTCTCCCGGTGCCGGTACCGGGGCGTCCAGGGCAAAGACGGTGACGGGTTCAGCATCCGTTAACCGACCTGTGCTAGTTGGGGGAATGACCGATGAAATGCACAGTCATATCGCTCGCGAACATATCGCCCGCGAAGATCAGTCGGTACAAGACTGGTTGTTGCCGATCTCCATGGGGGGGTTCAGCCTCCTCGCCTACGCGTGGCTCGCTTTCGGGGTGCAGACAGTCGAGGCTGGCAGCCCCGTCGCGATCGTGTTCCCTCCCACTTGGCACAGTATCGACGCATTTCAGGCCAGTGCGACGCTGGATGTCGACATCATGTCGACCGGCCAGTTCGATTTCGTAACCATCGTCAACCCACATCACGACCATGCGCTCGATGACCTGCGCGCAGCAGGCGGGCTCTTTCTCATGAAAACAACGGTCAAGCAGCTCTGCACTGGGGGCGATACCGGTATCAGTTAAGAAGGTGGAACATCACATGACCACGTTTGCCAAACTTGCTTCGACCATTCGAGAAGCCAACCATGTAAAGTCCGACGACCTTGACAGCATGCGTCGATGGGCGTCGGTTGGCTATATCAGTTACCTCTGGCTCATGACGGGGGTGGTGACGCTGCTCGCGGCCGGATGGTCTGACATGTGGGTGCAGGTGCTCGTGATCTGTACGGTGTTGAGCGCAGGCGCAACGATCGCCTGGCGCCGCTCGGCACATTCCTTGCGGACCCGCCTGATCGTCGGCTCCGCCATGACCGGCAATTGGATCATGTTGATCTACGCCTCCACCGACTACGGCGCGGGCGAGTTCGTGCTTGACGCGCATATGATCTTCTTCATCATCAATGGGCTCCTGCTGGGGTATTTCTGCTGGCGAACGATCCTGATCGCCAATGCAATCACCCTGGTTCACCATGTATCGCTCAGCTTCCTGATGCCGCTTCTGATCTGGCCCTCGACGACCTATGCCGAGATCCACCTTTTGAATCACATTCTCATGGCGGCGCTCACCGGGACCAGCGCGATGGTGATCTCTATCGCGGTCAGTCGGCTGTTCGGCAAAGCTGACCTGGCGCTGATGAACCTGCGCGCCGGGATCGAAGAGCGCGAACGCCTGGAAGCGGAAAAGGAATCTGCACGCAAGACCGCCTTGGAACTCGAACAGCAGGAACGTGAGCGCGAAGCCACTGAACAAGCGCACAGAGACGCCGAGGCCAAAGAGAAACGCGCCCGCGAGAGCGCGGCGCAGCAGGCCGAACAACAACGCCTTGCTGAGGAAGAGGCCAAGGCGCGGCAAACGGCCGAGGAGCAGACACAGATTGTGACCGCGCTTGCCGGGGGGTTGAAGGCTCTGTCCAAGGGCGATCTGCGCGTCACCCTGGACCAGAAGTTCCCCGATGCCTACGAGACGCTCAGAGCCGACTTCAACTCTGCCGTGTCTTCCCTGCGCGACGTGATCTTGCGGCTGTCTGAGTCGGCCGAAACCGTGCATTCGAGTTCACAGGAGATTTCCAATGCCGCGGCCGACCTTGCGCGCCGAACCGAACGCAACGCGGCAACCCTGGGTGAGACATCTTCGATGATGACCAAGTTGACGACCTCGGTGAAAGCGGCGGCCGAAGGTGCAGAGCGATCGAATTCGGCGGTGAACAATGCCAAGAGCAACGCCAAAAACGCCAGTGAAGTGGTGGACGAAGCCGTTTCGGCGATGGAAGAGATCAGCGCCTCATCCGGTGAAATCAAGAAAATCATCAGTGTCATCGATGAAATCGCGTTCCAGACCAACTTGCTTGCGCTAAACGCCGGGGTTGAGGCGGCGCGTGCCGGTGAGGCCGGGCGCGGGTTTGCGGTCGTCGCATCGGAAGTGCGCGACCTGGCGCAACGCTCCTCTGCCGCTGCCGGCGAGATCAGTACCCTCATTTCCAATTCCGGTCAGCAAGTCGAGCGCGGGGTCGCCATGGTCGGCAAAACCGGGTCGGTGCTGGAGACAATCCTCAACGAAGTGGCTGATATTTCGGATCAAATGTCTGGAATAGCCACCTCGGCCAGAGAACAATCAACCGGGATTTCCGAGATTGACAGGTCGGTTGCGGATCTGGATCAGTCGACCCAGCAAAACGCGGCCATGTTCGAAGAAACATCGGCGGCGAGTGCTTCGCTCACCTCGCAGGCGTCGATCCTGACCGACATTGTCGCACAATTCGTTCTGGACAAGGGCTCGTACGGTGACGTCGCACAGGACCGAGTTGCCACGGAGACCAACACGCGGTCACTCTCGACCCCGAAGGTTGCATAAAGCGCGAGCGTCCCGACCGCCCCTGCCTCCCGCATGGCTGCGCCCCACAGGGCAAGGACGGAGCTGTGCCGACTGGCGAGACACAATTGGCTCAGCGCAGTTTCCTCGTCTCCGCCTTGCCGAAAACGTCGGCCGGACCCGTCATCACGAATGCAGCAGATGCGTAATTGAGGCGGTCCAAAACGGGAAACAGGTCGGGATGGCGCGCAAACTCAGCGGCCGCCGAAAGGTATCCACCCGGACACGTGTGTCCGCCATCGCAGCAATAGCTCCCGCCCCGGTCCGACCGATATCGAAATTCGCCATTGATCTCGG
>JARRIY010000213.1:0-4709 GCA_037379985.1 Maritimibacter sp.
CCCCGCGCCACATAAGAAATCAGCAGCGCCGCCCAGAGCCCGTGATTGCCCAGAAGCGGCACCAGCGCCACCAGTGCCACGGCGTAGATCACGCCTGAAACCAGCATCATGTTGCGCATATCGGCAGAGCGCGTGGCGCCGATAAACACCCCGTCGAGCATCCAGGCCGGACCGCCGATCAACGGCGCTGCCACCATCCAGGGCAGGAAGCGCCGCGCCTCTTCCCGTACATCCGGCGCGGTGGTCATCACGTCGATGATCCAGCCACCGAATACAGCAAAGCCCAGCGACAATACCGCCACGGTGATCATGCCCCAGAAACTCGTCAGCCGCACCGCCCGGCGCAGCTCTGCCCGCTGCCGCGCGCCCATCGCCTGCCCCACCAGGCTTTCGGCCCCAAAGGCAAAGCCATCCAGCGCAAAGCCGGTGATATAGACGAATTGCAGCAGCACCTGATTGCTCGCCTGCGCCAGCGCCCCGAAGCTGCCCGCGACAAAGGTGAAGCTCACCATGATCGCCAGCAGCGTGCCGGTGCGGATCATGATATCGCGGTTCACCCGCGCCATATGCACCAGTCGCTCGATGTGAAACACCTGCCCCCAGGCGCGCCAGGCCGGATCGCGAAAAGCCGCACGGCAGAACCAGATCCCCAGCGCAAACCCCGCCCATTCCGAGATCGCCGTAGCCAGCGCCACGCCTTCGATCCCCCAGCCAAGCCCGAGCACAAACCACAGATCCAAAAGGATATTTGCCCCGTTCATCAGGCTCAGAATAGCCATATGCGCCCGCGCGCGTTCCTGTGCGAGCAGCCAGCCGGTGATGCCGAACAGCGCAATCGCGGCCGGGGCCGACCAGATGCGCACCGCCATATAGCGCCGCGCCATCTCTTCCACTTCCGGGGTGGCCGGCGACAGCCCCAGCCCGGCCCAATAGAGGATCGGCTGGATCAGAATGAACACCGCCCCGATGCCAAGGCCAAAGAGCAAAACCCGGGTCAGCAGAGCCGCCAGCTCGCCATGATCGCCCGCGCCCTTGGCCTGCGCAGCGAGCCCGGTGGTGCCCATGCGCAGAAAGCCGAACATCCAGAAGATCGAGGCCAGGATCACCGAGCCCAGCCCGACCCCGGCAATCGGGGCGGCTTCGCCCAATTGCCCGATCACGCCGGTATCGACCGCGCCAAGGATCGGCACCGTGGCATTGGCCAGCAATACGGGAATAGCCATGCGGATCACCCGCCGGTGGGTGATCGCGGAAGTCGCGCGCGTTTCTGTCATCTGATCCTGTTTAACCCTGTTCCTCGTCTCGCCGAGCTATCGCGCCCTAATCATCATGGCGCGGCATCAGAAAATGCCCATTGGCCGCCGCGAAAAGCCGCGTTCGATTATCCTGCCAGGCCTCAACCTGCACCGAGGCATAGCGCCGCCCGGCGCGGGTCACCCGGGCCCGGGCATAGGCATCGCGCGGCAGGCCGGAGCGCAGATAATCAATCGTGAAATCAATGGTTTTCGGCAGGCGCGGCAGGGTCTCGGGCGTCAGCACCTCAGGATCAATCCGCTTTTCCTCGATATCGCTCCAGAGCGTCGTCCAGGCCAGCTCGATCACCGCGACGCTGTCCAGAAACGCCGCTGTCACCCCGCCGTGAATGGCGGGCAGTGCCGGGTTGCGATCAGCTTTTCGGCAAATGGCAGGGTTGCCGTCAGCTCATCGCCCTTGCGTTCAAACTCGATGCCCAGCCAGTTAATATAGGGCACGTTGCTGACCAGTGCTTTCAGGGCCGCATCGCGACGTTGTTTCACCACCTGTACGGGTTCCGGTTGTTTCATGACAGCGCCTCCGAACTGCGGCGAGTCTCGCTGCCCGATCCGGCGGTGAATGCGCCGGTGGCGGTGGCGACGGGATGCTCTTCATCGTCATCAAAGGCCACGGCCCGCACGAAAGCCACGGTGCGGGTGACATGGTAGCAGGTGGCGCGCGCCGAAATGCGCTGCCCCGGTGTGGCCGGGCGCATGTAGTCGATGCGCAGATCCAGCGTTGCGGTCGAGGGGCCGGTGCCCTCATGGCTGATCACCGCCGCGCCGCAACAGGTATCCATCAGGGCCGAGACCGCGCCGCCATGGATCACCCCCGAGCGCGGGTCGCCGACCAGCTTTTCATCATAGGGCATCGAGATCAGCGCCTCGCCATCGCCCAGCTCGGTAAGCTGCATCCCCAACTCGCGCGAATGGGGGATTGCCGCGATGAATTGCTGGGCAATCCGCGTTTTGTTGGGGTTTCCTGTCTCAGCCATGTCCGCATCCTTCTCCTGTGCTCAGACTATTCGCGCTCGCCGTCCGAGGGGCAACCCCCAAATGATCCGGGCTGAGGCGGCGCATAGCGGGATTGCAGGAAGGGCGGCGGCTTGGGGCGTTGGTCATGTGTCGCCCAAACGGCGCCACCAATTGTTTTCAGAAATCAATTGGCAAGACCTTTCAGAAAGGTCTTACCCGAGCGAATTTCGTGTTGTCCCGCCCGGAACAGCAGCGAAAACTGCCCGGGCTGCGCATGACCGCCCGTCGCACCAGAGGTGCGCCAAGGATAGATGACACGCCTCTGGCGTGATGGTCAGGCGGACCGCCACCACGGGCGCGGGGCTATCAGCAGGGGAACCCGTCACCATAAAGTGAAGACTGGACAGGCTTTTGCGCCCACCCCCGGTCATGCACAGCCCTCACGCCCGAGGCCCCACTCACCCCTCCCAAATCCTCACCCAACTCACAGTTGCGCAGCGCCCGCCGGGCGACTACGTTGCCCGTAAAGGGGGAGCCCATGGAAGAAGATCGTCTCAGTTTCAAAGAGATGTGCGCGAAATTCGATGTGACGCCGCGCACCCTGCGTTACTATGAATATATCGAGCTTCTGGCCCCCGAGAAGGAAGGCCGTGCGCGTTTCTACACCCCGCGTGAGGTCGCCCGGATGACCCTGATCATGCGCGGCCGCCGCTTTGGCTTTTCGCTGGAAGAGGTCCGGCAATGGCTGTTGATCTATGATGAAGAGGGCACCGAAGCGCAGCTGCGCGCCTGGGTCGAGATGGCCGACCGGCAGTTGGAAAAGCTTGATGCCCAGATCAACGAGTTGGTCGAAGCCCGTGACGATCTGGAAACCCTGCGCAGGGATGGGGCGAAGGCTCTGGGCGAGTAGCACGCCAGCAGCAGTTTTAGGCCGTTTGGGACGGGTATTTGCCCACCCGGAACAGCCGCTTTAGCGGCCCGGGCTGCGCCTGACTGCGTCGCACCACAGGTGCGCCGATGATAGATGGCATGCCTTTGGCGTGACGGTCATGCACAGCCCTGACGCATCCGCCACAGAGCAGAGCGTATGAGCCCGTTTCAAACTCTCCCCTTGCCTTACTCTGCCGCGCCGCTATCTAGCCCCCATGCTTGCTACTCAATCCTTCGGCTCCGATACCACCCTGCCCCCGATCCTGATCGTCCATGGCCTGTTTGGCTCCGGGCGCAATTGGGGGGTGATCGCCAAACGCCTGTCGCAGAGCCGCCGGGTGCTGAGCGTTGATATGCGCAACCATGGCGACAGTTTCCGCGCCGAAAGCCAGAGCTACGCCGATATGGCCGGGGATCTGGCCGAGGTGATTGCCGCGCATGGCGGCATTGCCGATGTGATCGGCCATTCCATGGGCGGCAAAGCGGCGATGGTGCTGGCCCTCACCCGGCCCGACACCGTGCGCCGCTTGCTGATCGCCGATATCGCCCCGGTGAGCTATCCTCAAACCGGCGAGCATCACGCCCTTATCGCGGCCATGAAATCGCTCGATCTGAGCGCAATCGAGACCCGGGGCGACGCCGACCGCGCGCTCGCCGCGGCGATCCCATCGCCTTCGGTTCGTGCCTTCCTGCTGCAATCGCTGGATGTGAAGGGCAAGGTCTGGCGGCTCAACCTCGATGTGCTTGACCGGGAATTGCCCTCCATCCGCGCCTTCCCCGAGCTTTCCGGTGAGTTCTCAGGCCCCACCCTGTTTCTGGCCGGTGGCGTGTCGGATTACATCCTGCCCGAACACCGCGCCACGATCCGCAGCCTGTTCCCGGCCGCCAAACAGGCGAAACTGCCCGGTGTCGGCCATTGGCTGCACGCCGAAAAGCCCCGCGATTTCGAAGCCACCGCCGAGGCGTTTCTGGGCGGGGAATAAGGGGGGGCCGGCCTCGCCCGGTCTTCCCGTCGAGCGCGTGCACCTTACCTCGGGCGAGTGCCTGTCCGTGGAGTGGCGCATCCCAGGCTATGTGCGACGCCATTTATGCCCGCCACCAGCTGCCTGCGTCTCCGCGTGTCGTGAGGCTGCAATAGCGCCAGTCCGCCGGGACGGACAGGCGCTCGCCCTGCGCCTGAAGGCGCTATTCGGGCGACGGAAAACCTATCAATCATATCGCGAATTGTAGGTCGGGCTTCAGCCCGGCATTTTTACATGGCGAGATGAAACCCACCCTAGGTGTTGCCGCTTGGAAGCCTTGCGAGGGCTTTGCCTTTCAGCCCCAACCAACCCGCGCCCGCCGGGAGCGCTGCTCCAAAACTTTTGAGTGGCGCTTGCCCTGCCCAAACGCCTCGCCCGTTCGCAGGACGGGCGACGCCCGACCCTCCCCCCGGGAGGGCGTTCTGGCGAATACGGTTGAAGCAGATCGGGCGGGGATGCTTTCGCATCATAGCGCACCGACCAGCCCCAG
>JARRIY010000214.1:0-4215 GCA_037379985.1 Maritimibacter sp.
CCATTTGAAGGCGCTCAGATCGAATCGCAAAAGCGCATCCACAGACATTTCTGAAAACCCCTCTTTTTCAAGGAGTTCCGGGATACCGCGATGAATGTTTCGGGTTTTACAGGACGGATCTTCAGCATTGTTCATAGCGTCCCGTCGCATGCCTTATGTGCTATTGTCAATTACATGCGCTTAACATTTATGTGCTGTTGACACATATAATGACCGCACTTATTTACACCCGAAAGAAACGCGCCCGCAGCGACTCGTATCGCTGCGCCCAGGCTCTTACTCCCTGAGGATTTCATGACCAACACAACCGCCTCCAAACCAGAGAGCGCCGCGCCGGAAGACCCGCACGCGCATCAGGCGCATAATGGCTCGATCCGGATGATCATCACCTCTATCGGGCTGCTGTTGATGCTCGCCGCCCTTGACCAGACCATCGTGTCCACCGCCCTGCCGACCATCGTGGCCGATCTGGGGGGGCTGGAGCATCTGTCCTGGGTTGTGACCGCCTATATTCTTGCCTCCACCGTTTCAGCCCCGCTGTATGGCAAGCTGGGCGACCTCTATGGCCGCCGCAATATGGTGTTCATCTCGGTCGGGCTGTTCCTGATCGGCTCGGCCCTGGCCGGGGCCGCGATGTCGATGACCTGGCTCATCGTCAGCCGCGCCATTCAGGGGCTCGGCGGCGGTGGGCTGTTCGTGCTGGCACTATCGGTGATCGGCGATGTGATCCCGCCGAAAGATCGCGGCAAGACCCAGGGCGTTTTCGGCGCTGTCTTCTCGATCGCCTCGGTGATCGGGCCAATGCTGGGCGGCTGGTTCGTCGAAGCGGCAAGCTGGCACTGGATCTTCTACATCAACCTGCCAATCGGCGCGCTGGCCCTGATCGGCTTTGGTTCCGCGTTCAAACCCACCGGGCGCCGGGTAAATCACAAGATCGACTGGGGCGGCGCGGCTACTCTGTCGCTGGCGCTGGCAGCCCTGACGCTGGCCACCAGCCTTGGCGGGCGCAGTTTTGCCTGGACCTCGCCGGAAATCCTCGGACTTGGAGCGCTGGCACTGGCCTCGGCCGCCGCGTTCATCTGGTTTGAACAGCGCGCAGCCGAACCGATCCTACCCCTGGGTCTGTTCAAACTGAACGTGTTCTGGGTCACCTCGGCCATCGGCTTCATCGCTGGCGCGGCGATGTTTGGCGCGGTCACGTTCCTGCCGGTCTATCTGCAGATCGCCAAAGGCGCGACGCCGACCATCTCGGGCTTCATGCTCTTGCCGATGACGGCGGGGATCCTGAGCACTTCGATCGGTGCGGGCCGCTATATGGGGCGCACGGGCAAATACCGGGTGCTGCCGATCATCGGGATGTTCTCGCTGATGATCGGGATGCTCTTGCTCTCGACCATTCAGGCCGACACCCATACCGCGCTGTTCTCGCTGTTCCTTGGCACCGTGGGCTTTGGCATGGGCTTCATCTTCCCGGTGGTGACAACAGCGGTACAGAATGCCGTGCCGCGTGAATTGCTGGGCACCGCTACCGCCTCGGGGCTGATGTTCCGTCAGGTTGGCGGCTCGCTTGGGGTTGCAGCCTTCGGCGCGCTCTTTGCCTCGCGTATGGCGTCCGGGATGGCGATGCCCGGCGGGGCAACTGG
The DNA here is from genome assembly GCA_037379985.1 of Maritimibacter sp. Classification (GTDB taxonomy): domain Bacteria; phylum Pseudomonadota; class Alphaproteobacteria; order Rhodobacterales; family Rhodobacteraceae; genus Sinisalibacter. The sequence continues at coordinate 1,644 of JARRIY010000214.1, forward strand.
CGGCGCAGGTGAAGGCGGTATGGCGATCAGCCCGCAAGCTCTGGCCGCAATGCCTGTCGAAGTTCGCGCAAAGATTGCTGAGGCGGTGGTGAATGCGATCCATCCGATCTTCATCATCGCTGCCGGGCTTGCGGTGATCGGCCTGATCTTCGCCTTCCTGCTGGAAGAAATCGTGCTGAAAAACCGCATGGCACCGCAAAGCGAATAGCCAGCTCAACCGCTCAAAATCCGATCAGGGCAGGCCAATAGTGCCTGCCCTTTTCATCTTGGTCCAAATACTCAAATCCCAGCGTCGCCCCGCTATCGCAATTTGTCGTATTACACACCTCCTTGCGCTGCGTCGCGGCATAGCCTAGGACACATTCGTCAGGGTCCACCCGGCGCCCCTTGCCACATGGCATCATCTGGGCAGCCGCGGCGCGCGACCCGACCACTGGATCCGACAGGCCGGGGAGATGACCATGCCGGAATTTAACAAAATCCTGATTGCCAACCGTGGCGAGATTGCCATCCGTATCATGCGGGCCGCCAACGAGCTGGGCAAGAAAACCGTCGCCATCTATGCCGAGGAAGACAAACTCGGCCTACACCGGTTCAAGGCGGATGAAGCCTATAAGATCGGTGAAGGCATGGGGCCGGTCGCGGCCTATCTGTCGATCCCCGAGATCATCCGGGTGGCCAAGGAATGCGGCGCGGATGCGATCCATCCGGGCTATGGGCTGCTGTCGGAAAACCCTGAATTCGTCGATGCCTGCGTGGACGCCGGGATCACCTTTATCGGCCCGAAAGCCGACACCATGCGCGCCTTGGGCGATAAGGCCAGCGCCCGTAAAGTTGCCATCGAAGCCGGTGTGCCGGTCGTACCCGCCACCGAAGTGCTGGGCGACGATATGGCGGCGATCACCGAAGAAGCCGGCAAGATCGGCTATCCCTTGATGCTGAAAGCCAGCTGGGGCGGCGGCGGGCGCGGGATGCGCCCGATCTATGGCCCTGATGAGCTTGTCGATAAGGTCAAGGAAGGCCGCCGCGAAGCCGAAGCCGCCTTTGGCAATGGCGAAGGCTATCTGGAAAAAATGATCACCCGCGCGCGCCATGTGGAAGTGCAGATCCTCGGCGATGTGGCGGGCAATATCTATCACCTCTACGAACGCGATTGCTCGGTACAGCGGCGTAACCAGAAAGTGGTTGAACGCGCCCCTGCCCCCTATCTGAGCGACGAACAGCGCGCCGAAATCTGCGAGCTGGGCCGCAAGATCTGCGCCCATGTCGGCTATACCTGCGCGGGCACCGTCGAGTTCCTGATGGATATGGAAACCGAGAAGTTCTACTTCATCGAAGTGAACCCGCGCGTGCAGGTCGAACATACCGTGACGGAAGAAGTCACCGGGATCGACATCGTGCAGGCGCAGATCCTGATTGCAGAAGGCAAAACCCTGGCCGAAGCCACCGGGGCTGCCAGTCAGGACGAGGTGCGCCTGTCCGGTCACGCGCTGCAATGCCGGATCACCACCGAAGACCCGCAAAACAATTTCATCCCCGATTATGGCCGCATCACCGCCTATCGGACCGCCACCGGCATGGGCATCCGTCTGGATGGTGGCACCGCCTATGCGGGCTCGGTTGTCACGCGTTTTTACGACTCGCTGCTGGTCAAGGTCACGGCCCATGGTCAGACCCCGCAGCAGGCGATTTCGCGGATGGACCGCGCGCTGCGCGAATTTCGTATTCGCGGCGTCTCGACCAATATCGCCTTTGTCGAGAACCTGCTGCAGCACCCAACCTTCCTCGATAACAGCTACACCACCCGCTTTATCGACCAGACGCCGGAGCTGTTTGAGTTCAAGCGCCGCCGCGACCGCGCCACGCGGCTGCTGACCTATATCGCGGATATCACCGTGAACGGGCATCCGGAAACCGCTGGCCGCCCGATGCCGCAATCCGATCTGCGCGAACCGCGCTGCCCGGGGCTGAAGGCCGAAAGCCCGGCGTCCGGCACCAAGCAGCTGCTTGATGCCGAAGGTCCGAAAGCCGTTGCCGACTGGATGAAATCGCAAAAGCAGGTGTTGATCACCGACACCACCATGCGTGACGCCCACCAGTCGCTGCTGGCAACCCGCATGCGCAGCATCGACATGATCCGCATCGCGCCCGCCTATGCCGCCAACCTGCCGCAGCTCTATTCGATGGAGATGTGGGGCGGCGCGACCTTCGACGTGGCCTATCGCTTCTTGCAGGAATGCCCCTGGCAACGTCTGCGCGATATCCGGGCCAAGCTGCCGAATATCATGACCCAAATGCTGCTGCGCGCTTCCAATGGCGTCGGCTACACCAATTATCCCGATAATGTGGTGCAAGGCTTTGTGAAACAGGCCGCCGCAAGCGGCATGGACGTGTTCCGGGTGTTCGACAGCCTGAACTGGGTCGAAAACATGCGCGTGGCGATGGATGCGGTGATCGAGGCCGACAAGGTCTGCGAAGGCACGATCTGCTATACCGGCGACATTCTTGACCCTGACCGCGCCAAATATGACCTGAATTACTATGTCGGCATGGCGAAAGAGCTTCAGGCCGC
>JARRIY010000215.1:0-5193 GCA_037379985.1 Maritimibacter sp.
GACGATATTCAGCCTGTTCAAGGATGGGCGTTTCGTCACCACCGATCTGAGCGCCTGTATGGACAGCCGCTTTGATAAGGTGGTGCCATAGCCGGTTCAGGAGAGGTGGCGCGATTTCGCCCGCACCAGCACCTGTTCCAGCTCGTCATAGAGCTGCGGACGCTCCGGGTCTGACAGGAAGGCTCCGATCTCCACCTCGCGGGAATTGCCGCTGAGGGTGATGTAATCCGGGATCGGCCCGCCGGTCTTGTGGCGTGTTACCGTGACCCAATAGATATTCGCCTCCCAGCTCGCCTCGACGCCCCGCCCTGTGCTGCGGGTGAGGGTGATGTGATCGGGCCAGATGCTGAGCTCCTCCAGCACCTCGCCATCGCGGTAGGAGCGGTCGATGAACCACCAGAGCGCGGCCAGCGCGCCAAAGCCAAACAGCGCCAGGATCCACATATGAACCGAGCCAAGGAAGCCCAGGAGCGGCAGCAGCGTGGCGGCAAACATCAGCCCGATGACAAAGACAAAGCCACGCTTCGGCAGGCTGCGATAGGGCCAGAGATGCAGCTGTGCGATGGGCTCTGCGCCTTCGGCAAAACCGGGGGCATCGGGGGTAGGGGCATCGGTAAGGGGCGTGACCCATTCATAGGGCATCGGGGCCCCCCACCGGGCGTTCGCCCAAATCCTCAAAAAAGCGCAGAAGATAACCGTCGGGATCGGCCACCACGAATTGCCGGTTGCCCAGCTCCATATCACCGCGGCGATACCAGCGGGTTTCGGGGGCGAGATAGAGCTGATGCTGCATGGCCCAGAGCGCATCGACAAGCGGGGCAATTGCCGCCACTTCGATCTGCACATTCAGCCCACGCCCGAACGGATAGTTTTCCGGCAGGTGCCCGTCATCGAAGGTCCGGCCTTCGCCGATCTGATCAATCATCAGCGCCGCCTCGCCAAGGGTGAGATAGGCAAAGCCTTCCTCCGGGCGCTCATAGCTCACGACAAAGCCTAGGGCGAGGTAGAAGGCTTTGGAGCGTTGCCAGTCGGTGACGGCGAATTCTGGGATCAGGGCTGGCATGATGTCAAAAACCAATGCTGGAAATGAAAAGGCCCGGGGGATCCCCGGGCCTTTCGGTCTCGTTGCCGTCAGCCCTTAATGGCCGTGGCTGTGATCCCAATCCTCGCGCTTCGGCAGGATCTCGAACGTATGTTCCGGCGGCGGGCAGGACAGGGTCCATTCCAGCGTGTCGGCATATTCGTTCCAGTAGTTGTTCTGGGTCACCCGGCGACCGGCAAAGAGCGTGTAGACCATGATGCCGATGAACAGCAGGAACGAGGCGAAGGAGATGAACGCACCGATCGACGACAGCTGGTTCCAGTAGGCGAAAGCCTCCGGGTAGTCGATATAGCGGCGCGGCATGCCCTGACGGCCCAGGAAGTGCTGCGGGAAGAAAGTCAGGTTCACACCGATGAAGAACAGCCAGAAATGGATCTTGCCGGCGAGTTCCGGGTATTGGCGACCCGACATCTTGCCGATCCAGTAGTAGATCCCGGCAAAGATGGTGAAGGCCGCGCCCATCGACATGGTGTAGTGGAAGTGTGCCACAACGTAATAGGTGTCGTGATACATCCGGTCGACGCCCGCTTGGCTGAGCACAACGCCGGTCACGCCGCCGATGGTGAACAGCATCAGGAAGCCGAGGCTGAACAGCATCGGGGTTTTGAACTCAATCGAGCCGCCCCAGATCGTGGCGATCCAGCTGAACACCTTGATGCCGGTGGGCACCGCGATGACCATGGTGGCGAGCATGAAGTAGCTTTGCTGGCTCAGGCTCATGCCGACCGTGTACATGTGGTGCGCCCAGACCACGAAGCCGACCGCGCCGATGGCGATGATCGCCCAGACCATCGGCAGATAGCCGAAGATCGGTTTCTTGGCGAAGGTCGAGAACACGTGGCTGACAAGGCCGAAGCCGGGCAGGATCACGATATACACTTCCGGGTGGCCGAAGAACCACAGGATGTGTTGATACAGGATCGGGTCGCCGCCACCATTGGGGTCAAAGAAGGTGGTGCCGAAATTGCGGTCCATCAGCAGCATGGTGATGGCACCGGCCAGAACCGGCAGCGACAGAAGGATCAGCCAGCCGGTGACGAAAACCGACCAGGCAAACAGCGGCACCTTGAACAGGGTCATGCCGGGGGCACGCATGTTCAGGAAGGTGGTGATGATGTTGATCGCGCCGAGGATCGAGCTGGCGCCCGACACGTGCACGGCAAAGATCGCCAGGTCCATCGCATAGCCCGGGCTGCCTGAGGTCGAGAGCGGCGGGTAAAGCACCCAGCCCACGCCCGCGCCAAGCTGACCATCGGCCGAACCGGGCGAGAGCAGCGAAGCCACACCCAGCGCCGTACCGGTGACATAGAGCCAGTAGGAGAGGTTGTTCATCCGCGGGAAGGCCATATCCGGCGCGCCGATCATCAGCGGCATGAAATAGTTGCCAAAGCCGCCGAACAGGGCCGGGATGACCACGAAGAACATCATAAGGACGCCGTGATAAGTGATCATCACGTTCCACAGATGGCCGTTCGGGGTACAGGTCTGGCTGGCATCAGCGATGAAACGCGCGCCTTCCTGACACATATACTGAACGCCCGGTTCCATCAGTTCCAGCCGCATATAGACGGTGAACATGACCGAGATCAGCCCGACTGCCCCTGCGGTGAACAGGTAGAGGATACCGATATCCTTGTGGTTGGTGGACATGAACCAGCGGGTGAAGAACCCGCGATTGTCATGGTGGTCTTGCCCATGAATGGCTGCGTCGGCCATGAAGCTCTCCCTTATTATCCCCCCCGTCCACGGCTTTGGCCGCAATCCGGGTTTGGCATGTGTTTAAAGAGGCTTTGCGGGTGGGGCAAGTTGTCACAGCGACAATAAGCGCAAAAAATGGGGCAGGGTGGCGGGCCAAACTAGATGAGATTGGCCCGAATGGTGGTCAGAGCGTCAGGGCTCAGCGGAAGTTGGGTGGCCCGTCGGCTTACAGCCACGGCATCACGCCGGGCATCCAGAGCCCGCTGGGGCCACGCAGGCCCTTATTCGCCCGTATCTGCTGCGAATGTGGCCAGATAGGCGGCGATATCGCTGGCGTCTTTCAGTTTGAAGGTCATCAGCGCCCGGGCGCTGCCATCATCCAGCCGCTCGCGCAGAAACGCTTTCGGATCGCGGGCATAGACGGTGATGTCTTCCTCGCTCCAGGTAAAGCCCGTCTCGCCAAGCGCCTTCAGCGAGTCACCGTATTTGCGGAAATTTGCATCCCCCGCCGCGACGCGCCCGATCACGCCCCAGAGATTCGGGCCGGTAATGCCGCCTTTCACCACCATTTCGCCCTCTGGCGACAGGATGCGGTGACATTGGGCGCATTTCTTGAAGTTTTTCTCACCCTTTGCAGCATCGCCCTCAGCCAAAGCAGCGCTGGCAAGCAGAAGAGATGCGAGGGCGGGGAAGGTGAGGTTGCGCAGTTTCATGCGGCCAGACATATCGCCTGATCGTGCTTGCGGCCAGCCCTCGTACAAAAGGAAACGCCACCCCGAAGGGTGGCGCCTAGGTCTTTGCCTATGCGGCGAAAGATTACTCGCTGAACTGCGCCAGATAGGCGATGACGTCGGTGACGTCTTTCACCTTCTGCGGGGTCATTTTGGTTTTGGCTTTCTCGCCCGATTGCTCCGACAGGAAGTCTTTCGCATTCGGGATGTAAGCGGCCATGTTTTCCGGGGTCCAGACCAGACCACCTTCGGCCAGTTCCATCATGGTGTCGTCATATTTGCCAAATTCCGGATCGCCACCTGCGGGACGCCCGACAACGCCGAACAGGTTCGGGCCGATCACGCCGCCTTTGACGATCTTTTCGCCATCGGGCGAGATGATCGAGTGGCAGGCTTTGCATTTTTTAAAGTCTTTTTCGCCTTGCGCCACATCGTCGGCGGCATATGCGGCACCGCCCGCCAGGGCGAACAGTACGGTTGCAATAGCAATTTTTTTCATCGCGTTCCTCATATACTCAGTTTGGTCCAGTCGCAGGTTATTCTGGTCGTCAGGCATACCATCTTTATCGGCATACCGTATGTATGACGTTAACCGCACCCTAGGGGAGGGCAGGCGAGGAGGACAAGCGCTGTATTGTCGCAGTTTGTCCCCCGGCAGTCAGCCGCCGAAAACCGTATCGAAGGTCGACATTGATCGAAAGCCCATGAAAACTCACCCATTTTTTCAGGCGTACACCGATGGCGGCGATCTTGTCTTCCTGCGGTTGGCCGTTGATCCCCAGCGGTTTGTCGCCGCGCTCAACCCAGACGCCCACGCGGCCTTCGCGAATCTCGCCGGTCACGTTGAATTCTGCCAGGGTCGCGATCACCCAATCTTCGAGCGATTTCACAAAAGCGCGAATATCGCGGCCGCGCTGGTTGAGGTCGAGCATCACATAGACCACCCGTTGCCCCGGCCCGTGATAGGTATATTGCCCGCCGCGCCGGCTTTCATAGACCGGAAAGCGGTCGGGGGCGACCAGATCGGCGGGTTTGGCCGAGGTGCCAGCGGTGTAAAGCGGCGGATGCTCGACCAGCCAGATCAGCTCGCCCGCTTCGCCAGCCGCAATCGCGGCTGCACGCGCCTCCATAAAGGCAACGGCCTCGTCATAATCGGTCAAACCGGGGGTGATACGCCATTCGGGGCGGGGAAGAGAAGCTGTGGTCATCCGGGCATCTGCCGCTGTTGTCATGGGCCCAGATTGCATGGGAAAATTCTCTTGTCAAAAGGGCGAATTTCCCTCTTGGCATCCCCGGGTGAGAACGCTATGTAGCGCCTCACCAAGCCTAGACAGTGCGGTCGTGGCGGAATTGGTAGACGCGCAGCGTTGAGGTCGCTGTGGGGTAACTCCCGTGGAAGTTCGAGTCTTCTCGACCGCACCAACACCATCCCCTTGAAATTGTTGTATATGTTTCCACTCAGGGGGAGTGGGTTTTGCGAGAATGGTTTTTCGGTGTGACTATCTGTGGTTACAGATCCGCGACGCCGGTGAAACGGGCCTTCAGCAGCGCCTCACGATATTCCGCCTCTGCTGTGCTGTCATAGACCAGCCCACCACCGACATTCAAGGTGATCCGATCTGCACTATGACAGGTCAGGGTGCGGATCGGCACGTTGAAACG
>JARRIY010000215.1:5217-8278 GCA_037379985.1 Maritimibacter sp.
TTGCGCCGCAATAAACCCCGCGCGGGGCTGGTTCTAGCTCGTGGATGATCTCCATTGCGCGGATTTTCGGCGCTCCGGTGACAGAGCCGCAGGGGAAGATCGCACGCAGGATGTCGGGCAGGGTGGTGCCTGGGATGAGCTTTGCCCGCACCGTCGAGGTCATCTGATGCACGGTCTCGTATGTTTCGATCTCAAAGAGCTTCGGCACTTTCACCGAGCCGACTTCGCTGATCCGCGACAGGTCATTGCGCATCAGATCGACGATCATCAGGTTTTCCGCCTGATTTTTCTCGCTCGCCGCCAATTCGTCGCGCGCGGCATGGTCTTCCTCCGGCGTTGCCCCGCGCGCGGCGGTGCCTTTCATCGGGCGGGTTTCGATCCAGCCCTCGGCATCGACCTGGAAAAACAGCTCCGGTGAGCGCGACAGCAGCACCGGGCCACCAAGATCGACATAGGCGCCAAATTCCGTCGGCTGGCGTGCGGCGAGGGCGGCATATAGCGCGGCGGGGGCGCCATCGCAGGCCAGTTCCAGCGGGAAGGTCAGGTTCACCTGATAGGTATCGCCCGAAGCCAGATAATCATGCACCCGTTGAAAGGCCGGTTGGTAGCTGTCAAAGCCCGGCGGAGCATCGGCGAAACGCAGAGCGGGTGCGTCTTGGGGCGCGGGGGCAGGGGCAGCCTCTTCACAAGCCGCAAACACGCCGAGCAGGATCAGTGGCAGCTCGCGCGCCTCCGGCATCAGCGGCGCCAGTTTGCGCGACAGGCAATAGCCCAGCTCATAGCTCAGATAGCCCGCCAGCCAATGCCCGGCCTCCTGGGCGCGAATGATGGCGGCAAAGGCGGCCTCGACCTCATCCGGCGTATCGGCACGGATGATCTCCAGCGGATCGGAAAACAGCTTGCCTGCCGCATCGGCACTGGGATCGAACTGAATTTTCATAGCATCCATCGGCAAGATTCGCAGGCTCGGCGCTGCGATACGCCTTCTGGGCGGCAAGCTCAATCGCGGAAGCACCCGCAGGCGTTGTCATTCTGCCGTGAAGGGCGTAACCGAAGGCCAAACATGAGCCGACCGGAGAGCCGCATGATCCGCCATATCGTTTTCTTTTCTGCCAAAGATCCGCAAGATGCCGAGCGCATCCAGAAGGGGCTAAGCATCCTTACCCGCATTCCCCATGCGGATCATCTCGAACTTGCGCTCAATCACCGCGATGACCCGATCAGCGACGAGATTGATGTGGTGGTCTATGGCGAATTTGCCGATCTCGATGCGCTGGCGGCCTATAAGGCGCATGAGCTCTATCAGATCTCGATCGCCCGCGTCCGCCCCCTGCGCGAGCTGCGCTTTGCGGTGAATTTCGACAGTTCTGCCGCGCTGACCGAAGTGGCGGCGTTCGAGTAAGGGCTTAGGGCGCGTATGCCCGACCCGTTCGGGGACACTCCCCGGCCCAGCATATAGCTGCCAAACAAAAACGCGCCCCCTAGGAGGCGCGTTTGGTTTTTTGGGGGGATGATCGGTTATTCGAACTCGATCATCAGATCCTTGGCGTCGATCTGGCTGCCGGGGGTGACATGCATAGCTTTGACGGTTGCGTCGCGCTCGGCATGGATGCCGGTTTCCATCTTCATCGCTTCGATGGTCAGCAAGAGATCGCCCTGTTTCACCGCCTGACCCACCTGCACGCCGATGGTCGAGACCACGCCGGGCATCGGGGCGCCAACATGGTTGGGGTTGGCGATGTCGGCCTTGGGATGCGCGACCTTGGTGGCGGCAACCTTGCGGTCGGCAATACGCACTGTGCGGGGCTGGCCGTTGAGTTCAAAGAACACCTTGGCTTCGCCTTCGTCATTGGTCTCGCCCAGAGCCACACAGCGGATTTCCAGCGTCTTGCCCTGGCCGATTTCGGCGGTGATCTCGTCGCCCGGCTCCATGCCATAGAAGAAAGCTTTGGTCGGCAGGGTGCGCACCGGACCATAGAGCTTGTGCCGTTCGGTGTAGTCCGAGAAGACTTTCGGATACATCAGATAGCCGTTCAGATCCTCGTCATCGAGGGTGATGCCCAGCTTCTCGCCCGCCTCTGCCCGGACCGCTTCATGATCCACCGGGGCCAGATGCGCGCCAGGGCGCGAGGTGTCGGGCTTGTCGCCTTTCAGCACTTTCGCCACGATCCCTTCCGGGAAACCGTTCGGCGGCTGGCCCAGATTGCCGCGCATCATATCAACGACGGAATCGGGGAAGCTGACTTCGGTTTTCGGATCTTCCACCTCGGCGCGGGTCAGGTGCTGCGAGACCATCATCAACGCCATGTCGCCCACGACCTTGGAAGACGGCGTGACCTTCACGATATCGCCAAACATCTGGTTCACATCGGCATAGGCCTGCGCGACCTCGTGCCAGCGTTCCTCCAGCCCCAGCGAGCGCGCCTGAGCTTTCAGGTTGGTGAACTGCCCGCCGGGCATCTCGTGCAGGTAGACTTCCGAAGCAGGGGCTTCCAGCCCGGCCTCAAAGGCCGCGTATTGGCCGCGCACCGCTTCCCAATAGTTGGAAATCTCGCGGATCGCAGCGATATCCAGCCCCGGGTCGCGCTCGGTATGTTGAAGCGAGGAGACGATGGATCCAAGGCAGGGCTGCGAGGAGGAGCCAGAGAAAGCATCCATAGCCGCATCCACCGCATCGACGCCGGCATCGACCGCCGCCAGCACGCTGGCTGCCGAAATGCCCGAGGTGTCATGGGTGTGGAAATGGATCGGAATGTCGATTTCGTTTTTCAGCGCGGTGAACAGCACTTTGGCGGCGGCGGGTTTGAGCAGCCCCGCCATGTCTTTGACACCCAGCACATGCGCGCCAGCGGCCTGAAGCTCTTTCGCCATGCCGACATAGTAGTTCAGGTCATATTTGGCGCGGTCGGGATCGAGAATATCGCCGGTGTAGCAGATCGTGCCTTCGCAGACCTTGTCGGCTTCGATCACCGCATCCATCGCCACGCGCATGTTTTCGACCCAGTTCAGGCTGTCGAACACCCGGAACACGTCCATGCCGCTTGCGGCGGCCTGTTTCACA
>JARRIY010000216.1:0-4187 GCA_037379985.1 Maritimibacter sp.
ATGTCGCCCCCGTTCCGCAACAAGAAACACCAAGATAGCCTCTGGGCCGGGTTGCAATCGGGCAGCCTCAGCGTGGTCGCCACCGACCATTGCGCCTTTACCACCGAGCAGAAACGCTATGGCGTCGGCGATTTCACCAAGATCCCCAACGGCACCGGGGGCCTGGAAGATCGCATTCCGATGCTCTGGACCCATGGGGTTGGCACCGGGCGGCTGACGATGAACGAATTCGTCGCCGTGACCTCGACCAATATCGCCAAGATCCTGAATTGCTATCCGAAGAAAGGTGCGATCCTGGTCGGGGCTGATGCCGATATCGTCGTGCTCGATCCGGAAAAGGAAAAGGTGATCAGCGCGGGCAGCCAGCAAAGCTCGATTGATTACAACGTCTTCGAGGGCGAGAAGGTGAAGGGCCTGCCGCGCTTTACCCTGACGCGCGGCTATGTGGCGGTGCATGATGGCGAGATCCGCACCCGCGAAGGGCACGGCGAATTTGTTGCCCGTGAGCCGAATGCGACGGTCAACAAGGCCTTGTCGAAATGGAAGGCTCTTTCTGCGCCGCAGCCGGTCAAACGCACCGGCATTCCGGCTACGGGGGTGTAAGCCAAGTGACGGCAAAACCTGTTATCAAAGCGGCTGGTGTCGATCTGACCTTCGAGACCAAGGACGGCCCGGTGCATGCGCTGAAAGGCGTGGATCTGGAAATCAACAAGGGCGATTTCGTCAGCTTCATCGGCCCGTCGGGCTGTGGCAAAACCACCTTTCTGCGCACCATCGCGGCGCTGGAGCATCCCACTGGCGGGTCGATCACCGTCAACGGGATGACGCCCGACGAGGCGCGGCGCAACCGGGCCTATGGCTATGTGTTTCAGGCGGCGGGGCTGTACCCCTGGCGGACCATCGAGGGCAATATCCGCCTGCCGCTGGAGATCATGGGCTTTCCGCGCGGCGAGATGCAGGCGCATATCGACAAGGTGCTGAAGCTGGTCGATCTCGACGGGTTTGGCGGCAAGTTTCCCTGGCAGCTTTCGGGCGGGATGCAGCAACGCGCCTCGATTGCCCGGGCGCTGGCTTTCGATGCCGATATTCTGCTGATGGACGAACCTTTCGGCGCGCTGGACGAGATCGTGCGCGACAAGCTGAATGAGGAGCTGCTGAAGCTCTGGGCGGCGACCAACAAGACCATCGGTTTTGTCACCCATTCGATCCCGGAAGCGGTGTATCTGTCGACCAAGATCGTGGTGATGAGCCCCCGTCCAGGCCGGATCACCGATGTGATCGAAAGCCCGCTGCCGAAGGAACGCCCGCTGGATATTCGCGACAGCAAGGAGTTTATCGAGATCGCCCATCGCGTGCGCGAAGGGCTGCGGGCGGGGCATGGAGACGGGGAATGAGGAATATCATCCCCATCCTGACCGTGCTCGCCGCGATTATCGCGATTTGGTACGGCGCGGCGATCAAGATGAATTCCACCTGGACCTATGATCAGGCCGCGCGGGCGGGCACCGAGCCGGGATTCTCCGAAGTCGTTGCCGATACACTGGCCCAGGATCGCCCGCTTCTGCCCGCCCCGCATCAGGTGGCGGTGGAGCTGTGGCAGACCACGGTTGAAAAGAAAATCACCTCGAAGCGCAGCCTTGTCTATCATGGCTGGATCACCCTTTCGGCCACGCTGCTGGGCTTTGCCATCGGATCGCTGGCGGGCATCCTTCTGGCCGTGGGGATCGTGCATAACCGGGCGATGAATCTGGGCGTGATGCCCTGGGCGATTGCCAGCCAAACCATCCCGATCCTTGCCATCGCGCCGATGATCATCGTGGTGCTGAACTCGATGGGCATTTCCGGGCTGGTGCCGAAAGCCATCATCGCAGCCTATCTGAGTTTCTTCCCGGTCGTGGTGGGCATGACCAAAGGCTTGCGCGCGCCGGATCAGATGCAGCTTGATCTGCTCAGCACCTATAGCGCCAGCGGCGGGCAGGTGTTTTGGAAACTGCGCCTGCCGTCTTCGATGCCCTATCTGTTTGCCTCGCTGAAAGTCGGCGTTGCCGCCTCGCTGGTGGGCACGATTGTGGCCGAGCTGCCCTCGGGCGCGGTGCGCGGCCTTGGTGCGCGGCTGCTGTCGGGATCCTATTACGGGCAAACCGTGCAAATCTGGTCGGCGCTTTTTGCCGCCGCCATCCTTGCCGCCAGCCTGGTGGTGATTGTCGGCATAATCGAACGGGTGACGCTTAGCAGAATGGGGATGGTGCAATGAATGTGATCATCGTTCTTGGCGTCTGGCTCGGGCTGTGGTGGATCAACACGCGGCTGGCGCGCTCGCTGAAAACCTCCTGGCTGGTGCCGGTGCTGTTCGGGACCACGCTGCTTTTGGTCTGGGAGCTGGTGGTGCGGCTGTTCGGCGTCTCGCCGGTGATCCTGCCCGCGCCCTCGGCGATCTGGGCGCGGCTGATCACCGAGCTGCCAACGCTGAGGGTCGACCTGCAACAGACGATCTGGAAAGGCGCACTGCGCGGCTATCTGATCGGCACCGGATAGGCGGTTGCGACCGCCATCCTGATCGACCGCTCGCCCTTCCTGCAACTCGTTCTGCTGCCCATCGGCAATTTCGTTGCCGCCCTGCCGATTGTCGGCATCGCGCCGATCCTGGTGATGTGGTTCGGCTTTGACTGGCAATCCAAAGCCGCCGTGGTGGTGGTGATGGTGTTCTTCCCGATGCTGGTGAATGCGGTGGCCGGTTTGCAGGCGACCGATTCAATGCAGCGCGACCTGATGCGCACCTATGGGGCCAGCTATTGGCAGACGCTGGTCAAACTGCGCCTGCCTGCCTCGATGCCCTTCATCTTCAACGGGCTGAAAATTTCCGCAACGCTGGCGCTGATTGGTGCCATTGTGGCCGAATTCTTTGGCTCGCCGGTGAAAGGCATGGGGTTTCGCATTTCCACGGAAGTCGGGCGGCTCAACCTTGATATGGTTTGGGCAGAAATTGCGGTTGCCGCATTGGCTGGCTCGCTTGCCTATGGGCTGGTCGTGGTGATCGAAAAACGGGTGACTTTCTGGCACCCGTCACAACGCGGCTGAGACCGCAGATAACAGAGCGGCTAAGACCGCAACCAACGGAGAGGTAAAATGAAAAAAGCATTCGCATCGCTGGCAGCCCTCGCTGCCATGTCCACCGGAGCCTTTGCGGCTGACGATCTGACCTTGCAGTTGAAATGGGTCACGCAGGCGCAGTTCGCAGGCTATTACGTGGCGCTGGAAAACGGTTTTTATGACGAAGAAGACCTGAACGTGACGATCAAACCGGGCGGCCCCGATGTGGCGCCGGTGCAGGTGCTGCTGGGTGGCGGCGCTGACGTGATGGTCGACTGGATGCCCTCGGCGCTCGCTGCCCGTGAAAACGGCGCGCCGATCGTCAACATCGCGCAGCCGTTCAAAAGCTCGGGCATGATGCTGACCTGCCTGAAAGAAACCGGCATCAGCTCGCCGACCGATTTCCCCGGCAACACGCTGGGCGACTGGTTCTATGGCAACGAATACCCGTTCCTGAGCTGGATGTCGAAGCTCGGCATTTCCACCGAGGGTGGCGATGATGGCGTGGAAGTTCTGAAACAGGGCTTCAATGTCGATCCGCTCCTGCAAAAACAGGCCGCCTGTATTTCGACCATGACCTATAACGAATACTGGCAGGTGATTGATGCCGGGATCTCGGCCGACGATCTGGTCACCTTCAAATACGAAGACGAAGGCGTCGCGACGCTGGAAGACGGGCTTTACGTGCTGGAAGACAAGCTGACCGATCCGGCCTTCGAAGACGAGATGGTCCGCTTTGTGCGCGCCTCGATGAAGGGCTGGAAATGGGCCGAGGAAAACCCGGAAGCGGCGGCGATGATCGTGCTCGATTATGACGAGACCGGTGCCCAGACCGAGAAGCATCAGATCCGCATGATGGGCGAGATCGCCATACTGACCGCCGGCTCCAACGGCGCGCTGGACGAGGCGGATTACGACCGCACCGTGGCGACGCTGATGTCCGGCGGCTCGGACCCGGTGATCACCAAAACCCCGGAAGGCGCCTGGACCCACGCGATCACCGACAAAGCGCTGCAATAATCGCTGCATAGATATGAAGACGAAGGGCGCGGGGGAAACTCGCGCCCTTGGTTTTTTTGGGGGGCTCTTTTCTGACC
>JARRIY010000217.1:0-4182 GCA_037379985.1 Maritimibacter sp.
AAGGAAAAGTTTGAACGCTCCAAACCGCACGTGAACATTGGTACCGTGGGTCACGTTGACCACGGCAAAACCACGCTGACCGCTGCGATCACCAAATATTTCGGTGAAT
The DNA here is from genome assembly GCA_037379985.1 of Maritimibacter sp. Lineage (GTDB taxonomy): Bacteria > Pseudomonadota > Alphaproteobacteria > Rhodobacterales > Rhodobacteraceae > Sinisalibacter. The sequence goes on from JARRIY010000217.1 coordinate 110, forward strand.
TCAAAGACTACGATCAGATCGACGGCGCGCCGGAAGAAAAAGCCCGCGGCATCACGATCTCGACCGCTCACGTGGAATACGAAACCGAAGCGCGTCACTACGCTCACGTGGACTGCCCCGGTCACGCCGACTATGTGAAAAACATGATCACCGGCGCGGCGCAGATGGACGGTGGTATCATCGTGTGTTCGGCTGCTGATGGCCCGATGCCGCAAACCCGCGAGCACATCCTGCTGGCCCGTCAGGTTGGCGTGCCCGCTCTGGTCGTGTACCTGAACAAAGTTGACCAGGTTGACGACGAAGAGCTGCTCGAGCTGGTGGAAATGGAAATCCGCGAGCTGCTGAACGAATACGACTTCCCGGGCGACGATATCCCGGTCATCAAAGGCTCGGCTCTGGCCGCGCTTGAAGGCCGTGACCCGGAAATCGGCGAAAACTCGATCCGCGAGCTGATGGCCGCTGTCGACGACTACATCCCGACCCCGGAACGCGCGATCGACCAGCCCTTCCTGCTGCCGATCGAAGACGTGTTCTCGATCTCGGGTCGTGGTACCGTTGTGACCGGCCGTGTGGAACGTGGCGCGATCAACGTGGGCGATGAAGTTGAAATCATCGGTCTGCGCGAAACCCAGAAAACCACCTGCACCGGCGTTGAAATGTTCCGCAAACTGCTGGATCGCGGTGAAGCTGGCGACAACATCGGCGCGCTGCTGCGTGGTATCGACCGTGAAGGCGTTGAGCGTGGCCAGATCCTGTGTAAACCGGGTTCGGTGACGCCGCACACCAAGTTCGAAGCCGAGGTCTACATCCTGACCAAGGAAGAAGGCGGGCGTCACACCCCGTTCTTTGCGAACTACCGTCCGCAATTCTACTTCCGCACCACCGACGTGACCGGCACCGTGACCCTGCCGGAAGGCACCGAGATGGTGATGCCGGGCGACAACCTGAAATTCGGTGTCGAGCTGATCGCCCCGATCGCGATGGAAGACGGCCTGCGTTTCGCCATCCGTGAAGGCGGCCGTACCGTCGGTTCCGGCGTCGTCTCGAAAATCGTCGAATAATTACTGACCCAGTTCGATGTAGGTCGGGCGTGATCGTCCGGCCTACCTCTCAACGCGAAAGGCAATATCATGGCGCTTCAAGGCCAAAATATTCGCATCCGCCTCAAGGCCTTCGATTACCGTGTGCTGGATGCCAGCACCGCGGAAATCGTTTCGACGGCCAAGCGGACGGGTGCTCAGGTGCGCGGTCCCATCCCGCTGCCGAACAAAATTGAGAAGTTCACGGTTCTGCGTGGCCCTCACGTTGACAAGAAATCCCGCGATCAGTTCGAGATCCGCACCCATAAGCGGCTGCTCGACATCGTGGACCCGACGCCGCAAACGGTGGACGCGCTGATGAAGCTCGACCTCGCCGCCGGCGTTGACGTGCAGATTTCGGTCTGAGGAGGGTGACAGACATGCGTTCTGGTATTCTCGCTAAAAAAGTCGGCATGACCCGGCTGTTCATGGAAGACGGCAAGCAGATTCCTGTGACCGTTCTTCAACTCGAAAACCTGCAGGTTGTCGCTCAGCGCACTGCCGAGAAAGACGGCTATAGCGCCGTTCAGCTCGGTGCTGGCTCGGCGAAAGCCAAACGGACCTCGAAAGCCATGCGTGGCCATTTCGCGGCTGCCAAAGTGGAACCCAAGCGCAAGCTGGTGGAATTCCGCGTCAGCCCCGAGAACCTGATCGAAGTGGGCGCCGAACTGTCGGCCGAACACTTTGTTGAAGGTCAGAAGGTCGACGTTTCGGGCACCTCGATCGGTAAAGGCTTTGCCGGTGCGATGAAACGGCACAACTTTGGTGGTCTTCGCGCCACGCACGGTGTGTCGATCAGCCACCGTTCGCACGGTTCGACCGGTCAGTGTCAGGACCCGGGTCGTGTGTTCAAAGGCAAAAAGATGGCCGGTCACATGGGCGCCGCGCGCGTTACCACCCAGAACCTGGAAGTGGTGCGCACCGATGCCGATCGTGGTCTGGTTTTCATCAAGGGCGCTGTTCCCGGCTCCAAAGGTGGCTGGGTCACCGTGAAAGACGCCGTGAAGAAGAAAATGCCTGAAGGTGTTCCGTTCCCGGCTGCTCTGAAATCGGATGTCGTTGTGGCTGAAGCTCCCGCCGAGGCCCCCGAAGGAGGCGCTGAAGAATGAAACTCGACGTGATCAAACTCGACGGCGGCAAAGCCGGTTCGGTGGATCTGGACGAAGCGCTGTTTGGCCTTGAGCCGCGCGCCGACATCCTGCACCGTGTGGTCCGCTGGCAGCGTTCGCGCAGCCAGGCCGGTACCCACAAGGTGAAAACCCGCTCGGAAACCAGCTACTCGACCAAGAAGATCTATCGCCAAAAAGGCACCGGCGGCGCTCGCCACGGTGACCGGAACGCGCCGATCTTCCGTCATGGTGGTGTCTACAAAGGCCCGACCCCGCGTTCGCATGCGCACGATCTGCCGAAGAAATTCCGCAAGCTCGGCCTGTGCCACGCGCTTTCGGCGAAAGCCAAAGCGGGTGAGCTGGTGATCCTCGACAACGCTGACGCCGACGGTAAAACCAAGGTGCTGGCGAAACTGGTCAAGGATCTGGGCTGGAAACGTGCGCTGATCATCGACGGTGCTGCGGTGAATGAAAACTTCGCCAAAGCCGCGCGCAACATCGAAGGTCTCGATGTGCTGCCGTCGATGGGCGCCAATGTCTATGACATCCTGAAGCGTGACACCCTGGTGATCACCAAAGCGGGTGTCGAAGCTCTGGAGGCTCGCCTGAAATGACCGATAAAGCTGCACTCTATGACGTGATCCGCAAGCCGATCATCACGGAAAAGGCCACCATGGCGTCGGAAGCCGGCGCGGTTGTCTTTGAAGTGGCACCGGATGCGAACAAACCGATGATCAAAGAAGCGGTGGAAACCCTCTTTGGCGTCAAGGTGAAGGCGGTCAACACCACCATCACCAAAGGCAAAGTGAAGCGCTTCCGTGGCCAGCTCGGCAAACGGAAAGACGTGAAAAAAGCCTATGTGACGCTGGAAGAAGGCAACCACATCGACGTGACCACCGGTCTCTGATCGCTGTAAGGCTTAAGAATTGAAAAGCCCCTCGCCGGATGGCGGGGGGCTTTTTGTTTTGGGGCCCTCATAGGGTGCCAGCAATGCATCGGGCGTGACCGTGAGCTTTCGGGATTGCTCCTCGATGCACCTGGTGTGAAGATCGTCCCATGATCCGCATTCTCCTTCATCTTGTCATTGTCTTGTGCCTGACGGTACTGACTCAGATCGGCGGTCTGGCCTGGCTGATCTCACGCACGGCGCGACGGCCGTTTCCCGTGTTCGTTGTGGCCTATGCGGCCATGACATTTGTGACGGTATGGATCGCACCGAGCTTCGGCCGTGTTCCCCTGAGCTGTTTTGGCGATGGGTCGCTCAAGGTCCAAAGCTGGATGTATTGCGCGCTCAACCGGAACTATGTTTCGCCCGATTTGAAAGAGGTTCTGCTTCAGACTGCAGACGAGATGAACAGGCGTTTCCCCGAGACGGACACGCTGGTTCTGGATGCGAATTTCCCGTTCGTGACCGGGTTCCCCTTGCTGCCGCATCTGTCGCATGACGACGGCGAGAAGGCAGATCTTGCCTTCTACTATCAGGATGAAACCGGCTATCTGAGGGGCGCCACGCGCTCGCCAATCGGATATTTTGCCTTCGAGAACGGCCCGTCAGACGGTCCTCGCAGCTGGCCCACACTCAGATGGGATCTGGCTGCCTTGCAGCCGTTTTGGCGAGATCTTGACCTGGAGACCGGACGCATCAGTGCGGTTTTGCAGATCCTTTCCGACGACGACCGCATCGGCAAGATCTTCATCGAGCCGCATCTGGTCGAAACCCTTGGGGTAAGGCATTCCAAAGTCCGCTTTCAGGGGTGTCGAGCCGCCCGACATGACGATCATATCCATCTGCAGCTCAGATAGTCAGCATCTGCTTCCCATCCGGAATCGCGGCGTGCCGCCGACCTCAGGTGCTGAGAGGGGGAAGCATCGCCCCAGAACCAGC
>JARRIY010000218.1:0-10164 GCA_037379985.1 Maritimibacter sp.
GCACCTGCGCAATCGAGGCCGCGGCAATGCTGTCGGAGAACTCCGAAAACACCTCGTCCACCTTGATGCCCAGCTCATCCTCGATGGTCTTGCGGGCCACTTCGGTGGAAAACGGCGGCAGCTTGTCCTGCAAATAGGTCAGCTGCTCGGCCATCTCTTCGCCCACCACATCGGGGCGGGTCGAAAGGATCTGACCAAATTTGATATAGGCCGGGCCCAGCGCCGTCAGCGCCCGGGTCACCGGAGGCAGCGATGGATCGCCCTTCGCCCCGAGAAAGGCGAAAGGCCAGCTGATCGCCCGGGCCGCCGTACGCAGCGTCATCGGGGCTTCGACAGCGGCCAGCGCTTCGCCCAGCGCGCCGGTGCGCGCAAAGGTGGCGCCGGTGCGGATCAGACGGAAAATATTGTGAGGACCACGCATCAGATTTTCCACCCAGAATGCAGCGCCGCGATGCCCATCGACAGGTTGCGGTACGAGACGTTTTCAAACCCGGCTGTGCGGATCATTCCGGCAAAGGTCTCCTGATCGGGGAAGGCGCAGCACCCGGAAGGCTTCGTTCAGCGCATCCTGAATGCGGGTGACGTTCCGAATGCCAAAGCTGATCGTGTAAACGTCGAAGGTATTGGCCTCAAAGGGCAGCGCCATCGCATCGCCCACCACCCAATCAAGGCTCTCGGCCATCTGCCCGGCCTCGGCCCGCTGCCGCCCGGCCACGAGCATGCTCTCGGTCATGTCGAGCACGGTGGCATGGGCGCCGGGCGCCCGCCCCAGAAAGCGGAACGATACATCGCCGGTGCCGCCTGCCACATCGAGCAGCTTCTGCCCGGGGCGCGGTGCCAGCCAATCCATCATCGCATCTTTCCAGATCCGGTGAATGCCGAACGACATCGCATCATTCATCACGTCATATTTCGACGCCACATTGGTAAAGACCCCATGGACCATCCCGGCCTTCTGATCTTCATCAACGGTCTGGAATCCGAAATGGGTGGTTTTCTTCTCAGAAGCGGTCATTGGCCCTTGCCCAATCGTAGAAACTCACTCCTCATATAGCGCCCGCGTGGGGCAGACAATGGAAGGGGGCAGGGATTGCCGGAATTACCTGAAGTCGAGACTGTTCGTCGCGGGCTGGAGCCGGTGATGGCGGGGCAGATCATTGCCCGGGCCGATGTGCGGCGCGAGGGGCTGCGCTGGCCGTTTCCGCCCGATATGGCCGAGCGGCGGACCGGCGCGCGGGTCGAAAGGCTGCGGCGGCGCTCGAAATACATTCTGGCCGACCTTTCCGGTGGCGACACTCTGCTGATCCATCTGGGCATGTCTGGGCGGATGCAAATCTCCGGCACGCCTCTGGGCAAGTTTCATCATGAAAAGCTGGCCCCGGAAAAGCATGATCATGTCATCTTCGACATGGAAAACGGCGCCCGGATCAGCTTCAACGATGCGCGGCGGTTTGGCGCGATGGATTTGTTTCCAACCAGCGACGAGGCGCAGCAGAAATTGCTAGCGAGTCTTGGGCCAGAGCCTCTGGGCAACGGGTTCAACGAAGATCACCTGATCGCGGCGCTGCATGGCCGGGCGATGCCGATCAAATCGGCGTTGCTGGATCAGAAAATCGTCGCCGGGCTGGGCAATATCTATGTCTGCGAAGTGCTCCATCGCGCCGGAATCAGCCCGAAACGCAAAGCCGGGCAAATCGCAGCGCCCCGGGTGGCCGGGCTGGTGCCGATTATCCGCGAAGTGCTGAATGAAGCGATCGCGTCGGGCGGCTCATCGCTCAAGGATTACCGCCAAGCCGATGGCGAGCTGGGCTATTTCCAGCATAATTTCCGGGTCTATGGCCGCGAAGATGCCCCCTGCCCGACCCCCGGCTGCACTGGTTCGATCCGCCGCATTGTGCAATCGGGCCGTTCCTCCTTCTATTGCCCGATATGCCAAAGATGACTTGATTGCCCTTAGGCGTCTCGCATAGGAGTCGGGGCTGGACAGGTAGCTAGCGGATGCCGGGGGGCTCAGATGGCCTATAAAAATATCATCGTCGACATCGAAGATTATGTATGTCTGATCCGGCTGAATCGCCCTGATGCGATGAATGCCCTGAATATCGAAATGCTGACCGAGCTGGGCGAGGCTCTGACCGAAGCGCAGAAAAACGACAAGGTGCGTGCCTGCGTGGTCACCGGCAACGAAAAGGCTTTTGCCGCCGGTGCCGACATCAAGATGATGAGCGACAAGAGCTTTGTCGATGTTTTCACCGAAGATCTGTTTACCGCTGAAGAACAGGCGATCCTGCGCATTCGCAAGCCGGTGATTGCTGCGGTGTCCGGCTATGCGCTTGGCGGCGGCTGCGAGCTGGCGATGATGTGCGATTTCATCATTGCCGCCGACAGCGCCAAATTCGGCCAGCCTGAGGTTAATCTGGGCGTCATGCCGGGGATCGGCGGCTCGATCCGGCTGACCAAGCTGGTGGGACGCGCCAAGGCGATGGATATGGCCCTGACCGGACGGATGATGGATGCCGAAGAGGCAGAACGCGCCGGGCTGGTCAGCCGCATCGTCCCAGCGAAAAAGCTGATTGATGAAGCCACAGCCGTGGCCCGCAAAATTGCTGAGAAAAGCACCATTTCGCTGATGGCGATCAAGGAATCGGTCCACCGTGCCGATGAAATGCCGATGCGCGAGGCGCTGCTGTTCGAACGCCGGATGTTCCACGCGCTGTTTGCGACCGAAGACCAGAAGGAAGGCATGACTGCCTTTATCGAAAAACGCGAGCCGCAATTCCGCGGGCGCTGAGAATCAGGCTTCACAACCCCGGTAAAACCCCTTATAGGCCAGCGCTACATGCGCGTGAGGCCCGCTCTGGTCAGAATCAGCCGGTATCCATCCGGGGGTTTTCTTCGTGCAACCGAAATTGAAACACCCCGAGAAAGGGACCACACATGGCCAATTCGCCTCAAGCCAAGAAGCGCGCCCGTCAGGCGCTGCGTCGCACCGATATCAACAAAGCCCGTCGTTCGCGCATCCGCACCTATCTGCGTAACGTGGAAGAAGCCATTGCCTCCGGCGACAAAGAAGCCGCTGCGACCGCTCTGAAGGCTGCTCAGCCGGAACTGATGCGCGGCGTCACCAAAGGCGTGTTCCACAAGAACACCGCTTCGCGCAAAATGTCGCGCCTTTCGGCTCGCGTGAAAGCGCTCGGCTAATCTAAAAAATTGCGGCAGTTTCGCCACAGACGCGGCGCCCCACCCGGGCGCCGCGTTTTTTTATGGCCACTGTTTCCCAAGAAATAATTGGAATTGTGATAGCCGCGCCGGATTCGTTTTCCCTAAATCTGAGTCAAGCGCAGAGATGTCTTGCGAGACGCTCATGCCCCCGGCTAACTTGCCAATGCGATTCATATCGCCGACTTGGGACAACTTCAAAAATACGGGCAAGATTTCTGTATCTGACGCTCGAAGCCGGACAAATTCAGATGTGTTGAGGGGCCATCTGACCGCATCCGGGCCTGTGGGTTTTTGTGCATCGAAACTGCTTCGATTGCGCAATTCACACCGATCACCCTGTCAAAAGACGGGTGCAGGTTTGTATCCAACTCGGACGAAGATGAGAAACGAGACATGGGGCCAAATTCAACAAAAGCTTCAGGGCGAGATCGGGCAGAATAACTACCGAAACTGGATTGAGCCTCTGGAATTTGCCGAAATGGGAAATGGCGTGGCGACCTTTGTGGTCCCGACCAATTTCATCGGCAACTGGGTTGAACGCAATTTCGCTGACCGCATCCTACAACACATGACCTCGGCTGGTGCTGATGTGACTCGGCTGGCCTTTACCGTCGCCACCGCGCCGCGTGTGAAAACGTCGGACAGCAAGCCGAGCGCTGCCGAAGCCACGAGCCCGGCACCGGATCATGACGATCTGCCCGGCGCCCCGCTGGACTCGCGCTTCACCTTCGACAATTTCGTGGTCGGCAAGCCCAACCAACTCGCCCATGCTGCGGCCCGCCGCGTGGCCGAAGGTGGCCCGGTCACCTTCAACCCGCTCTTCCTCTATGGCGGGGTCGGGCTGGGCAAAACCCACCTGATGCATGCCATGGCGCATGAAATGCAGATCCGGAACCCGGAGCTGAAAGTCGTCTATCTCTCGGCCGAACAGTTCATGTATCGCTTCGTGCAAGCGCTGCGCGACAAGCAGATGATGGATTTCAAACATCTGTTCCGCTCGGTCGATGTGCTGATGGTGGATGATGTGCAATTCATCGCGGGCAAAGACAGCACGCAGGAAGAGTTCTTCCACACCTTCAACGCGCTGATTGACCAGAACAAACAGATCATCATTTCCGCCGACCGTGCGCCGGGCGAGATCAAGGATCTGGAAGACCGGATCAAAAGCCGTCTGCAATCGGGCCTCGTGGTCGATCTGCACCCGACCGATTACGAGCTGCGTCTGGGCATTCTGCAAACCAAAGTGGCACGCTATCGCGAGCAATACCCCGATCTGAAAATCGCCGATGGCGTGCTGGAATTCCTCGCCCATCGCATTTCCACCAATGTGCGGGTGCTGGAAGGCGCGCTGATGCGGCTCTTCGCCTTCGCCTCGCTGGTCGGTCAGGAAATCACCCTGGAAAAAGCCCAGGATGCGCTGTCGGACATCCTGCGCGCTTCGGATCGCAAAGTGACGGTGGAAGAGATCCAGCGCAAAGTGGCCGAGCATTTCAACATCCGTATGTCGGATATGATCGGGCCGAAGCGCCAGCGCTCAATCGCACGTCCGCGTCAGGTGGCAATGTGGCTGGCGAAATCGCTGACCACCCGCAGCCTGCCTGATATCGGTCGCCGCTTTGGCGGGCGCGATCACACCACGGTCATGCACGGGGTCCGCCGGATCGACGAGCTGCGCGGCACCGATACGCAGCTTGCCGACGATCTGGAAATGCTGCGCCGGGCACTGGAAGAATAATCCCGGGCCCGCGTGACGGCGCAACCTCTTGACGGCCCTTCCAAAGCGGCGGAAAGTCCAGAAAAATCTTGCGTAGGACGGTGACCGGTTTATGGTCAGCGTCCCAATATATGTCGGGAGAGGGTCATGAAGATTTCCATCGAGCGCGCCGTGCTTCTGAAAGCGGTCAGCCAGGCGCAATCGGTCGTCGAGCGGCGCAACACAATCCCGATCCTGGCCAATGTGCTTATCGAAGCGGAAGGCAATGACGCGAGCTTCCGCGCCACCGACCTCGATATCGAGGTGGTCGACAAGGTACCGGCCATGGTCGAACGCGCCGGGGCTACCACGGTCAGCGCGGTAATGCTGCATGAGATCGTGCGCAAACTGCCCGATGGGGCGCTGGTTTCGCTCACCGCGGACGAGGCCGCGGGGCGGCTGACGGTTGAAGCCGGGCGCTCGACCTTCTCGCTCGCCACCCTGCCGAAAGAAGATTTCCCGGTGATGGCCAGCTCGGAATATACCGCCAATTTCTCGGCCTCCGCGCCGGTGCTGCGGCGGCTGTTCGACAAGACCAAATTCGCCATCTCGACGGAAGAGACGCGCTATTACCTGAATGGCGTCTACATGCATATGGCCGAGGCCGAAGGCGGCCGGGTGCTGCGCTGTGTGGCCACTGACGGCCACCGTCTGGCCCGCGTCGATGCCGACCTGCCGAGCGGGGCAGAAGACCTGCCGGGCGTGATCGTGCCGCGCAAAACCGTGGGCGAGCTGCGCAAGCTCTTGGATGACGACGAAGCGCAAATCGCGGTGTCGGTCTCGGAAACCAAAATCCGCTTTGCCACCCCGGCGATTACCCTGACCTCGAAAGTGATCGACGGCACCTTCCCCGATTACGCCCGGGTGATCCCGACCGGCAACACCAAGAAAATGGAAGTGGATGCCCAGGAATTCGCCAAGGCGGTTGACCGGGTTGCCACCGTGTCGAGCGAACGCTCGCGCGCGGTGAAGCTGCAACTGGATGAAGACCGGCTGGTGCTTTCCGTCAACGCGCCCGACAGCGGCGCGGCGGAAGAAGAGCTGGCCGTGGCCTATGGCGACGAGCGGCTGGAAGTGGGCTTCAACGCCAAATACCTGCTGGAAATCGCCGGGCAGGTGGATCGCGAAAACGCGGTGTTCCTGTTCAATGCTTCCGGCGACCCGGCCCTGATGCGCGAAGGCAACGACACCAGCGCGATTTATGTCGTCATGCCGATGCGTGTGTGACCTGCGCTGATCTGAATAGATTTCTTGCCTCCGGCGGGAGTTTTTTTGCCAAGATGAAGAGGCGCGGATGACGGGCCTCTTTCTGCGCAATCTTACCCTCTCGCATTTCCGCTCGCATCGCCGGGCGGAGCTGGCGCTGGATGGGCGGCCGGTGGCGATCCATGGGGCCAATGGCGCGGGCAAAACCAATATTCTGGAAGCTGTCAGCCTGATTTCGCCGGGCCGTGGGCTGCGCCGGGCCAGCGCAGATGAGATTTCCCGGCGCCCTGAATCTCTGGGCTGGAAGATCACCGCGCTCCTGCAAAGCCTGCATCAATTGCATGAGGTCGAAACCTGGGCCGAACCGGGCAGCTCCCGGCAGGTGCTGATCGATGGTAAGACAGCCCCGCAAGTGGCACTGGGGCGCATCGCACGGGTGGTCTGGCTGGTGCCCTCGCAGGATCGGCTCTGGATCGAAGGCGCCGAAGGGCGCAGACGGTTTCTCGACCGGATGGCGATGAGCTTTGAGCCAAGCCATGCCGAGGCGGTGCTGACCTATGAAAAATCCATGCGCGAGCGCAATCGGCTGCTGAAAGACGGGCAGAGCGACCAGCACTGGTATCACGCGCTGGAGGCGCAGATGGCCAAGGCGGGCGCGGAAATTCAGATGAACCGCATGGATACCGTCGCCCGCTTGACCGCCGCGCAGGCGGCCGCAGAAACCTCTTTCCCGGTGGCAGAGCTACTGATCCTGCATGCCGATGGGGCGAAAGACGGACCGGAGGGCGAAGAGGCGCTGTGTGAGGCATTTGAAGACGGGCGCAGGCGCGATCTGGCCGCCGGGCGCACGCTGACCGGCCCGCATCGCGCCGATCTCGCCGCCACCTATGCGGCCAAGGGGGTTGCGGCCAAAGATGCCTCAACCGGCGAGCAAAAGGCGCTGCTGGTCTCGCTGATCCTCGCCAATGCCCGCGCCCTGGCCGAAGATTTCGGTGCCCCGCCGATCCTGCTTCTGGATGAGGTCGCCGCGCATCTTGATGCCAACCGCCGCGCTGCGCTTTATGATGAAATCTGCGCCCTCGGCGCACAGGCCTTCATGACCGGCACCGGCCCGGAACTGTTTGATGCCCTCGGCGACAGGGCGCAATTCATCGAAATCCGCGAAACGGATGGCGTCAGCCATATCAGCTAAGGGACCATGTCGTGACAATCACCGCCACCGATCTGGGCCTCTATATGATCGCCATGATGGTGCTGACGCTCACCCCCGGCCCGGTCTGGGTGGCGACGATTGCGCGCGGGCTGGCCGGCGGCTTTGCCGAGGCCTGGCCGTTGACGCTGGGCGTGACGGGCTGGCGAAGGAAACCGGGCGCAGCGTGGAAGAGCTGAAAACCGGCGCGATGACGCTGGCGCAAAACCATCCCTCGCCCGAAGCGGTCGATAAGATGTTTGCTCATGCTATCGCCTGTGGGGCAACGCCGGTGACTGAGCCGTTCAAAACCAGCTGGGGCGGCTATTCCTCATATGTGGCCGATCCTGATGGGCATTTGTGGGAATTTGCTTGGAACCCGTTTTCGCCGCTGGACGACGACGGCCATATCGCATGACAGTCACCGCTGCCGATCTCGGCCTCTATATGATCGCCATGATGGTGCTGACGCTCACCCCCGGCCCGGTCTGGGTGGCGACGATTGCGCGCGGGCTGGCCGGCGGCTTTGCCGAGGCCTGGCCGTTGACGCTGGGCGTATGTGCTCTGGTCGGTGCTGGCGCTGCTGGGCGTCGGCTGGGTGGCGGCCACATTTGGCGATGTGATGGCGGTGATGCGCTGGGTCGCCTCCGGCCTGTTTGTGCTGATGGGGCTGATGGTCCTGCGCCATGCGGGCCAGAGCATCAGCCGCGACAATCGGCTGACCCGACCGGGGCTGTGGGCAGGCTTTGCTGCCGGTCTGGTGGTGATCCTGTCAAACCCCAAGGCGATCCTGTTCTATATGGGCTTCCTGCCCGGCTTTTTTGACCTTACCCGGATCACCCTTGTCGATGTCGCGGTGATCGCCACGCTGTCCTTTGCCGTGCCGCTGGCGGGCAATCTGGCGCTGGCCGCTCTGGTGGGTCACGCGCGCGGATTTTTCACCTCGCCGGGCGCGATCAAACGCATCACCATCGGCGCCGGGCTGCTGCTGATCGTGATCGGCGCTGTGATCCCGATTCTCTGACCCCAACCCACTGGCAAATGCTGGCATATCCCGGCAGAAACCCCTATAAACCGGGGACCGAAACCAAGGAAGGCGCCCATGGCCGACGACGCAAATAAGAACCCCGAATACGGGGCGGAATCCATCAAGGTTCTCAAAGGCTTGGAAGCGGTGCGCAAGCGCCCAGGCATGTATATCGGCGATACCGATGATGGCTCTGGCCTGCATCACATGGTCTATGAGGTCGTCGATAACGGCATCGACGAAGCGCTGGCGGGTCATGCCGACGCGGTGACGGTAAAAATTCACGCGGATTCCAGCGTATCGGTCAGCGATAATGGCCGTGGCATTCCGGTGGATATCCACCAAGAAGAAGGGGTCAGCGCCGCCGAGGTGATCATGACCCAGCTTCATGCTGGCGGGAAATTCGACCAGAACTCCTACAAGGTTTCAGGCGGTCTGCACGGCGTGGGCGTTTCGGTGGTGAACGCGCTGTCAGATTGGCTGGAGCTGACGATCTGGCGCAATGGCAAAGAACATGTCGCCCGGTTCGAACGCGGCGAAACCGCCGAGCATCTGAAAGTGGTTGGCGATGCCAATGGGCAGCAGGGCACCCGGGTGCGCTTCCTCGCCTCGACCGACACGTTTTCCAATCTCGACTACGTTTTCAAAACCCTGGAAACCCGCCTGCGCGAACTGGCCTTTCTGAATTCCGGCGTGCGGATCATTCTGGAAGATGAACGCCCGGCCGAGCCGCTGCGCAGCGAGCTTTTTTACGACGGCGGCGTGAAGGAATTCGTGAAATATCTTGATCGCCACAAGCAGCCGATGTTGCCCGAGCCGATCTATATGACCGGCGAGCGTGACGGCATCAGCGTGGAAGTGGCGATGTGGTGGAATGACAGCTACCACGAAACCACCCTGCCCTTTACCAACAACATCCCGCAGCGCGATGGCGGTACCCATATGGCGGGCTTCCGTGGCGCGCTGACCCGCACCATGAACCTTTATGCCAACTCCTCGGGGCTGGCGAAAAAGGAAAAGGTCAGTTTCACTGGCGATGACGCCCGCGAAGGGCTGACCTGCGTGTTGTCGGTGAAAGTGCCCGACCCGAAATTCTCCAGCCAGACCAAGGATAAGCTCGTCAGCTCGGAAGTCCGCCCGGCGGTGGAAAATCTGGTGAACGAAAAGCTCAGCGAATGGTTTGAAGAGCATCCGAACGAAGCCAGGATGATCGTCGGCAAGATCGTCGAAGCGGCACTGGCCCGTGAAGCCGCCCGCAAGGCGCGCGAGATGACCCGCAAGAAAACCACCAACGAGGTGAGCTTTCTGGCCGGCAAGCTGAAAGAATGCTCCGACCGCGACCCGGCCAAGCGCGAAATTTTCCTCGTCGAAGGCGACTCCGCCGGTGGCTCTGCCCAGACCGGGCGGGACCGGCGCACCCAAGCCATCCTGCCCCTGCGCGGGAAAATCCTGAACGTCGAGCGCGCCCGGTTTGACCGGATGCTTGGCAGTCAGGAAATCGGCAATTTGGTGATGGCTCTGGGCACCGGCATCGGCCGCGAAGAGTTCGATATTTCCAAGCTGCGCTACCACAAAGTGGTGATCATGACCGACGCCGATGTCGACGGCGCGCATATCCGCACGCTGCTGCTCACCTTCTTCTTCCGGCAGATGCCGGAGCTGATCGAAGGCGGGTACCTGTATATCGCCCAGCCGCCGCTTTACAAAGTTTCCCGTGGGAAATCAGAAGTTTACATCAAGGATATTCCCTCGCTTGAGGATTATCTG
>JARRIY010000219.1:0-4146 GCA_037379985.1 Maritimibacter sp.
TCGATTTCCAGATGCAGGCGCTCGGCGCTGCCCGGCGTGAGGGCGGAAAGATCGAACCCTTCCAGCAGGTTCAGCATCATCAGCGCCGTCATGCCCTGATTGTTAGGGGGCACCTGATGCACGCTGCGCCCCCGATAGTCGGTCGATATGGGCGTGAAGAAGTCACCGGCGACCTCGGCGAAATCATTGGCCGTATGCACGCCGCCCTGCGCGTTCAGCGTGCGCAGCATCGCCTCGGCCACCGGCCCTTCATAGAAGCCGCGCGGGCCCTTCTTCGCGATGGTCTCCAGCGTGTCGGCCAGGCGTTCCTGCCGGTGGATCGCGCCTTCATTGGGGCAGTCGCCATTCGGCAGAAACAGCGCGGTTGTGGCCTCGCGTTTGGCCAGATGCGCCCGGGATTTCCGCCAGTCACGGGCGACGCGGGCATGGACGGGATAGCCGTTTCGGGCATAGCCGATGGCGGGCTGCAGCAAGCGGGCCATGTCGAGCCGCCCGAACCTGTCATTGAGCCGGAACCAGCCGTCAACGGCACCGGGCAGCGTGACCGCGTGAATGGAATCCACCGGAACCTCGGTGAACCCTTGCTCGCGCAGGCCCTCGGCAGAGGCGGCGGCTGGGGCGCGGCCTGACCCGTTGAACGCCACCACCTCGCCGCTGCCATTTGGCGCGACCAGCGCAAAGCAGTCGCCGCCGATCCCGGTCATCTGCGGCTCGACCACCGCCATTACCGCCGAGCCTGCAATGGCGGCATCCATGGCTGAGCCGCCCTCGCGCAGAACCTGCATGGCAGCTTCGGTCGCCAAGGGATGCGAGGTTGCGACCATGGCCTCCATCGCATGGACCGAGGATCGACCGGGGAAATGAAAATCACGCATGGGGGCTCCGTTTCTAATCGTCATTGCGCATGGGCATGCGGCTGCCACGGGTTCGGCGCAGCTCGGCGACCTCGCGGATTTTCTGCATGTTGTCCCAGGATGAGCGCACATGTGCGCGCGCGGCTGCCGCCGCCCGGGGAGCATCGCGGTCAAGCATGGCCTCGATAATGTCGCGGTGTTCGGCCACGGCCATGCTCCATTGATCGATCCAGCGCACCTCGACCCAGAGCGCGAGGCGCAGCTGGTCATAGACACGCCGGGTGATCTCGATCAGCGGGGCATTATGGGTGGCGGCGAGGATCACCTCGTGCACCGCAAGCCCGAGGTCCAGCTCGCGGGCATAGACTTCCGGCGTACGCTCATGCGCCCGGTCGAGCGCATAGATGTCGTCCATGACCCGGGCCAGCCCCTGCAATTCCTCGTCCGTCGCCGTTTTCACCGCAATCTCGGCGGCCATAGCGTCTAGCCCTTCGCGCACCACCAGCAAGTCGCACACCGCGTCCACATCGAGATTGGCCACCGAGCAGCCACTATTGGGCTGGCTGACCACGAGCCCTTCACGTTCAAGCCGGTTCAGCGCCTCGCGCAGCGGGGTGCGCCCGATGCCGAATTCCCGGATAAGACGCGCCTCAGATAGGTGTTCGCCGCGATGCAGGCTGCCCGTCAGAATGGCATCCTTGAGGGTCAGAAAGGCTTTTTCGCGCAGAATGCCGCGCTTCTTGGGCGAGGCGGCGGTGGCGGAGCGTGGCTCTGTATCACTCATATGGCACTCCCGGCGAGTTTGCGTTGGCGGGCGACGTCGGGGCGGATCAAATGGGCGTTCAGCCTCTTTTCGATCCGTTTGGCGACGAAGATGAAGCCGTAGACCAGAATGAGATAGAGCAGCGCCGCCAACCCGAAGGCCTCGAAGAAGGTGAAGTCGCGGGCGCCCACGGCGCGCGCCACGCCGGTGATATCCATGATTGTGATGATCGAGACAAGGGAGGTAGCCTGGATCTGATAGACCACCTCGTTGGTATAGGCAGGCCAGCCGATGCCGATGGCGCGTGGCAGGATCACCAGCCGCAAAAGCAGAACCGATTTCAGCCCAAGCGCCCGGGCCGCCTCGATTTCCCCTTGGGGGACCGCCTGGATCGCGCCGCGCAGGATTTCGGACGTATAGGCGGCGGTGTTCAACGTCAGCGACAGCAGCGCACAGAACCACGGATCGCGGAAAAACGCCCAGAGGCCTATCGCATTCAGCTCATGCCGAAACTGGCCGCTGCCGTAATAGATCAGGAAGATCTGCGCCAAGAGCGGCGTGCCCCGGAAGAAGAAGACATAGGCTGTGGCAGGAGCGTTCAGCGCTGGATTGCGCGACAGCCGTGCGAGTGCGATGGGCAGCGCCATGATCAACCCGAAAGTGCTACTGAACAGCACCAGCTGGATGGTCAACCAGGCGCCCCCGAGAAATCTGGGCAGGTTATCGATGATAAAATCCATCAGAGCCTGGCCCCAATCGTGCCGCGCGCAGCCCAGCGTTCAAGCCGCGCTTGACCGAGCATCGAGACCGCCGTGATCGCAAGGTACAGAAGGCAGGCCGCGAAAAAGAAGGTGAAGGGCTGCCGTGTGGACCGCGCCGCGATGTCGGCATTGCGCATGAGTTCCGGCAGCTGGATGATCGAAATCAGTGCCGTGGCCTTGACCAGCACCATCCAGACATTGCCAAGACCGGGCAGCGCATAGCGCATCATCTGCGGCAGTTCGACCTTGCGGAAGGTGATCGCCGGGTTCAGCCCCAGCGCATAGGCGGCCTCGCGCTGGCCCGGCGGCAGGGCCAGATAGGCGGCGCGGAAAACCTCGCTGGCAAAGGCCGCGTAGATTACCGTCAGCGTACCGATGCCCGCAACAAAGGGGTTGATCGACAGCGACAGGTCGTAGCCGGCTTTGGCGGCCGCATTTTGCACCAGCGTCGGCAGGCCGTAATAGATGAGCAGAAGCAACACCAGCTCAGGCACGCCGCGCACGAAGGTCGTGTAACCCTCGATCAGAAATTTTCCCGCAGGCGGGGCAAAAAGCTTGCCCAGCGCCGCCAGCAGGCCAAGCGTCAACGCGCCCAGCATCGAGGCAATGGCCACACCAAGCGTCAGCACCAGGCCGTCAAGCAACAGCCAGCCATATCCCTGAAAATCAGGCATGTGTCCCTTCCCTGGGTAAGTCGTGGAGGATGGGCCGTGCGCGCTGGCACGGCCCGCAGAGATCAGCCGCCGTAAACGTCGACGCCGAACCACTTATTCGAGATGTCCTGATAGGTACCATCCTCGCGCAGCGCCTTGATTGCTGCGGAAAAGGCATCGGCGATGGCCTGATCATCCTGCCGCACAGCAACGCCCGCGCCATAGCCGAAATACTCGGGATCGGTGAATTCCGGCCCGCGCAGTTCAAAGCCTTCGCCATCAGGCGTGCTCAGGAAACCGTCCTTCAAGGCAACAACATCGCCCAGCACCGCGTCAACACGGCCCGAAGCAAGGTCGAGATAGGCTTCGTCCATCGTGCCGTAGAGCCGCACTTCGACATCGGGCATCTCGGCGGTCAGGTAGCGCTCAAAGCTGGTCGCCCGCTGGGTTCCCACAACCGCCCCGGACAGACCCTCAGCCGAGATTTCATAGGCGCTGTCTGACGGAGCCACGAAACGCGAGGGGACGTTGTAATACTTGTCCGAGAAAGAGATGACCTTGCGGCGTTCGTCGGTGATGTAGAGTGAGGCGATGATCGCATCGTATTTTTTCGCCTGCAGACCGGGGATGATGCCATCCCAATCCTGCGTGACCCAAGTGCACTCGACTTTCATCTGGGCGCACATCGCGTTGCCGAGATCGATCTCGAACCCGGCCGCGCTGCCATCGGATTCGGTGTAGTTGAACGGGGGATAGGCGCCCTCGGTACCGAGCACGAGCGTGTCGGGCAGCTCCTGTGCGAGGGCGGCGCCTGCAAACGTCAATGCGGCGATGGCCCCCGACAGAGCCAGGGCAAATGAAGTCTTCATGGTGTTACTCCCTGTTTTTTTAGTGCGCGATCATGTCGCGCCTAGGGAGAGCCTGAACGTCAAATAGTATACAATCAAGAATATTATTTACGTCGGCCGAAATTTTTCAATTTTCAGCAGGCCTGACACCGTCTTTCACGGCAGTTTTGGCTTTCCCGCAGACATGTCGCCTGCTTTTGCAGCAGTTTCGATCATGACTTTGCACGAGCTTAACCCCGTGAACACGGCATGACTATTGCTGCAATC
>JARRIY010000220.1:0-6380 GCA_037379985.1 Maritimibacter sp.
GATAGCCGGAATAGACGCCCTGACGCCCGGTCGGATTGAACTCGGCATCCTTGACGTGGAACATCTTGATACGGTCTTTGTAGATGTCGAGATTGTCGAGATAATCGAGGCATTGCAGCACATAATGGCTGGGGTCGTAGAGCATGTTTGCCCGGGCGTGATTGCCGGTTCTTTCCAGAAACATCTCGAAGGTAACGCCGTCATGCAGATCCTCGCCGGGATGGATCTCGTAGCAAAGATCGACGCCGCAATCCTCGGCGTGGTTCAGGATCGGCAGCCAGCGCTTGGCAAGCTCGTCAAAGGCGGTTTCGACCAGCCCGGCGGGGCGTTGCGGCCAGGGGTAGAGATAGGGCCAGGCCAGCGCGCCGGAAAAGGTCGCCTGCGCGCCGATCCCCATATGCATCGACGCGGTCAGGGCCATCTTCACCTGTTCCACCGCCCATTCCTGCCGGGCTTTGGGATTGCCCTGCACCTCAGGCGCGGCAAAGCCATCAAACGAGGCGTCATAGGCCGGGTGCACGGCCACGAGCTGGCCTTGCAAATGGGTCGAAAGCTCGGTCACTTCGATCCCGTTCTCGGCGGCCTGACCCTTGAACTCGTCGCAATAGTCTTTGCTGGAGGCAGCCTTGGCCAGATCGAACAGCCGGGTATCCCAACTGGGCACCTGAACACCGATATAGCCGCAATCCGCCGCCCATTTCGTGATACTGCCCCAGGAATTGAACGGCGCCTCATCACTTGCAAATTGCGCCAGAAACAGCCCCGGCCCTTTGATGGTCTTCATCGTTTTCCTCCCTATTCGGTCACACGAAGTGATTGACACAGCTCTCTGAAATCCCCCTGCGGGCAGAGTGCGGTTGTGAATTGATAGCGCTCACTTTGAGGGGATCACAATAGGCCAGAGTGACTTATGCAGCCCGTGTGGGGAAATAGATCGGTGCCCTGAGCTGATTGATAACCGTCGCGGTTGATGTCGATGCCGGGCCCGCGACGGCGTAATCCTGCCCGGGTTTCCCCTGCGTCAGATCTCAATACCAGCATCTGTAATGTCACAATGACAAGGCGGGCGCTGAAAGAAACAGCAAGCTGTAATTTTGTGCGCCTGTTTTTCGGGCAGAGCTCTTTTTACCGGTAGCGCGGCCTGCACCGGCATTGCGCGATGCCCCGGCGCACCCAACGCTGCACCTACCCGATAGGCACATCATGTGAGGGGTGTGGCGACCAAACGAAGTTGCGCTCGGTCCGGCCGCCACGAAAAGCAACAAAGAGTTGCGGGGAAAGCCTGCCGGAATTTGCCTGTGAGGGCAAGACACGGCGCCCCCGCGCGACAGGAGAGACAGATGAAAATCAAGACACTTGCACTCGCCTCAGCGGCCACGCTTGCGATGACGGCAGCCGGGGCTTTTGCCGCCGATTGCCCGATCAAGGTCGGTGTGCTGCACTCGCTTTCGGGCACCATGGCGATTTCCGAAACCACGCTGAAAGACACGATGCTGATGCTCATCGACGAGCAGAACAAAAAGGGCGGGCTGCTGGGCTGCGAGATCGAACCGGTTGTGGTCGATCCGGCTTCCGACTGGCCGCTCTTTGCCGAAAAAGCCCGCGAGCTTCTGACCGTTGATGAGGTCGACGTGATCTTCGGTGCCTGGACCTCGGTCAGCCGTAAATCGGTTCTGCCGGTGATCGAAGAGCTGGACGGGCTGATGTTCTACCCGGTGCAGTACGAAGGCGAGGAAAGCTCGCGCAATGTGTTCTATACCGGTGCCGCCCCGAACCAGCAGGCGATCCCGGCGGTGGATTACTATCTTGATGAGCTTGGGGTCGAGAAATTCGCCCTGCTCGGCACCGATTACGTTTACCCGCGCACCACCAACAATATTCTGGAAAGCTACCTGAAATCGAAAGGCATCGCGGAAGACGATATTTTCGTGAACTACACGCCGTTTGGCCATTCCGACTGGTCGAAAATCGTCTCGGACGTGAAAGCGCTGGCGGCGGATGGCAAAAAGGTCGGCGTGATCTCGACCATCAATGGCGACGCCAATATCGGCTTCTACAAAGAACTCGCCGCGCAGGGCATTTCGGCGGACGATATCCCGGTTGTGGCCTTCTCGGTGGGCGAAGAAGAGCTGTCGGGCCTCGACACCTCGAACCTTGTCGGGCACCTGGCCGCCTGGAACTACTTCCAGTCTGCCGATACCGACGCCAATGCCGAATGGGTTGCCGCCTGGAAAGCCCGCATGGGTGAGGACCGCGTGACCAACGACCCGATGGAAGCCCATTACATTGGCTTCAACATGTGGGTGAACGCGGTGGAAGCGGCTGGCACCACCGATGTGGATGCGGTGATTGACGCCCTGCCGGGGCAGGAATTTGCCAACCTCACCGGCGGCACGGCCGTGATGGGCGCCAACCACCACCTGTCCAAACCGGTTCTGATCGGTGAAATCCAAGCCGATGGTCAGTTCGACATCATCTCCACCACCGATCCGGTGCCGGGCGATGCCTGGACCGATTTCCTGCCGGAATCGGCGGTGCTGAAATCGGATTGGGTCGATCTCAAATGCGGCATGTACAACACCGAGACCGAAACCTGCGTACAGCTGAAATCGAACTACTAAGTGCAATCGGCGGCGGGGGTTTTCTCCGCCGCCAACCCGGGGTGGGATCACATGCTGAAACGTATCTTTCTGGTCCTGCTGGCCGCTTTGTGCCTTGCCTCGCAGGCGCGCGCAGAGGCTGAAACCGGACCGATGCAGGCGGTGCTGCAGAGCTATTCCGAGGTCATCGTGAAAAGCTCGCGCAAAACCATCGGCCCCGCGATTGATGCGGTTGCCGGATCGGGCCTGACGCAGGCGCAGGCGGTGCTGGAAGCCTGGCAGGCCAAGGATATGTGGCAGCGCCAATCTGACGGCTTGTTCTTCCGCGTCGAAAAAACCGGCGATAGCTACACCCTATATGATTTCGATACTGGCGCGGCTATGGGCAGTGCCGATAAGGGCGATCTGAAGCAGATCAAACCAAATTCCGGCATTCGGGCGCTGATCGGCACCTCGCTGGTGCGCTTTCAGCTTCTCGATCCCGATCGCGCCCGCCGTGAAGATGCGCTGACCTCGCTGGAACGCGACGGGAATGCCGATCTTCTGGAACCCCTGCGCGCCTCGATTGATCCCGAACCCGATGCCGATCTCAAGGCCCGCAAGCAACGGTTAGAGAGATTGCTAACTATCTCCTATGACCCCGATGAATCCGCGCGGATTGCCGCGATAGAAGAAATGTCGGGCGATACCGGCGTTGACGTGCGCGCGGTGCTCAATCCGCTGGTGGCAACGACGCTGAACGTCTTCGAGGGCGACCCGCCGGAAAGCGCCAATGTCGCCCGCATCCTGCGCCCGGGCAGTGATGATCTACCGCGCGAAGACGCCTATGCCATGCTGGCCGAGGCCGGGCTGGCCCCGCCGCGCGTGACCCCGGGTGATGTGCGCAACGCGCTCGCCGATCATATCACCGATGGCAGCGTGGGTGGCGTGGCTCTGGCCGATCTGTCAGATCCGCAGGCGCGCGTGACCGCCTATACCGCGCTGGCCGCCGAAGGCTTGGTGCCGCCCTATCTGAGTGATGTCGAGGTCGATGCCGCCCTTGCTGCGCACCGGTTCGCCGAGGTCTATGCCGAGCCTTCCCCCGCCGTCACCGATGCGGCGCAACAGGCGATGGAGGCGATCGACCTCAATGTCGGCTTTGCCCAGAGCCTCAATCTGGGGCTCGACGCGCTCAGCCTCGCCTCGATCTATTTCCTCGCCGCCATCGGCCTTGCCATCACCTTCGGGGTGATGGGGGTGATCAACATGGCCCATGGCGAGTTCATCATGATGGGGGCCTATACCGGCTATGTGGTTCAGCAGGTCATCCCCAACCACACCCTGTCGATTGCCGTGGCGATCCCGCTGGCCTTTGCGGTGACCTTCGGGGCAGGGGTGGCGATGGAGCGGCTGGTGATCCGTCACCTCTATAACCGCCCGCTGGAAACCCTGCTCGCCACTTTCGGCATCTCGATTGCGCTGCAACAGCTGTTCAACAACATCTTCGGCACCCAAGCCCGCCCGCTGACCTCGCCCGACTGGCTGGGCGGTGCGTGGCAGCTGAACTGGAAACCCGCGCGGTGACGCAAAACCCGGGCATGGCCGGGGCGATGGGGATCAATCCGGGGCGGGTGAATATGCTGACCTTCGGCCTTGGCTCCGGCATTGCCGGAATCGCCGGGGTGGCCATCGGCCTGTTTGCCAAAGTCACCTCCGAGCTGGGGGCGGATTACATCGTGCAGAGCTTCATGACCGTGGTTGTCGGCGGGGTCGGCAATATCTGGGGCACGCTTCTGGGCGCGGGCATGATCGGCGGGCTGCAAAAAGGCATCGAGTGGCTGAACCCCTCCAACACGCTGGCGGCGCAAACCTATATGATCGTCTTCATCATCATCTTCATCCAGTTCCGGCCCAAGGGCATCATCGCCCTCAAAGGCCGCGCGGCGGGGGATTGAGCGATGCAGAAATCCTTCTTCGCCCGCAATCCCTCGGTGCTGATCTTCCTCGCCGTTCTGGCGCTGTTCACGATCTTCGTCACCATCGCCGCCGAAGGCACCGGGGTTGGGCTGATCTCGACCTCCTTTGTGAAAACCCTTGGCAAAACCCTGTGCCTGTCGCTGATCGCCGTGGCGATGGACCTCGTCTGGGGCTATGCGGGCATTCTCAGCCTTGGTCATTTCGCCTTTTTCGGCCTTGGCGGTTACATGATCGGCATGTGGCTGATGTATGCCCGCACCGAAGACATCGTGATCGCCTCGCTGGCCGATGCGCCGATCCCGCCCACCGCGCAGGAAATCTCCGATGCCATCGGCACGCAGATTTTCGGTGTGGTCGGCTCGTCGGATTTCCCCATGGTCTGGAGCTTCGCCCATTCCCTGCCGATCCAGCTTGCCCTTGTGGTGGCGGTGCCCGGCCTGCTGGCGCTGGTCTTCGGCTGGCTGGCCTTCCGCTCGCGCGTCACCGGGGTGTATCTGTCGATCCTCACCCAAGCGATGACGCTGGCCCTGTCGCTGTACCTGGTCCAGAACGATAGCGGGCTGCGCGGTAATAATGGCCTTTCGGGCCTGCAAAACCTGCCAGAACGATAGCGGGCTGCGCGGCAATAATGGCCTTTCCGGCCTGCAAAACCTGCCGGGGCTGGATGCGGTGCCGCAATCGCTCATTTCGATGTGGTTCTTCTGGGCCTCGGCGCTGGCGCTCGCCTTGGGCTACCTTTTCGCCGCCTGGATCGTCTCGGGCAAATTCGGCTCTGTCATTCGCGGCATCCGCGATAACGAAGCCCGGGTGCGTTTCCTTGGCTATTCGGTGGAAAGCTACAAGCTGGTGCTGTTCACCGTCACCGCGATGATCGCGGGCATTGCCGGGGCGCTGTATTACCCGCAGGCGGGCATCATCAACCCGGCGGAAATTGCCCCCATCGCCTCGATCTACCTCGCGGTCTGGGTCGCCATCGGCGGGCGGGGGCGGCTTTACGGCGCGGTGATCGGCGCAGTCTTTGTCAGCCTTGTGTCGAGCTGGTTCACCGGCGGACAGGCCCCCGACATCAACCTCGGTTTCTACACAATCTCATGGGTCGATTGGTGGACCATCCTTCTGGGCCTCAGCTTCGTCTTCGTCACCCTCTTTGCCCCGCGCGGTATCGGCGGGCTGTTCGATCTGGTCACAGAGCGCCGCAGCCCCAGCCGCCACGGCGCCGATCTGGGGCCGGATCAGGGCTCGCTGCGTGAACAGGAGGCCGAAGAATGAGCGCGCTTCTGGAAGTTTCCGGCGTTTCCGTCAGCTTCGACGGGTTCAAGGCGATCAACAACCTGTCGTTCGAAATCGGCAAGGCCGAGCTGCGGGCGATCATCGGGCCGAACGGCGCGGGCAAAACCACCTTCATGGATATCGTCACCGGTAAGACCAAACCGGATCAGGGCAGGGTGCTCTGGGGCGAGATGCAGCGCTCGCTTCTGAGCATGAGCGAGGCGCAGATTGCCCGAGAAGGCATCGGGCGCAAGTTTCAGAAACCCACGGTGTTCGAAGATCAGACCGTGCAGGAAAACCTGCTGATGGCGCTGAAAAAGCCGCGCGGGCCGTTCTCGGTGCTGTTCTGGCGGCCCGGGGCGGAAGACCTTGATAAGGTCGAAGCGCTGGCGGGCGAGATTGGCCTTGCCGATCAGCTGATGCGCAAATCGGGCGAGCTCAGCCACGGCCAAAAGCAATGGCTGGAAATCGGCATGTTGCTGGCGCAGGAACCTCGGCTTCTGCTGGTGGATGAGCCCGCCGCCGGGATGACCCCTGCCGAACGCGAACACACCA
>JARRIY010000221.1:0-10341 GCA_037379985.1 Maritimibacter sp.
GACCGGGGCAGATATGGCTGAGGCAGCGCCTGAGCCGGTGGAAGAGATGGATAGCCCGGCGCTGGGCGATATGCCGATGGCAGATTTGCCGGATGCGGCTCCTGCGATGGAGATGCCTGCACCCGATATGCCAGACCCCGATATGGCACCTGCGGATATGACGATGCCGGACCCGATTGCCGAAGCGCCTGCCGAGGCAGCGTCCGCGATGGACATGCCGATGCCCGATATGGGCGGAGCAGAGGTGGCAGAGGCTGAAATGCCCGAGCTGGCTGACCCGATGGCCGAGGCGGTATCGCCTGATCTGCCTTCGATGGAAGCAGAGGTCAGCATGGAATTGCCGGAACCGGCTCTGGATGCCGGGATGGAAACGGCGATGGTGTCACCTTCCGAAGGTGCTGACCTGCCGGTCGATGCCGATCTGGGTGAGGCATTTGCGCCTGCGGAGGAGAGCGTCGATACGCCGCTTGACCCGGCGCTTATGGCGATGGACGATGGGGCCATGGGCGGCAGCGCTGATCAGCCCGCCCCGCAGGAGGCGATGATGAGTGAAGCTGTGACTCCAAACGGCCCGATTGCCGAAACCGTTCCGCAGGACGAGACTGTGGAGACCCCACCGGTCGAGCTTGCGGAAGCAACCGCGCCGGTCGAAACTGCGGCCCCCACGCCAGCGGCCGAAACTGCCGACCCCGCGCCCGCAATCGAAGATGAAGTCTCGGTCCCGGCCACGCCGGATCTGATCCGCAATACGTTTGAGAACGGCGAATACCCGTATAAGAAAAAGATGAAGACCGCGCGTTATGAGCGCGAGAAAGCCAAGCTGCAGGCCGAGCTTCTGAAAGTGCAGAAATGGGTCGGGGATACCGGGCAGAAATTCGTGCTGCTGTTCGAAGGTCGCGATGCGGCGGGCAAGGGCGGCACGATCAAACGCTTCATGGAGCATCTGAACCCGCGCGAAGCCCGGGTGGTGGCGCTGAACAAACCTACCGAGATCGAAAAGGGCCAGTGGTTCTTCCAACGCTATATCGAACACCTGCCGACCCGCGGCGAAATGGTGTTTTATGACCGGTCCTGGTACAACCGCGCCGGTGTGGAGCGGGTGATGGGCTTCTGTAGCCCCACCGATTATCTGGAATTCATGCGCCAGACGCCTGAGGTGGAACGGATGTTCGTGCGCTCCGGTGTGCAGCTCTACAAATACTGGTTCTCGGTCACGCAGGATGAACAGGCCAAACGCTTTGCCTCGCGCGAACACGATCCGCTGAAACGCTGGAAGCTCAGCCCGGTCGACAAGGCGTCGCTGAGCAAATGGGATGATTATACCGAGGCGAAAGAGGCGATGTTCTTCTACACCGACACCGCCGATGCGCCCTGGACCATCGTGAAATCCAACGACAAGAAACGCGCGCGTCTGGAAGCGATGCGGCATTTCCTCTGGACGCTGGATTACCCGGATAAGGATGAAAAGGTGGCGCATCGCCCGGATCCGCTGATCATCGGCCATGCCAGTCAGGTGATCCAGGGCGCCAGCCAGATCATCGGCGCCAGCACCCATCCGGATTTGCGCCGGAAATAACTGGGAAAACCGGCAGATAGCCCGGGGCGCGGAGCGTGCCCCGGCGCGGCTTTGCCAGTTTGCCGCATCCTCGCGAAAACCTGTTTGTTCCCCGCACGCGCTCGCCTAAGTTGAGCGCGTGTTTGGTATGCCCAGCCGCAGACCTCGGATAGCCGAAGAGGCTTGGATCGGAGCTTGGACCAGAGCTCAGGTCAGCGCTCTGATCGGTCCGGGTCGTCTTGGGGGATGGGCAAAAAGGGGCAAAGCCCCGGGGAGCAGGGAATGGCAGAATTGTCGCGCAGGCAGGCGAGTTTCGGATTGGCGGCGCTGGGGCTTTCGGCCTGTTCCGGTGGGGCGGGCTGGCCGGTCAGCGCTTTGGCGGCCTCGCAGAATGAACCGCCGAAACCGCGCCCGGCGCAGCCCGGTGGCTATTCGGCATTTGTGCGGGAATTGCGGGCACGGGCGCTGGCCAAAGGCATTTCCGGCGCGACCTTCGACAATGCCTTTCGCCATGCCAGCTACCGCGCCGATGTGATCGAAAATGACACCGCCCAGTTTCAGTATCGCCGCACGCTGGAGGATTATATCGCCATTGCCGCCAGCCCGGAGCGTCTGCGCATCGGGGCGGCGAAGCTGAAAAAGCACAAGCGGGTGCTGGGCAAGATCGAAGCGAAATACGGCGTGCAAAAACAGGTGGTTGCGGCGATCTGGGGGATGGAAAGCTCGTTCGGCGCGCGGCGCGGCGATGTGCCGGTGATCTCGGCCCTGTCAACGCTGGCCTGGAAAAGCCGCCGCGCGGGTTTTTTCGAAACCCAGTTGATGGCGGCGCTGGCGATCCTTCAGCGCGGCGACATTACCCCGGCGAAAATGACCGGAAGCTGGGCCGGTGCGATGGGGCACACCCAGTTTATTCCCACCACCTATCAGGCCTTTGCGGTGGATTTCACCGGCGATGGGCGGCGCGATATCTGGGCCGATGATCCGGCTGATGCGCTGGCCTCGACCGCGCATTATTTGCTGAAATCCGGTTGGCAGGCGGGCAAGCTCTGGGGCGTGGAAGTGCGCCTGCCGCACGGGCGCGACGATCTGGTGAGCCGGTCGGTGGCCGATTGGCGCGCGCGCGGCGTGACATTGGCCAGCGGCGGGAAGATCCCCAATCATGGCCCTGCCGAGCTGATCCTGCCCAATGGCGCGGGCGGTCCGGCCTTTCTTTTGTTCCAAAATTACAAGGTCTTGCGCCGGTATAATGACTCGATGAAATACGCGCTGGCGGTGGGGCACCTGTCCGACAGGCTGGCAGGCGGTGGCCCGCTGCGGGGTGATTTCGGTGCCGATGCGCAGGGGATGACGCTGGATGATCGGCGCGAGATACAGGAGCGGCTGACCCGCGCCGGGTTTGATACCGGCGGCGCCGACGGGGTGATCGGCGATAAAACCACGGCGGCCATCCGCGCCTATGAACAGGCCAACGGGCTGGCGGTGACGGGCATCGCGTCGCAAGATTTGCTGAAACATCTGCGCCACTCGGGGCGCGCGCTCCGGCTTTCTGCCCTCTGCGGCCATGTATGCCCTTGTCGGTGAGGGGCCGCGCGCCTAGCTCTTGCACAGCACAAGGAGCGAGCGATGTGGGATGAGCGATTTGCCCAGCCGGGCTATCTTTTCGGCAAGGCGCCGGCGGATTTTCTGACCCGTCACACGGCACATTTCGCGCCGGGCCTTACCGGCTTGGCTGTGGCCGATGGCGAGATCGCGAGGCCGATATTCTGACATGGGATTGGGCGCCGGAGGCCTATGATCTGGTGGTCGGGATTTTCATCCAGTTCATGCCGCCTGCCGAGCGCGCGCGGGTGTTTGCAGGGATGATCCGCAGCGTCAAGCCGGGCGGGGTGATCCTGCTGCATGGCTATACGCCGAAACAGCTGGAATTTGGCACCGGCGGGCCGCGCGCGGTGGATAACCTTTATACCGAGGCGCTGCTGCGCGAGGAATTTGCCGGGTTGGAGCTCATGGAGCTCACCAGCTATGAGGCCGAGATCGACGAAGGCCCGGGCCATTCCGGCATGTCGGCGCTGATCGATATGGTGGCGCGCAAACCGCTGTAATCCCGGCTTGCCGCCCGATGCTTCCCCGTGTCAAAGGGAAGCATGCAACGTCTTCGCGATCATATGCGCGCCCTTCTCGGGCTGGGCCTGCCGCTGGTCGGCAGCAATCTGGCGCAGATCGCCATCGGTATGACCGACACGGTGATGCTGGGCTGGTATGATGTGCGGGCGCTGGCGGCGATGGTGCTGGCCGGAACGCTGTTTTACCCGATGTTCTTTTTCGGCTCGGGCTTTGCGCAGGCGGTGATGCCGCTGGTCTCGGCGGCGGCGGAAACCGGCGATGACATCCGCATTCGCCGGGCCACGCGGATGGGGATGTGGATTTCCATCGGCTTTGGCCTGATGATCCTGCCGCTGTTTTGGTTTGCCGCGCCGCTGCTGCGGATGATCGGGCAGGAGCCTGATCTGGCGCTGGGGGCGCAAACCTATCTGCGCATCATCGGCTGGGGCATGCTGCCCGGGCTGCTGGTGATGGTGCTGAAAAGCTATCTGGCCGCGCAGGAGCATACGCGGGTGCAGCTTGTGGCCACGCTTGCCGCCGCCGCCGCCAATGCCGGGCTGAATTACGTGCTGATTTTCGGACATTTCGGCGCGCCGGAGCTGGGCATGCGCGGCGCGGCGATTGCCTCGGTCGCGGTGCAACTGGTGTTGCTGGCGGTGCTGATGGGCTCTGCGTTGCGCAATTTCCCCGATCATCACCTGTTTCAGCGGCTGTGGCGGCCGGATTTCGACGCTCTGCGCGATGTGTTTCGCATGGGCTGGCATATCGGTCTGACAACCCTGGCCGAGGTCGGGCTGTTTTCCTTCTCCGGGTTGCTGGTCGGCTTGTTCGGGGCGGTGGCGCTGGCGGCGCATGGCATCGCGTTGCAGATCAGCTCGATGGCGTTTTTGGCCGAGCTTGGCTTGTCATCGGCGGCCACGGTGCGGGCCGGGCGGGCCTTTGGGGCAAATGATGTGCCCCGGCTGCGCAAAGGCGCGCTGGCGGCCTATATCCTGGCGGGGGGCTGGGCGGCCCTTGCCGCGATTGCATTTCTCACCATCCCCGATCTGCTGGTCGGGGCCTGTGTCAGCCGCGATGAACCGCTGCGCGCAGATATCCTTGAGATGGGGCGGGTGCTGCTGACCATGGCGGCGCTGTTTCAGCTTGCCGATGCCAGCCAGGTGGTCGCCGCCGGGCTGCTGCGCGGCATGCAGGATACTCGCGCGCCGATGTATATCGCCGCCGCGAGCTATTGGCTGATCGGCGCCCCGGCCAGCTGGCTGATCGGCGCAGTGCTGGGCTATG
Source organism: Maritimibacter sp. (assembly GCA_037379985.1). GTDB lineage: Bacteria > Pseudomonadota > Alphaproteobacteria > Rhodobacterales > Rhodobacteraceae > Sinisalibacter. The sequence continues at coordinate 4,943 of JARRIY010000221.1, forward strand.
GGGTTGTCGGCGTCTGGTGGGGGCTGGTTTCGGGCCTGACGGCTGCGGCGATCCTGCTGACCAGCCGCTTCCTCCGCGCTTCGGCACGAATGTAGAAAATCTGAAAGGTTTCTGGCAGTTTTTCCGCATTCACACAGCTAAAATGTTCGAAAAGTATAAGTGCTGCATTCACTCGGAAAGCGTCTGAATGGGCAGATTTTCTTGTAGTCGCGCGCGTATGATCAAGCCGTTCAGGGCGACAGGGCGACAGGGCGACAGGGCGACAGGGCGTGCATGGCCAGAAGCAGGGAATCGGTGACGGCATCCAGATCTTCATCCGAGGCGCGCGATTGCGCCCATTGCGCGGTCAGGTTCAGGTGATCGACCGTGCGCAGGATGTCGTCGATATCGCGGGCGGCAAGCAGAGCGCGACGCTCTTCCATCCAGGTCTCAATCGCCGCCAGATCCTCGGGCGTCAGATCGCGCCCGCCATGAGGCTTGATCTCGCCGCTGCGCAGATTGGCCATGGCGATCTGATCCATCTCGATGCGGCGATGGCGGTTTTCCGTATCCACACGAAACACGAAAGCGCCGTTTTCACGGACCCGGAAAAAATAGTCGGGAAGATGCGTCATATGATGCTTTGCTTTTCTGCCGGATCCCGGCGGTTGGCCCCACTTCGCGACAGTTAACCAAGCTGCCTGCCGCGTCGCAAGGGGCAAGCAGGGCGGCGGGGGCGGAATTGTGCGATTGCGGGGCAAAAGGAGGACCGGATCGGGCGCGGGGAAAGATGTGGTTGATGCCGGGCTGAAGCCCGGTCTGCGGGCTGGTCTACTGTCCGGTCTGCATTTTGGCTCGCAGATTGCACCGTGAGGTTGGCCGCAGCGAAACAACTCTGTCTCAGGAGAGAAACCTATTAGAGTGTCCGCATGGAGATCGCCCCGCACTTGCAGACAAGAAGACTGAAGCTCGCGCCCCTGACGTGGGGTGACGCCCTTTTCTTTTGGAAGCTGGCGGGCAATGTCAAAGTGCGCCGGTTCTTGGGCGGCCCTGTTCCCCGGCGCAGACGGCTGGCGCAGTTCCGGCACTCTCTGGACGGCGTTCCCAGCACTGGGATTTGGGTGGTTCGACCGCAAATGCAAAAAGCCGCAATCGGCCTGTTGGAACTGAGCCCGCATAAAGATGGCAGGGATTTCGAAGTGTCGTACCAGTTTAAACCGTCAGCTTGGGGGCAGGGTTTCGCGAGTGAAGCAACGGCCCGCGTTGTTGGTCATGCCATCAACGATCTCGGGCTAGAAAGGGTCATCGCAGAAACGCAGTCTGCGAATGCGGGGTCCTGCCGACTGCTCTCAGGCCTTGGGTTTGTCGAAGGAACACGGCTTGAACGGTTCGGTACCGAGCAAGTGATCTTTGTAAAATCATAGGGGCGATTTGGCCGTACTTCATGCGGGCCTGCCTACCCGGGGAGGTGCGGGGGGATGGAGGGGCCGGGCTGAAGCCCGGCCTATGGGGCCGTTATAAGAGAGCAGCCCTTAGCTCAGCCCGGCGCAAAAGGTTTTGATCCGGCCACAGGCTTCGGTCAGCGCTTCGTCTGATGCCGGGCGCTTCGTTCAGCAGTTTCACCACCAGATCGCGGCGACGCTGGAAGATCGCCCGGTTTTCGGCCAGAAAATCCTGCGGGCCGGTCAGCGCTTCGACCGCGGCCCATTGGCTGATGGTGCAGGGGTTCGAGGTGCTTTGCGACTGGATCATCCGCATCGCCGAAATCAGCTCGACCGGACCGCCAGCATAACCGATCCGCCAGCCCGTCATCGCATAGGCTTTCGACACGCCGTTGCAGGTGAGGGTGCGATCATAAAGGCCGGGTTCGATCTGCGCGGGCGTGGTGAATTTGAAATCGTCAAACACCAGGTGTTCATACATGTCATCGGACATGATCCAGACATGCGGATGGCGCATCAGCACATCGGTAAGCCCTTTCAGCTCGGCCTCGGAATAGGCCGCGCCAGTGGGGTTGGAGGGCGAGTTGAAGATCAGCCATTTGCTGCGCGGGGTGATCGCGGCTTCCAGCATCTCGGGCGTCATCTTGTATTCGGTCTCGGCCCCGCATTCGACCATCACCGGCTCGCCGCCTGCCAGCAGCACCATATCCGGGTAGCTGACCCAATAGGGGGCAGGGATGATCACCTCATCACCCGGGTTCAGGGTCGCCATCAGGGCATTATAGAGAATCTGCTTGCCGCCAGTGCCGACGCTGATTTGCTTCGGCTCGTAGCTCAGCCCGTTTTCGCGGGCGAATTTGTCGCAGATCGCCCGTTTCAGCTCGGGAATGCCATCGGGGGCGGAGTATTTGGTCTTGCCCGCATCAATCGCGGCCTTGGCGGCGGCTTTGATGTTGTCGGGCGTGTCGAAATCGGGTTCGCCCGCGCCAAGCCCGATCACATCGCGCCCGGCGGCTTTCAGTTCGGCCGCCAGAGTGGTAACGGCAATGGTCGGCGAGGGTTTCACGCGCGCCAGCGTGTCGGAGAGGAAACTCATGGGGTCGGAACCGTATTTGTGCTTTGCGTCGGTATCTTCTAGGCTTGGGGCCAAAGCTGATCAAGCAGCATTCATGGAGGAACATGATGAGTGAGACCACAGGCGATCTGGAAACCAAAGACTGGTACGCCGATGAACATGCCACATTTGGCGATCGGCTTGCTGCCGCGCGCGAAAATGCCGGGCTGAGCCAGAAGGAATTTGGTCGCCGTCTTGGCGTGAAGGTCAAAACGGTCGTGGGTTGGGAAAACGACATTTCCGAGCCGCGTGCCAACCGCCTGCAAATGATGGCCGGGCTGCTGAACGTCTCACTGATGTGGCTGCTGAATGGCGCCGGTGAAGGCATCGACCCGCCGGGCACCGAGCATTCGCTGGATCACGGCGAACGCCAGCTTCTGCTGGAACTGCGCGAGCTGCGGGGCGATATTGACGATGCCTCGATCCGGATCGCCCGGATCGAAAAACGTCTACGTGAAGCTTTGGGAAGCAAAAGCGCATGAGTGAAAACCCCGAGAACCGCCTGAAACGCCTGTCGATGCGCTCGCATCGCCGGGGGATCAAAGAGATGGACATCATTCTTGGCAACTATGCCGATGAGATGCTTGCCGGCATGGATGCGGGTGTGCTCGATCTCTATGAGGTTATGCTCGATGAGAACGATCATGATCTCTATCAATGGGTCTCGGGGCAGGTTGCCCCACCGGAGCGTTTCGCCGCTCTGGTGGGTGAAATCGCGGCCCATGCGGATAAAACCGTGCGCGGTTAACCAAGCTTTGGGAAAAAAGGGCCTTTTTCGCGATATTTTTCAGTGCCTTTAACTGAATATTGGAATTTTCCGCCGAAAGTCGCATGGAACGACTGGAAAGGTGGAGACGCGAATGAGCATCCATACCCCGATTGATCAGGGGTCGGAGACAGCCTATTTCGGCCAGTATCTTGATACTTTGGCCATGGTGGAAAGGCTGCACCGGCTGCTGCTTGATGTGATCAAGGATGAATTCGAGCGCTTGAACGTGCTCGAAATTAACCCAGTGCAGGCATTGCTTTTGTTCAATGTCGGCGAGAATGAGGTGACGGCGGGCGAGCTGAAATCGCGCGGCTATTATCAGGGCTCGAACGTGTCCTATAACCTCAAAAAGCTCGTCGATATGGGCTATATGCATCACCAGCGGTCAGAGATTGACCGGCGGTCGGTGCGGGTGAAGCTCACTGAAAAAGGCCGTGAGATCCGGACCATTGTGACCGATCTGTTCGGTCGTCAGGCCGAGGGTCTGCAGGCCAAGGGCGTGCTGAGCCCGGCGGCGCTGGACGATATCAACGGCTCGCTAAAACGCATGGAACGGTTCTGGGCCGACCAGATCCGCTACATCTACTAATTCGGCGCAACCGCGCCACAGGAACGCTTGCAAGTCTCGTGGCAGAAGTCACGAGGCTATTTTGCGTGTGTGTGGGCGCGGGGGGCAGGTGATGGGGCGGCTTGCCCTCGGGGAAACCTCAAAAGGCCCGGGGGCTGCGATCCGGCGTGCGTTCTTCTCCCGTCATGCATCTGGATGGTGCCATAACCCCTTCCGCAAGATATAGTGGGGTATCGACCAGAGAGAGAGATTCGCCATGCCCCTCAGCCCTGAACAACAAGCCGAGATTGATGCCCTTCGCAGCCAGGGGCAGGAAACCCTGCGCGCCGTGGCTCCGGGGATGGAAAACCACCTTTATACCGCCCATGACGTGCTCGATCACGGCTTTGTCCGGGTGATCGACTATATGGGCGACGATGCCGCGATCTGTCAGGCCGCGCGGGTGAGCTACGGCACCGGCACCAAGAGCGTGACCAATGATGAAGGGCTGATCCGCTATCTGATGCGGCACTGGCACTCGACCCCGTTCGAAATGTGCGAGATCAAACTGCATGTGAAACTGCCGGTCTTTGTCGCCCGGCAATGGATCCGCCACCGCACCGCCAATGTGAACGAATATTCGGCGCGCTATTCGATCCTCGACCGCGAGTTCTATATCCCGGCGCGCGAACATATCGCCGCGCAATCGACGGTGAACAATCAGGGTCGGGGCGAGCTGCTCAGCGACGAAGAAGCCGCCAAGGTGCTGGAAATCCTGAAAGCGGATTCGGCCCGGTCATACGACAATTACGAGGCGATGATTTCGCAGGACGGGCAGGCGGGGCTGGCCCGCGAACTCGCCCGGATGAACCTGCCCGCCAATATCTACACCCAATGGTACTGGAAAGTGGACCTGCACAACCTCTTCCACTTCCTGCGCCTGCGCGCCGACCCGCATGCCCAATACGAAATCCGCGTCTATGCCGAAGCCATCGCCGCCGTGGTCGCCGACTGGGTGCCCGCCGCCTATGGCGCTTTCGAAGACTACCGCATGGGCGGCGCGTCCCTCTCCGCCACCGCACTCGACTGCGTGCGCCGGATGGTGAAGGGCGAGCAGGTGACGCAGGAAAATTCCGGCATGTCGAAAGGCGAATGGCGGGAGTTTGAAGAGGTGTTGAGGGGGTAGGGGGTGAGCGAAAAACCTCAACTCGGGAAGCGGTTCTCTCATATCTATCTGACCGAGGATTCCGTCACATCAGATAGTGTCCGGATGCGTCGACGATTGGGGGCATGTTTCAAGCGGTATTTCCCTGGCGGAAAGAACCTAGATACTTGGCTGGGAGGCTTTTTAGAGGCTGAACTGGGTATTCCAGTCGTGAAATACAAATTTAGCAGCTACGTGGATTGGGTGGATTTCTTTTCGAATGCCGAGCGTAGAGACGTTCTGGACGCCCTGACAGTTGCCTACAAAGCGGGTCCCGCCGCAATTGGTGACCGGGAAAGAGACGACCTTTGGAAACAGGTTGCAAGGATCATTGACGAAGAGAA
>JARRIY010000222.1:0-8103 GCA_037379985.1 Maritimibacter sp.
AGTTCGGGCGGGTGTCTTCATACCTGCGGCGACGGCGTTTCGGGGATAGATCCCCGAACCGTTATTGCGCGGCAGCCAATATGGGGCGATCCTGTTCCAGAGTGTCGAGCCAGGTTGGGTCGAGCCTGGGCACCGATGAAAACAGAAGGCGCGTATAGGGATGGGTTCCACCCATTTCCATGCCCGCAGCGCTCAGATTTTCGACGTTTTCACCCAGATACATCACCGCGGCTTCGTCACAAATCGCGCGTACGGTCGACAGGTCGTGGCTGATGAACAGGTAAGACAGGTGGAGCTCGCGCTGAAGCTCTTTCAGAAGGTCGATGATGGCGGCGGCGACGACCGTATCCAGTGCCGAGGTCACCTCGTCACAGAGGATCAGTTTCGGATCGGCGGCCAGTGCCCGCGCGAGGTTCACGCGTTGCTTCTGACCGCCAGACAATTCGCCGGGGTGCCGATCACGCAAGGATCGCGGCAAATGCACCATGTCGAGCAATTCGTCCACCCGGGCCGCTCGCTGCGCGCCTTTCATGCCATGGTAGAAACTCAGCGGCCGGCCGAGGATTTCATGGATGCTGCGGCGTGGGTTTAGCGCCGTATCCGCGTGCTGGAACACGATCTGGATATTGCGCAAGTCGTCTGCGCTGCGCGCCGATGCCTCGGGCGCAAGTTCGCCCCCGTCAAATCGCATCTTCCCCATGGCCGGCGGCAGCAGGCCAGCCACCGCCCGCGCCAGTGTTGATTTCCCCGACCCGCTTTCGCCGATGATCCCCAGATTTTGCCCTTTGTGCAGGCTCAGGCTGACATCCTTGACGGCAACGACGGCAGGCAGACCGTCCGCACCCTTCCTTCCATAGCCGAGCGTAAGATCGGACAGCTCCAAAAGCGGCGTTTCCGTAGCAGGTTTGGTGCTGGCAATCCCGGCGGCGGCGCGCGGGACCGGGTGGAAGGCGTCAAGCAATTCACGTGTATAGGGATGCTTGGCGCCTTCAAGAAGGTCTTCCGTCACCCCTTCCTCCTGAATCTCGCCTTGACGCAGCACGACGATGCGGTCGGCGACTTGAGCCACGACCGCCAGATCGTGGCTGACATAGACCCCTGCGATACCAATATCGCGCATGACGCGTTTGAACACCCGCAACACCTCGACCTGCGTTGTCACGTCAAGCGCGGTGGTCGGTTCGTCGAAGATGACCAGTTTGGGATGGGTGATCAGCGCCATGGCCGCCGCCAACCGCTGCAACTGACCGCCCGAGACCTGATGCGGATAGCGTTGACCGATGGTTTCCGGGTCAGGCAGGGCCAGCGCCCGGAACAGCTCGATGGCGCGCGCCTTGGCCTCGGCTTCGGGCAACAGCCCGTGGATCTGGGCGGCCTCAATGACCTGCCGCAGAATCCGGTGCGACGGATTGAAAGCCGCTGCAGCACTTTGCGGGATATAGGAAACCACGGCGCCGCGCAGGTCTTCGCGGGCGGCTTCATTCATCTTGATGATGTCATGCCCGTCCACGCTCACTTCACCGCCCGCAATCCGGCAGCCACTGCGGGTATAGCCCATCAGGCTGAGCGCGATGGTGGATTTGCCCGAGCCACTCTCGCCGATCAGCGAAACGATCTCGCCTTCCTTCACATCGAAGGAAACGCCTTTGATGATCTCGATAATGCGGCCCGCGTCGCTGGCTGCCTCGACATGTAGGTTGGAAACAGAAACGAGGGGCATGTCATTCACTCCTATCGCGGATTTTCACCGGCAGGTTGTCGATGGTCATGTTGACGGCGATGGTCAGGCTGGCCAGTGCGAGCGACGGCGCGATCACAGCCGGGGCCGCAAAGGACAGCCCGCCGATATTCTCGCGCACCAATGCGCCCCAGTCGGCGATGGGAGGCTGCACGCCCAGGCCGAGGAAGGACAGCCCTGACAACAGCAACACGATGAAGACAAAGCGCAGGCCGAAATCGGTCAGCACAGGGCCGAGGATGTTGGGCAGTATCTCGGAGAAGGCCAGATAAGGCAGGTTCTCGCCCCGCAACCGCGCAACGGTGACGTAATCCATCGCGTTCACGTTCACCGCCAGCGAGCGGGCGAAGCGGTAGGAGCCGGGCGTGTAGATGATCGCCAGAATGAAGATCAGCATCGGGATCGACGACCCGCCGCCAGCCACCGCGACCAGCGCGAACAGCTTCGACGGGATCGAACTCAGAGCGTCCAGAAACCGGCTCAACACAGTATCGAAGCGCCCACCGATCAGGGCGGCTGCCATACCCAGACCAACCCCCATGCTCACTGCAAATGTAACGGCCAGGAACGCGATGCCGATGGTCACCCGTGCGCCCATCAGAATACGCGAAAGCACGTCGCGACCAAGGTAGTCGGTGCCAAAAAGAAAACGGTCGGACATCGGGGTGAAGATGTCGAAATCCACGATCTCGCCAACGCCATGCGGCGCGATCAATGGCGCGAAAACAGCCACGGTCGACCAGATCAGCAAGGCCGAAAAGCCGATGAGGCCGGGCAGTGGGAAGCGGTAGCCGAACACAATCACGGGATTATCCTCGCAGTTTGGGGTTGGCGATGAGCGCGATGATGTCGGCCAGCATCACGAGGATCAGGTAACCGATGCAGAAGATCATGGCGCAGCTCTGGATTAGCGGCAGATCGCGGGTCGCCACGGCATCCACCATCAGCCGGGCGATGCCCGGGTAGTTGAAGATCGTCTCGATGATGATCACCCCGCCCAGAAGATACGAAAGTGACAGCGCCATCGCGTTGACGATAGGCCCCAGAGAATTCGGCAGGGCATGATGCAGCACCACGCGGGTGGGCGATGCACCTTTGAGCACGGCCATCTCGACATAGGGGGAATCCAGCGTCTCGATCACAGCGGCGCGTGTCATGCGGATCATCTGTGCCGAGACCACGAAGGTCAGGGTGATGACCGGCATCGCATAGGCGCGCAGAATGGCCCCAAGACTGTCGGCATGGTAGAGATGCGAGAGTGACGGCAGCCAGCCGAGCCACACCGAGAAGATCAGAACGGCCAGCGTTGCGGTGACGAATTCAGGCACCGAAATCACGCTCACGGTCAGGATGCTGACGGCCCGGTCGTAGAACCTGCCGCGCATCACTGCAGCGGTAATGCCGAGGAAAAGCGACAGCGGCACCGAGATGGCGGCGGTAATCGCAGCCAGGCGCAGCGTGTTGGGCAGGCGCGAAGCGATCAGTTTGGCCACCGGCAAGTCGCTGGCATAGGATTGCCCCAGATCACCGTGCAGCAGCCCCCAAAACCAATAGGCAAAGCGCAGGGGTGCGGGGTCGTCCAGATGCATGGCGCTGCGCAGCCCGGCCACCGCTTCAGGCGTGGCGGCCTGACCAAGCATCACCTCGACCACATCGCCGGGCAGCAGCATGGTTGCACCGAAGACGACGATGGCGACGATCAGCAGCGTCACCAGCCCGATGGCGAGACGCCCCATCATGATTGGGAGTAGTATCTTAGACATGGGGCGCCCCTTTCTTTTGTTGGTGATTAGCTGTTCAGCCAGACATGCTCAGCGAAGCCGTAGCCCATCAGGCCACCGAGCGGATGCGGCTCCAGACCCTGGACATTCGCGCTGGTGGCATCGGTGCCGCCGATCCGGGCCGGGATCGCCGTGTGCCTCGTTCGCAACCATGGCCTGCATGTCGCCATAGATCGCTTTGCGGCGGTCGGAATCGAGCAGCCCGCGCGCCTCGCGCAGCATGGAGTCGAAACGCTCCGAACGGAATTGGCTTTCGTTCCAGGGCGCATCCGACGCGTAGAACAGCGAGAAATAGGCATCCGGTGTCGGGCGCGGGTTGATGTTGCCGAAATGGGTCGGCGCTTTCAGCCAGTAATTCGACCAGTAGCCATCCGCCGGGACACGCTGGATGTCGAACTTCATGCCGATCTCGCTGCCTGCCTGCGGCAGGACGATGGCCATTTCCACCGAAAGGTCGGCAGCATCCGACGCAACGATCGGGATTGTCTCACCCATAACACCGGCCTGCTCGAAGAAGTGGCGTGCGCGGTCGGGATCGAACGCGGCGACGCGACAATCGGGATCGTCTCGCCCATAACACCGGCCTGCTCGAAGAAGTGGCGTGCGAGGTCGGGATCGAAAGCGGCCGCTTGCAGATCGTTGTTGTAGTAGAAGTTCGAGGCGGGAACCGGTTGGTCGTTACCGACGTCACCAACGCCGCGAAGAACCGAATTCACGATCAACTCGCGATTCAGCAGATGCTTCACCCCCTGCACGAACCCGTCGCGCGAGCCCGGATCGAGATCGAGCCGCACGTTGAGGTTTGTGTAGTTGCCAGCATTATTGCGCACCAGCGTGATGTCGGGATTGTCCTGCACCAGACGCAGGTATTGCGGTTTGACCGTACCCGCGATTTGCACATCACCCGAGAGCAGCGCGTTCACACGAGCGGATTCATCGGCGATGCCAAAAAACTCGAAGGAGTCGAGATAGGGATAGCCGTTCTTGAAGTAGTTCGGGTTACGCACCCCAACCGAGCGCACGCCGGGTTCGAACACTTCGCTCATGAACGGACCGGTGCCATTGGCAGTGCTGAAATCGGTGGTGCCGTCGGCGATGATCATGAAATGATGCAGCGCTAGCAGGGTCGGCAGGTCTGCATTGGGGGCTTCCAGCCCGATCTCGACGGTCAGCGGATCAAGGGCGCGGATCGAGGTCATCTGTTTGGCGATGGAATTGGCTTTCGAACCGACCGCCTCGTCGAGGTGACGGGCGAGCGAATAGACCACATCGGCCGAGGTCAGGCTTTGACCGTTGTGGAAGGTCACACCGCTTTTCAGTTTGACGGTCCAGGTTTGGGCGTCGGCGCTCTCGACGCTCTCGGCCAGCTCCATCTGCGGCGCGCCGGAGCCGTCAAGAACGGTTAGCCGGTTGTAATAGGCCGAAATCCGCACGTAATCGACGCCCTTCGACGCCTTTGCCGGGTCGAGGGTATCGGAGTTCGACGAGGCGCTACCAGCCACTCGAATCGAGCCGCCTCTTACCGGCGTGGCCGCAAATGCGCGCCCAGCGCTGGAAAGGAGCGTTCCGGCCGAAGCCATCGCCATCCCTCCTGCACCCAGCAGGCGCAACACATCACGGCGACCTGCGCCTCGGCGCATCATATCCGTGACCAGCGCACGATCTTTGTCATTCCATTGCTGAGACATTATGTTCTCCGTTGGGTATGATTTTCGTTGTGTTTGTTCGTTTCAGTTTAGGCTTCCGCTTGGGGGGAACGGGTCGAAAGCGGAGACTCCAGCAGCAGATTCTGCTGAATTGTCGCCCTCCCCAGCATTTCATGACCCCTCCCTCGCGGCCCGAATCCCGGGAACGTCCAGCGCTCGGTTCAGCTCTAAACGGGGCTCGTTGCTCTCATCGCCGGTGCAGCAGAGCGGCGGCGATGACCGTATGACTGGACATGGTTCTCCGCCCCAGACCCGGCACCTTCGGCAATCACCCGATAGACATGATCTGAAAGAAACGCTGCCCCTCAGGCGCATTGCGATAAGGGGTGGCGACGGCAATTTATGCTGCCAGTCCAAGGGCAGCCCGAAGCCTTGGTGGAATATCGTCAGTGCGATCAGCCCTGCGCCCACCACTTAAGAGACGCTATAGTTTGTTCCAGCGAGATGGATTGATCGCGCTGTGGTCTTCTTGGAATGGTGGTCAGCGGATGGAGCGCACTAAGGATTCACCGCGCCCGGCCCGCCAAGCGCAAAATAGAGATGGGTCAAATTGCCGGCGCGCGTTTTGCGCTCGGGTTGATCTGTGCAACAACGCCTCAACCAAGCAATCCCCTGAAACCGGGCCCGTTTTCCGCAGAAAATTCCGCCCCGGGGCCAACTCCGCTGCATGGTGATGTGCAACCTCGGCTAGGATTGAGCAAAGACCGGAGGAATACGATGCCCGCACCGCTCATGCATATTGATTCAAGCCCCTCGCTACCGTCCGAGGCCGATGTCGTCGTGATCGGCGGCGGTGTCGTGGGCGTGTTTTCTGCCTATTATCTCGCGCAACGCGGGATCAAAGTTGCCTTGGTAGAGAAAGGCCGCGTTGCGGCAGAACAATCCAGCCGTAACTGGGGATGGTGCCGCCAGCAGAACCGCGACGCGCGCGAATTGCCGATGGCCACCAAAAGCCTTGCGCTTTGGGAGGCCCTGGCCAGCGAGATCGGTGCCGATGTCGGGTTCCGCCGCTGCGGACTTCTTTATCTGTCGCAGGACGAGAGCGAGATCGCGGGCTGGGCCAAATGGCGTGACTTTGCCAAGACCGTCGGTGTGACCTCGCATGTGTTGAGCGCCAAGGAAGCTGGCGAACGGGGCAGTGCCACCGGCAAAAGCTGGAAAGGTGGCGTGTTCTCTCCCACCGATGGCATCGCTGACCCGTCGGTCGCCGTGCCGCAGGTTGCGAACGCGATGATGAAACTCGGCGGCACCGTGCATCAGAATTGTGCGGCGCGCGGGCTGGAGCTGTCAGGCGGAAGGGTGAGCGGCGTGGTGACCGAGGCGGGCACCATCCGCACCAAAACGGTGGTGATGGCCGGTGGTGCCTGGGCTTCATCCTTCTGCCACCAACTGGGCATCCGGTTCCCGCAGGCCTCGGTGCGGTCGTCAATCCTCGCGGTGTCACCGCCCAAGGAAGGGCTGCCCGATGTGCTGCATACGTCCGACGTCACGCTCACCCGCCGCCTCAACGGCGGCTATACGCTGGCAATCAGCGGGCGGGCCCGCGTCGATACTTCGCCGCAGCAGATCCGGTTCAGCCGTGAATTTGTGCCGATGTTCGCCCGCCGCTGGCGCTCGCTGGCGCCCGGTGGAACGCAAGGTTGGCGTCTGGGTCATGAAAGCCTAAAGAAATGGGATCTGGATGAGGTCACGCCCATGGAGCGCGCCCGTATCCTTGATCCGAAACCGGATAGCGGCCAGATCCGCCTGACCTATGAGCGGGCCGGTGCCTTGCTTCCCGATCTGGCGCGTTGCGAGATTGAGAACACCTGGGCGAGTTATATCGACAGCACACCCGACGGCGTTCCGGCTATCGGCGAAGTGGAGGGCGTGCCGGGCTTCATCCTCGCCGCCGGGTTCAGCGGGCATGGCTTTGGCATTGGCCCCGGCGCGGGCCATTTGATTGCCGATCTCATTTCGGGCGATGACCCCATCGTCGATCCGCGCCCCTACGCCTCCGAACGATTGAACCGCTCGGCATGGGGCAAGGTCGCCGAGTTTTAATCAGGCAGAGCGCGGGCCGGAATGCTCGCGCGGCCATGATTTTGATGACGGATCATGCCTTCGCGTAGTATTCATGGTTTGAACAGGGACAGGATGGCGCGCATGAAACTGGACAAAATCGACATCAGAATTCTGTCTGAGCTGCAGAAAAACGGCCGGATCACCAATGTCGAGCTGGCGGAATTGGTGCATCTGTCGCCGAGCCCTTGCCTGATGCGCGTCAAAAAATTGCAGTCCGAAGGCTATATCACCGGCTATTCGGCGCAGATCGATATTGCCAAATTGGGCCAGAGCCTGACCGTTTTCACCGAGATCACACTGCGAAACCACCGGCAGATCGACTTTGCGCGGTTTCTGTCGGCTGTCGAAAAGATCGATGCCGTCATCGAATGCCACCTGGTGTCGGGGGGCTACGATTATCTGGTGAAATTCATGACCGCAGGGATCACCGAGTATCAGGCGATCATGGAACGCCTGATCGAGATGGAGATCGGGATCGACAAGTATTTCACCTTTGTCATCCTGAAATCGCCGATTGTGAAATCGCATTTCCCCCTCGCCTCGATCGTCGAAGAGGATTGAGGTCGGGGGCCGCTGTCGCCAAGGGCCCCCGTTTATCGCTCAGCCTTTCAGCGCGCGCCGCACGTCTTTGTCTTCCAGAGTCTGATCCAGCGTCATCCGCGTGCGTTCGACGATGGCGTCGATTTCCGCCTCGGTGCAGCACAGCGGCGGCGCATAGCCGATAACACCTTGATTGAAGGCACGGATGATCAATACGTTCTGCCACGCGCGGTCAAAGATACGGTGCCCGGCATCCGCTTCAACCGGCAGCGGG
>JARRIY010000223.1:0-4109 GCA_037379985.1 Maritimibacter sp.
CCAGCAGGGTGCGGCGGCGCTTCGACACCGGATTGTAGAAGGCGATGACAAAATCGCCCTCGGCCGCGGCTTTCAAGCGGCTGCGGATGGTGTCGGTGGGGGTGAGCAGATCAGAAAGCGAAATGGCGCAGAAATCATGGCCCAGCGGAGCCCCGGCGCGGGCCGCGGCGGCTTGCAGCGCCGAAATGCCGGGGGTCGAGGTCACGTCAACCCGGCGGGCGGCATCGCTCACGCCCATCTCGTCAGGGCCGCGATCCATCAGTTCAAATACCAGCGCGCCCATCGCATAGATGCCCGCATCGCCCGAACAGATCAGCGCCACGTTCTTGCCCTTGGCGGCCTGTTCCAGTGCGTAACGGCAGCGGTCTTCCTCGCCACCCAGCGGGAAATCGCTGCGGGTTTTGCCTGCGGCCAGCGGGCCGAGCAGGTCGATATAGAAGCCATAGCCGACCAGCTCTTCCGCCTCGGAAATCAGGCGGCTGGCTTCCGGGGTGCGCCAGCTTGACTGCCCCGGGCCGATGCCGACAATCGACAGATGCCCGCGTGCGCGCCCGTTGAGAGCGGTGATCGGCGCAGGCGCTTTGGCGAGCGCACAGGTGGCATTGGCTGATTTGTGCTTTTCGATGCTCAGCTCGGTGCAATCTGCCCCGGCGAGCGCGGCGGCTTCCGACACGCCATGGGTGCCGACCTCGGCAAAGACGATCTCTGACGGGTTGGCAAGGCGCGGGGTCATCGCGTCAAGCTCTTCGGCGGTGAACAGGCGCAGCGGCACGCCCAGCTCACGCGCCAGCGCGTTCATCGCAGGCTCATCGGCTTTCAGATCCAGCGTGGCAATCGCGGCAATGGCGCCGGGCGCAATACCGGCGCTGGCCAGCGTATCGGCTACCAATTGGCGCAGCTCATCGGTGGGGCAGTTGCGGGCGCAACCGAGGCCGAGGATGTAGCTTTGCGGATGATAGACCAGCTGGGTCTCGTCGCCCACAATCGCTTTGTCGGTGACGATCAGATCGACACTGCCATCCTCGGCGCTGTCCAGATCAAAGATATTGTCGCCGATCACCCGGGGCGCGGCGCCGGAAAGCAGCGCGGCCATCACCGCTTTCGCGTCATCGGGGTTTTGCAGGCGGTAGCCCAGCGGCGGCTCGTCAAGCGCGACGCCAAGCGCCACATCGCCCGCCGTGGTCACTGCCGCCTGACCGGAGAGCAGATCGGAGATTTCGCGCGCCAGACGGTTGGCGCCGCGATGCCCGCCCAGAAGCGGCACCACAACCGAGCCATCATCGGCAATTGACAGCACCGGCGGTTCGCTGCGTTTGTCAGCCAGCAAGGGCGCGACTGCGCGGATCAGGATGCCCGAAGCGCACACCCCGATAATCGGCGTGCCTGCGGCAAACAGCGTGCGGATATGCTCCAGCGCATCGGGGAAAAAGGCATCGGCCTTTTCCACCCGGCCCTCGCGACCATGCACGGGGGCGTTCAGGGCTTCGGCAAGACGATGCGCGGTGTCGGCACCGGCACTGTTGAGGCAGAGAATAACGGGGGTCAGAGCCACGGATCGGCGCCTTTCGTGACAAGGATCATGGAAAAATAGGGGGCGGGGTCGGGCGCTTCGGCAAGCGGAAGGATCACTTCCTCGCTGAGCGTGGCGCGTTCGATATAGGTGGCGCTGTCAAGCAGGTCGAGATCACTCAGCAGCGTGCGGACGCGGCCCAGATGACGGCCGAGTTTCATCAGCACGATACTGTCAGCCCGTTCGATCCGGGCGCGAATTTCATCGCTGTCCAGCGGGGCCGGGATTGTCGCCAGCACTTCATTGCGCGCGGTCAGGGGTTTTTGGGCCTGAGCGGCAGCGCCGTTGATCGAGGTGACGCCGGGCACAACCTCGACATCGTAACGATCTGCCAGCCGGGCGTGCAGATACATGAAAGAGCCGTAGAAGAAGGGATCACCCTCGCAGAGCACCACCACGTCTTCGCCCGCATCCAGCGCCTCGGCAATCCGGTTGGCACCAAGATCATAGGCGGCCTGCCCGGGCGCACGTTCGCGGGTCATCGGGATTTCCATCACGATCTCATGCGTGCCCTCGGCGATGAAACCGGCGGCGATGCGGCGGGCAAAGCTTTCGGTGCCGGGCAGGGCCGGATAGGCGATCACCTTTGCCGCTTCGATCAGGCGGGCGGCGCGCAGGGTCAGAAGGTCCGGCGCCCCGGGGCCAAGCCCGACGCCAATCAGTTTGCCTGTCATCGTTTCACAAGGCTCCATTGCATCACCGGGCGCAGCGGCGTCATGCCGGTGCGCGGCCCCAAAGGCTCGGCGCGGGCAATCGCGATCTGGGTCAGGTCGCCGCCATGCCGCTTGTGCAGCTCGGCCAGTACCGACTGGCTTTCCAGCGTCACCGCATTGGCAACCAGACGGCCCAGCGGCTTCAGCGCCTCCCATGCGGCAGTGAAGCTGGCTTCCGACAGCCCGCCGCCGATGAACACGGCATCGGGGGCTTCCAGCCCGGTCAGCGCATCCGGCACATTTCCTTCGATCAGTTCCAGACGCGGGGTGCCGAGGGCTAGCGCATTGGCAGCCGCCAGCGCCTGACGGTCGGCGCGCGGTTCAATCCCGATGGCACGGGCATAGCGCGCCGCGCGCATCCATTCCACCGCGACCGAGCCACAGCCGCAGCCGATATCCCAGAGGAGCGCGCCGCGCATCGGCATCAGTTTTGCCAGTGTGATCGCGCGCACTTCGCGCTTGGTCATGGTGCCGTCATGCTGAAACAGCTCATCGGCCAGCCCCGGCACGCGCGGCAACAGGGCGGCATCGGGGGCGGCAATGCATTCCACCGCCAGCGTGTTGAAGGGCGGCACCTCATGCGACCAATCTTTTGCCACGCCATCAAAGCGCGCCTCGTCCGGCCCGCCCATATTGGCAAGCACGCTCATGGTGCTGTCGCCAAAGCCGCGTTCGGTCAGGAATTCCGCGATCTGGTCCGGGGTTTCGGCTCCGGTGGTCAGGATCAACAGCCGCGCATCGGGCTGGATGAAGGCGATCATCTGCTCGACCGGGCGACCATGCACGGTGAGGGTTTCGAGATCGGCCATCGACCAGCCCATACGCACTGCGGCAAGTTGGAAAGCCGATACCATCGGGTGATAGATGATTTCGGCGGGGTCGATGCGGCGCCCGATCCGCGAGCCGACCGAGAACCAGAGCGGATCGCCCGAGGCCAGAACCACAACGCGTTTGCCGCGCAGCTCGACCAGCGTGTCGATCAGGGCGTCAAAAGGCGAGGGCCAGGCGATGCGTTCCGCCATCACCCCTTCGGTGAGCTCATGATGCCGTCCGCCGCCAAGGATCACCTCGGCCGCTTCCACCACTGCGCGGGTGGCGGGGCTCAGGCCAGGCAGCCCGTCTTCGCCGATACCGACAATATGCAGCCAAGGGGTCATGATGAGATCTCCGGAAGGCCAGCGGCCAGGGCGTTGACGGCGGCAGAGGCCATGGCCGAGCCGCCACGACGGCCACGCAGGGCGACGAAATTGCAGCCGCGCGGGTTATTGGCGAGTGCCGCCTTGCTTTCCGCCGCGCCGACAAAGCCGACCGGAAAGCCAAGGATCACCGCCGGTTTCGGCGCACCTGCATCGAGCATTTCCAGCAGGCGAAAGAGGGCAGTGGGGGCGTTGCCGATGGCAACCACGGCGCCCTCAAGGCGGCTCTCCCAAAGCTCGACAGCGGCGGCAGAGCGGGTATTGCCGATCTCTTTCGCACGGTCGGGCACGGCGGGATCATTGAGGGTGACGATCACCTCATTGCCCGCAGGCAGGTAACGGCGGATGATGCCCGCGCCGACCATTTCGCAATCGCAAAGCACCGGGGCGCCGTTGGCCAGCGCCTCATGCCCGGCCTCATAGGCCTCGGGCGTAAAAGCCAACCGGTCGGCCACTTCGACCATGCCGCAAGCATGGATCAGCCGCGTGGCAAGCTGGGCCAACCCGGGCGTGAAACGATCCAGCCGCGCCTCGCGCTGTACGGTAGCAAAGC
This sequence comes from Maritimibacter sp., assembly GCA_037379985.1. Lineage (GTDB taxonomy): Bacteria > Pseudomonadota > Alphaproteobacteria > Rhodobacterales > Rhodobacteraceae > Sinisalibacter. Next base: position 4,033 of record JARRIY010000223.1, read on the forward strand.
TCTCGGCATAGATCGCCGCCGGATCGCGCTGATAGCGCAGGGGAGGGAGTTTGCTCATTTCACCCGTGCCGATTCAG
>JARRIY010000224.1:0-4105 GCA_037379985.1 Maritimibacter sp.
GTTCGGCAGCTCTGGCAGATCATCGGGCGTCATCATCCGCCCGGCGGTGTTTTCGTCATAAAACGCATATTTCGCTTGCCCATTGGTGAGGGTGACGAAAGCCAGCGTTGTGGGGCGATCCGAGCGCACGGCCAGATCGGCCTGAACCTTGGAGGCCGCAAGGCTGTCGGTCAGGATGGTGCCAAAGAGGTCGGTTGAAAGACCCGAGAAAAACCCGGTTTCTGCTCCAAGCCGCCCCAGCGCAATTGCGGTGTTAAACACGGCGCCGCCCGCATAGGGGGCAAAAGCAGCCTCGCCCGCCCCGGTTTCGCGCGGCAGCATGTCGATCAGGGCTTCGCCACAACACAATATCATCCCAGCCTCCTTTGTTACCGCTCACGGCTTACCCTGAGCGGGCGTCGGGGGCAATCGGGCTGAGGCTCAGATCCGGAAGAATGCGTTGACCTGCGACTGTTCGTCAGGGTGGGGCAGAGGCGAGGTGACAAGCTCATAATGCCGGTTGGGCCGATCGAAATCGAACTTCGCCAATAAGCGGAACAGCAATTTGCGCCGCAATTCCAGCTCTTCCTGTGTCATGGCATTGGCCACGGCTTTGCCGTCGGCAACGGCGTTCAGAAAGGACAAGTGGCGATCATGTTTCATGTCTGGATTAGCGCATAGGATTGTGGCGTATTTCGGCCAGTTTGGCCACGAACCCGCTAAGAAAGCGTGGATTTGCTCAGGAAACTAACGCTTTGGTTAACGCGTGATAGGTGGCAACAGGTCGCAGCCCGCCCCGCAATGGGGCGAGCGAGATCACGCGCTGCGCGCAGGAGCGTTACTGGTTCTGCGAAACGAAATAGGCGATGACACCGCCGATGATCGCCACAACCACCACGGCGACTGCGATTTTCCAGATCGACCAGGGCCGTTCGCCCTTTACCTCGCCAGTGCGGCCATTGACCACGAAGCGATAGCTCTTGCCGCGGAATTTATAAGCCGCGGTCCAGATCGGCAGCAGGATATGTTTGAAGGTCACATCGCTGACGCTGGTGTTGATCTGGTGGATGCGCTGACGGTCGCCGCCAATATCACGGCGCACATCGCTGCGGATCTGGCTGTCCATCACATCGCGGGCCTGGTCATAGCCTTCTTCCAGCTCAACCGTGTAGCCCTCGGCACCATAGCCCGCCAGAAACTCTGGCCGATAGGGCTCCAGCGCCTCAAGATCCCACGGTTCCAGCGCATCGGTATAGCGTTTGGGCAGGCTTTTTGAGGCTAGGATCAGGATGTCATCAAAGAAGCGTGCGACCCGGCCCGAGGCGGGTGACCAGCGCACCTTTTGCTCGCGCACCTGTTCCTGTTTGCCGTCGCGGGTGACGGTTCTGGTGACGTAATATTCGGTCCCGCGCTCACCGACATAGGTGGATTGTGTATCGGCGTCGAAGGTCCAATAGGGCACATAGATGCCCTGCATCTTGCGGCCCTTGCGGGCGTATTCCTTCAGCCCGTTCGGTGCGAACCAGAGCTTGCCCAACCATTTGCCCATCGATGCGCGGGCGTCGCTTTCGCTGATGGCGAAGGGCAGAAGCGCCTTCGGTTTGATCTGCCGATGGGTGCCGGTATCGGTGACAACGGGGGTGGCGCAGAACGGACATTCGCTGGAATGACTCGCCCCTTCCAGTGTGACCTGCGCGCCGCAGCCGGGGCAGGAGGCCACACGGGTGTCTTCCATCTCGGCATTGGCGATCTGGGCGTCGAGGGCGGCGTGAAAATCCAGCTCGCTGGTGGCTTCGGCCTTGCTGGTGTCGCCTTCGATACTGGCCTGATAGCCGCAATGTGTGCAGCTCAGCGCGCCATGGGCACTGTCAAAACGCAGGTCTGACCCGCATTGCGGGCAGGGGTAGCGGTGTTCTTCGTCCGGTGCGGGGGGCGGGGTGTCTCCGCCAAAATCGCCATATTCATCGGCCATATTATTTGCCTCCGGGATGTTCAAAACTCACAAGCTGCGCAATCTGGTTGGCGCTGGAATTGGTAAAGCGGATCACATGGCAGTAAAGCCGGGTCTGACCCGCCCGGGTGATCCGCCCGGAAACCGATCCGGCTTGCCCTTCGGTGACGATCTGCTCGATCCGAATGCGCTCGGCAGGGGGCTGTTTGGCGCGCACCGCCTGAATGGCAGCACGTCCGGACACGGCGCCCCCGGAATGATCCCAGGTGGCATTGGCGGCCAGCCAGCCATCCTCCAGCGCACCTGCCCCCATCAGGGCAAGCGCGTTGCGTTCGGCCCGGGCCTCTTTCGGGTCCGGGTCGCCATCCTCCAGATTGCGGATGATTTCGGGCACCATGATCAGCCCGCAGGCGGCGGGGGTGGCGGCAGGATGGTAAAGAGCGTCGCCAGCTCATCCAGATCGCCCGCCTTTTTCCAGCCGTCCTGACCGGCGGTCCAGACCAGGCTGTCGCGGGTCAGCTCGCCGCCGCTGGCCTTTTGCCCCATCGTGGCACGCGAGAACGGGCCGAAGGTCTGGCCGTTTTCAGCGATATGCCAGACCTTTTCCACCGGCGGCGGGGGCGGCGGTGCAGGTTGGGCGGCGGCTTGCGGGGCAGCCTGTTGCGGCTGTGCGCCCCAGGGGCCAGCTTGCCCGGCCATGCCCATCCCCATCGCGGCGCCCATGCCCATACCCATCGAGCTGGCCATGGCCGAGCCTTCGGTGCCCATCGCTTCGGCGGCGTTGAACTTCATGTAATTGTCGAGATTGCCGACCACACCCATCGAGGTGCGCTTGTCCATCGCTTCTTCCACTGCCGGGGGCAGTGAGATGTTTTCGATGTAGAATTCCGGGATTTCCAGCCCGTATTCCGCGACCACCTTGCTGATCTCTTTGGCGACCATCTGGCCGAGCTGATCGGTATTGGCGGCCATATCCAGCACCGGGATATTCGAGCCTGCCAGAATCCGCGACAGCGATTGCACGATCACGTTGCGGATCTGAAAACTCACCTCGTCCATGGTGAATTCGCCATCGGTGCCGACAATCTCGGTCAGGAATCTTCCCGGGTCGGTCACCCGCACCACATAGGTGCCAAAGGCGCGTATCCGCACCGGACCAAATTCCGGATCGCGACACATGATCGGGTTTTTCGTGCCCCATTTCAGGTCGGTAAACCGGGTGGTGTCGACGAAATATACTTCGCTTTTGAACGGCGACTGGAAGGCGTGATCCCAGTGCTGCAGCGATGTCATGATCGGCATGTTGTTGGTTTCGAGCATATAGAGCCCGGGATTGAACACATCGGCCAGCTGGCCTTCATGCACAAACACCGCCGCCTGACCTTCGCGCACCGTCAGCTTGGCACCGTATTTAATCTCATGCCCTTCGCGCTCAAAGCGCCAGACCATGGTATCATGGGTATCGTCGACCCAATGAATAACGTCGATAAACTGGCCGGAAAGAAAATCAAGAATGCCCATGACGGCCCCCTTTGCATGTTAATCTTATGACGATAGCACTCGCAGCGTGAACGGCCAACTGGCAGGCTACGGGGAATTCTAACGATCCTTCGTCAGGTTGGGCGGGACGCGAGCCGATCTTCGGCCGTGCCTTCGATGGAAATTCGACTGCGGAGCATTACGGCGCCGGGCCGTCCTTCACGCCAAACCGCTTCGCCTGACGACCAACTCAGTGAAACGCTCGAAATTGGAGCGGTCATCGAACCAAGACCGTTGCAACGTCAACTTCCCGGCGGAATGCTTAATCCGAAATTCCTCGTCCTCCTCCGTGTTGATCGTCTTTGCCGTGGAAATGTTCGCATATGCCACGAAGGCCGCGCGCCCAGATTTCGTGCGGGGCCGATAGTCGATCCCGTAAGCGGTTAGGATGAGCACATCCAACCGGTCGTCGTCGATCGAATTGAGGCGGAGCAGGTTGCCAACCGCAGCACCCGCGACAACCAGCGCGAACGTTGTAATTCCCCAGCGCACCACTGTGTTGATCTCAGCCCCGTCATCAGTGAAGTGCAGGCCCCAGATAAACACCGCAGCAACGACAATGGCGAATAGCCCGAGAAATACAGTCTGGTCGTAATTCGGACCATAGTCGAACCGGACTTCAGGCTCTGTCATCGC
>JARRIY010000225.1:0-6266 GCA_037379985.1 Maritimibacter sp.
GGCATTATCGCCGGGGTTATCGGTATGTTTGTGGGGCTGTTCGGCTATGGCTGGACGAGTTTGGTTGAACAAACGCCGGAGGCCGGAACGATCTTCGGCAATTTCCACAATCCCGGCTTCGTGCGGATGACATCGGTGTTGGCGCCGGTGCTGGCGATTGCCGGTGGCGGCATGGCCAAGGTGCGCGCGCTCTGGGGCGGCATTCTGCTGATCGCCTCGGCGGTGCTGATGTATCTGGCCTTCAGCTTCAACGCTGCGACAATGTTTCCCATCGTCATGGCCGGTCTCGGCGGGTTTTTCGCCATCATGGCGGGCAAGCCGGACGAGCCGAAAGCGCATTTCTGAGCGGTATGACCTGCTGAGCGCCGGTCCGTTTCAGAGACTAACTACTGGGTTTTGCCCGTCGGCACGACGGGCAGCGCCCGAACCGCCCCCACGGGGCGGGCGCTACTCGCCCACCCCGCGGTCCGGTCGCAGCCCTTATGGAACAGCTCAATAGAGTGGCATTCCCCAGTTCAGGGAGTGAGAGAGAGCGTGTTACGCCTGTTCCGGAATAACCGGGGCCAGCCGCCTCGCCACAAGCGCATCAAGCGAAATTGGCCCTGCGCCTTTCAGCACCAACGTGACGAACAACATCACCCAGAACAGCCGCTGGTCGAGGATCGCGCTGTCGGGGACACGGTCGAACCAGGCCCCAATGGCACTGGCATCCACACCATGGCCGTAAATATCGGTGAGGCTTTGCACCAGCGTGAACCCGATCATGCCAAACGCGGCCAGACGGGTGGCGAGGCCGAGGATCAGCAGCAGCGGCAGGATAAACTCCGCCCACATCCCCGCCGTGGCGACCGCCCAGTGAAAGCTGCTGAGCGCCGAGATATTATAGCCCGCCGCTTCAAACTGGCGCGGGAAAATCTGCGCATAGGCCCCAAGCGCGGGGTGCAGAAAGCCAAACAGCCCGTCACCCAGCTTGGTCATGGCCGAGGCCCAGAAATAGCCGGCAAGGCTGGCGGCGAAGGTGAACCGGGCGAGGCTGGGCAGGGCCACGTCGCCGCTGCGGTCAAGACGGGCGAGGATAGAGCGGATCATGCGGGTACCTCGATGGCGGTGATGGCTTTGCAGTCAAGCAGGGTGGTCAGGATCGGGGCGAGGTCGAAACCGTCGCCTGCCGCCTCCAGCGCGGCCCCAAAGCTGTCGCCCGCCATCAGCGCGGCAACAAAGCTGGCATCGGTGGGGCTGATGCGCAGCGGGCGCGGGTCCCAGTCTGGCCGCGTGATCAGAACCGTCTCGGCGCCGCCTCGTGCGGGGGGCGCGTTGGGATCGGTATTGGCCAGCCAGATGGTATGGATCGGATAGGGCGAGGCGATGATCTGCGTGGCTGGGGCCAGATGCAGGCGCGCGCGTTCCAGATCGGGATTGCTCAGCGCCTCGGGGCGGATCGGCATGGCGTCTGCGGCGTGATAGGCGCGGCGCAGGGCAAGCTCCAGCCGCGCCACATCGGCCAGATAGGGCAGATGCGCGACCGGCTCGAAGACTTCCAGAAACTCCGGCAGCACTTCACCATAGGTGACGAGCACCGGCGACACGGGCGGATGGGCGCGCAGAAACACGCCCGCCATGGCGTTGAAAAACTCCTCGCCAACCAGTTTCACCAGCACCGGAAAGCCGGTCACCAGCGCCTCTTTCAGGCTGACCACAACATTGTTGCGATAGACATCGAAGCGCTTATCAGCAGCGCGCGCTCCGGGGGCGGTGAGGCCCGCAGGCGTGGCGGTTTCAGGGTCGAGCAGGGCGGGGGCGAGGATGTTCATGCGCTCACCCCGGCCAGAATGGCGGTTGCGCGCGCGGCTTCGGCTTCCAGCACCGGAAATTCCGGCACGTCATTATCCCATTCGATCAGCGTCGCCATCGGGCCGAGTTTGGCAATGGTGTGGGCGTAGAGTTTCCAGACCGGATCGACCACTTCGGCGCCGTGACTGTCGATCAGCAGCGGCAGTCCGTGCTCATCCTCCTGTGCGTCATGGCCGCCCAGATGGATCTCGCCCACCGCCGATAGCGGGAAGGCGTCGATATAGGCGTAGGGGTCTTCCTGCCGGTTGGTGCAGGCGACATAGACATTGTTCACATCCAGCAGCAGTCCGCAGCCGGTGCGGTGCACGATCTCGGCCAGAAAATCGGTTTCTGCCCAGCTTGTCTCGGTGAAGGCCAGATAGGTGGCGGGGTTTTCCAGCAGCATCCGGCGGTGAAGAATGTGCCGCCATGGGAGGACCAGGCGAGATGTTCAGAAAACATCGCTGGGTTCAGCCAGTCGATCAGCTTGTGCAGCCGGGCCAGATGGGCGCGGTCGAGCTTGTCTTCGCCGCCAATCGAAAGCCCAACCCCATGTACGGAAATAGGAAAACGCTCAGCAAGAGCGCGCAATTGTGCCAGCGGCCTGCCGCCATCGCCCATATAGTTTTCAGCATGGACTTCCAGCCAGCCAACGGCGCCGGGATCAGAGATGATCTCGCCATAATGCTGGGGCTTGAAGCCGATACCGGCGCGGGGCGGTAGATGATCGGGGCGGTGGTCAAACATGGCAGAGCCTTGCGGGAAAAAGGGGATTACCCCGGGCCAGCGTGCCAGCCCGGGGTGCAGGAGGACTTACATCTCGGGCAGGTCGCGATCCAGCGCCGAGAGCGAGCCGTGACGCTCGGTGCTGTCCATGGTCATCGAAGCTTCGATCATGGTGCTTTCGCAGCTGCCGGCGGGCACAAAGCTCCAGGCATTGCCCTGGTAATCGACTTTCGAAGTGCCGGCGCAAGTGGTGCCGGGGCCAGCCGCACAATCGTTCTGACCGGCTTTGGCAATACCGAAGCATTTTTCCTGGGCCGCGTCATCGGCATAGGCAGCATGGGAAGCAAGGGCGGTAGCAACGGCACCGGCCACGGCGAGGGTTTTGATCATTTTGGACATCGGGATCTCCTAGTTACATTCGCTTGTCGCAGGTTTTTGCGATGAGGAATTGCTAACCCTTCGAGACCATCACAGGCCAATCACAGGCCCGTGCCACGCGTGTGTGTCAGAAACTGTAACAAACGAAAGCGTGAGTTGACCTGTGAAGCTCGACAGGTTGGCGGTGAAATATCGGAGATATTACAAATAGATGTGCGCGTGAGCTCGGCGTGGGAGCGGTGTGATCTGATGCGGTGTTGGGGCACGAGTCGCGCTGGGGATTGCAACAATTCATCGGATCATTGGGGCGGCGCGGCACAATCTAGGGGTGAAGGGGGCGGCCCCTCGCGCTCGCTGGAGTATTTGCGCCAGGATGAAACCCGGCGGATTGTGGCCGGTCCGGGCAAATTGATGAGATTGCTATGGAAATTGAAATTTTTTCGTTTCACCTGCGGTAAACCATTGGCTATTAAAATGGCGTTGGCTGAAACTCATATAGACGCGCAGCATAGTGAATTCTGAAGAACTTGATACAGCTTGGATAGAGGCCCATTCCGGCCATCCCAGCGATGCCTTCGAGCGTTTGCAGAGCGTCGCGGAGCGGTTGGATGAAGCGATTGATCCGGCTTTCGTTTGTCGGTTCCACTGGGTGTCTGGCTGGATACAGTTTTTATTAGGCGACCCTGAGGCCGCTTTCGAGCATAGCCAAAAAGCCCGAACCCTGAGTATCGACCTTGATCTTGTCCTTCAGGCCAACGCGGCGACCTTCAATGCCGATGCGCTGTTGTCGCTTGGATTGAGCGACGAAGGGTTTGCGGAATGCCTGATCGGGCTGGATCTGGCTGAGCAAAGCGGCGACACTTGGGCGATTGCCTATGCGCAATATGTTCTGTCGCTTCTGACGGAAGAGGGCGGCGATCCGGAACAGGCCAAGGTGCATTCAGAGCGGGCGCTGAAATACGCGCATCGGGCCGGGGATCCGCATCTGATCAGCTGGATCGAAAACAATTTCTCCTGCGTGTTGGCCGATCTGGCCGATGTTGCGCAACGCGCGGGGAACGAGACCGGGTTTTATGATGGCTATCTGGCGTCAGCACAGTTGAGCCTTGATGCGGCGAACCGGGGACGGGGGTGCAAGGACAGCTGGACCGAGCGCATTGCCCTTGCCAACGGCGCGGAACTCTATGCCCAGATTGGCATGTTTGAGCAGGCGCATATGCTGCTGGAACGCTGGCGCTATGTCGAAGGCGAGCTGAGCAACCGTCGTTTGGTGCATTATCTGGTCGCGCGGGCGAATGTGTATTTCCAAGAGGGGAAACACGCAGAAGCGCTGGAGATGTGCAATCGGGGTTTGCGGGCTGCCGAAGCCGTCGCCAAACTCGATCTGATGCGCGACTGCGTAAAGCTGCTATCCGAAATCCATGAGGTGCAGGGCAATTTCAAAGATGCCCTATGTGCCTACAAACAATATCACCAATTGGCGCAAAAGGTCGAAGGCGAAAAGATCAGGTGCCGCGCGCGGGCGGTGGCGATCTATTATGAAGCCGAGAAGCTGCGCAAAGAGGCCGATATGGCCCGTGCGCGTGCCGAGAAATCCGCCAAGGAAGCAACGACGGATCCGTTGACCGGCGTTGCAAACCGTCGGCATTTCGAACGCGAATTCAAACGGTATCTGGCGGAAGAGCCAGAAAAGCTGGCGGTGCTTTATATCGACCTCGATCACTTCAAATCGGTCAATGACCGCTTTTCGCACGCGATTGGTGATCGGGTTCTGCAGCGCGCGGCGCAGATTTTCACCAAGTGCTGTCGCAGGGAAGATCTGGTCTCGCGGATCGGGGGCGAGGAGTTTGTTCTGCTCTTGAAAGGGGTGCCTCAGGAGGTGGCCGAGAGGGCCTGCACACGCATTCTGGATAGTATCCGCGAATATGATTGGTCGATGATTGCCGAGGGGCTGTCGCTGACCACATCTATCGGGATGGCGATGAGCCATGAAGAACAGAATGGCGAGCGCCTGCTGGCCATGGCCGATGCCCGGCTTTATCACGCCAAGCATAGCGGGCGGGACAAGTTTATCGGCTGGGACGACCCGGAGTTTGAGGATGCCGAGCCGGTGACCAAGCCCATTCGGGTTCAGCCCACATCCAAACCCGCGCCCAAACCCGTGTCAGATGCGCAGATGGAGCAGTTTGTGTCGCCGCCGAGCGCGTCTGAAGACGGCCCGGCGACGGAATCGGCTTAGCGCAGATCCGGCGGGGTGGCTTCGGCAGCGAGATCGGCAATGACCTCGTCCAGCGCCACCACTTTGGTGTGTTTCTCACCCAGACGCCGCAGCGACACGGTGCGCTCTTCCACCTCTTTCATGCCGATGGCGAGGATCGCGGGCACTTTGCCAACCGAATGTTCGCGGACCTTGTAGTTGATCTTTTCATTGCGAATATCGGCTTCAGCGCGCACACCAGCGGCTTTCAGAGCGGCAACGACCTCGTGCACATAGTCGTCGGCATCCGACACGATGGAAGCCACCACCACCTGACGCGGGGCGATCCAGAACGGCAGTTTGCCCGCATGTTCTTCGATCAGAATGCCAAGGAAGCGTTCGAAGCTGCCGACCACGGCGCGGTGCAGCATCACCGGGCGGTGTTTCGCCCCATCCTCGCCGACATAATTGGCATCGAGCCGCTCGGGCAGGTTGGGGTCAACCTGAAGCGTACCGCATTGCCAATCACGGCCAATCGCGTCGGTCAGCACAAATTCCAGCTTCGGCCCGTAGAACGCGCCTTCGCCTTCCTGGATCTCATAATCGTAACCTGCGGCTTTACAGGCATTGCCCAGGGCGGCTTCGGTCTGATCCCAGCTTTCCTCTGACCCGATGCGTTTTTCGGGGCGGGTGGAGAGCTTGACCTTCCAGTCATGAAAGCCCAGCTCGGCATAGATCATCGCCAGAAACTCGATGAATTTCTTCGTTTCGCTTTCGATCTGGTCATCGGTGCAGAAGATATGCGCGTCATCTTGCGTAAAGCCACGCACCCGCATGATGCCATGCAGCGCGCCCGAAGGCTCATAGCGGTTGCAGGAGCCGAATTCGGCCATGCGCAGCGGCAGCTCGCGATAGCTTTTCAGCCCGTGATTGAAGATCTGCACATGGCAGGGGCAGTTCATCGGCTTCAGCGCGTTGACGGTTTTCTCACGCGCATGTTCCTCGTCCACTTCGACGATGAACATGTTTTCCTGATAATTGTCCCAGTGCCCCGAGGCTTCCCACAGTTTGCGGTTCACCACTTGCGGGGTGTTCACTTCAACGTAGCCGTCGCGCTGTTGCTGGCGGCGCATGT
>JARRIY010000225.1:6280-9642 GCA_037379985.1 Maritimibacter sp.
GTGGTGTAGATGGTCCAGCCATTCGGGTGCCAGAAAATCTGGCCCGGCGCTTCTTCTTGCAGGTGGAACAGGTCCATCTCGCGGCCCAGACGGCGGTGATCGCGTTTCTCGGCCTCTTCCAGGAAGGTCAGGTGCTTTTTCAGCCCGTCGCGGTTGAGGAAGCCGACGCCATAGATGCGTTGCAGCATCGGGCGGTTGCTGTCGCCACGCCAATAGGCGCCCGCCACCTTCATCAGCTTGAAGGCGTCGGCCGGGATCTGGCCGGTATGCTGCAAATGCGGACCGCGGCAAAGGTCTTGCCAATGGCCGTGCCAATACATCCGGATCGGCTGGCCGTCATCGGGAATGGCGTTGACCAGCTCGACCTTATAGGGCTCGTTATTCGCCTCGTAATAGGCAATCGCGCGGTCGCGATCCCAAACCTCGGTGGTCACCGGATCACGGCGATTGATGATCTCTTTCATCTTCGCTTCGATGGCGCCGAGGTCTTCGGGCGTAAACGGCTCTTCGCGGTCGAAATCGTAATACCAGCCATTGTCGATCACCGGGCCGATGGTGACTTTCACATCCGGCCACAGCTCCTGCACCGCGCGCGCCATGATATGGGCGGCGTCATGGCGGATCAGCTCAAGCGCCTGCTCTTCGTCTTTCATCGTGTGAATGGCGATGGAGGCATCTTCGCTGATCGGCCATTGCAGATCGTAATGCGCGCCGTTGACGGTGGCGCTGATGGCTTTCTTGCCGAGCGAGCTGGAAATGCTCGCGGCGACCTCGGCGGCGGTGACGCCCGCGTCGAAGTTTTTCGAGTTGCCATCGGGGAATGTAAGGGAAATCTGGCTCATGGCCTTCTCCTCGTCAGTTTGGCGCCCACGGAACGCCCGGTTGCGGGTTATGTGTTAGCCGCTTTTTGCGCCGGAGCGGGGCGATGTCAACAGCTTGGGGGCAGGCGCGCGCGAAAACGTGGCTTGATTGCCCTGATGGGCGCGGCCAAGCTGACTGGGTGAACAGGGAGAGTGCGATGCGGACGTTTGACGAGATTTTGGCGATTGCGGCAGAGCGGCATGGGGGCGAGGCGGCGGTGCTGGCGGATATGCCGGTGATGAAACGCGCCGATGAGCTGGCGGCGATCCCGGATGAGGCCTGGCTGGCGCAGATGGCGCGGGGGATTTTTCAGGCGGGGATTTCGTGGAAAGTCGTCGAGGCGAAATGGCCGGGGATAGAAGCGGCCTTTCATGGCTTTGATGTGGGCCGGGTCGGGCATATGTCGGATGACTGGTTTGACGAGCTGCTCGCGGATACGCGGATTATTCGCTCGGCGCCTAAAGTTCGTGCCATTCAGGAAAACGCGGTGTTCATTGCCGAGGTGAGCGCCGAGGCGGGCGGTTTCGGGCGCAAGATCGGTGATTGGCCGGGCGATGATTTCATCGGGCTGCTGGATTGGCTGCAGAAAGAGGGTGCGCGGCTGGGCGGCAATACCGGGGCCTATATGCTGCGCGCGATGGGCCGCGATGGCTTCATGCTGTCGCGCGATGTGGTGGCGCGGCTGGTGGCAGAAGGGGTGATCGACAAAGCCCCCACATCGAAAGCCGCGAAAACTGCGGTGCAGGCGGCATTTAACACATGGCAGGCGCAATCCGGCCGACCCGTAAGCACGATCTCGCGAGTGCTCGCCAAGAGCATCTGACGGGGGTTGGCATCATCTCTCACCGGCTTATGGTGGCGGCGGAATGAGCAGATGAGGTGTAAGGTGGCAGACTTTCTTGAAACCGCGAGCGGGCGGCGGATTGCCTATGTGAAAACCGAGGGGAACGGCCCCGGCGTTGTGTTTCTGGGCGGCTTCATGTCGGATATGGAAGGCAGCAAGGCCGTCGCGCTGGAAGCTTGGGCAAAACGGCAGGGCCGGCCCTTTCTGCGCTTCGATTATTCCGGCCATGGGCAGAGCAGCGGCGAATTTACCGACGGCTGCATCGGGGACTGGGCCGAGGATGCCCGCGCCGTGATTGAAACGCTAACCGAAGGGCCGCAACTGCTGGTGGGCTCGTCGATGGGCGGCTGGATTTCGGCGCTGACCATCCGGGCGATCCCGGAGCGTATTGCGGGTTTCATCCGAAGAGATGCGCCGCCAGTTGATGGAAGAGGGGCAGGTCTTTGTGCCCTCGGGCTATGACGAGCCTTATCCGGTAACGAAGCGGCTGATCGAGGATGGGCGCGAACAACTGGTGCTGCGCAAGCCCCTGCCGATGCCCTTCCCGGTGCGGCTGTTTCAGGGCACGGCGGATGATGTGGTGGACCGGCAGGTGGCGCTGAACCTGCTCGACCATATCGACGGCGAAGACCTGCACCTCACCTTCGTGACCGGCGCGGATCACAGCTTTTCCACCCCGGAAAACCTCGCGCTGATCGAAGCGACGCTGGACGAGTTGCTCGCATGAGTGAACCGATCTTGCTGGTGCCCGGGATGATGTCTGACGCCCGGGTGTTTGGCCCGCAACTTGATGCGTTGTCGCGCGATTATGCCATTCAGGTGGCGCAGGTCACGAAAGGCGCGTCGATCCGCGAAATGGCGGCCGAGATCGTCTATCACGCGCCGCCGCGATTTGCCCTGGCGGGGCATTCCATGGGCGGCATCGTGGCGATGGAAATTCTGCGCCGGGTGCCGGAGCGGATCACCCGCATCGCCCTGATGTCGACCACGCCGCTGGCCGAGACCCCGCAACAGGCGGCCTGGCGCGAACCGCAGATCGTCAAGGCGCAATCGGGTAATCTGGCCGGGGCGATGGCGGAAGCGATGAGCCCGGAAACACTGGCCCCGGGGGCGGGGCGGCAGCGGGCGCTGGAAGTGGTGAATAAGATGGCCGCCGATATCGGCCCGGAAGTGTTCATCCGCCAGTCGCGCGCCCTGCAACGCCGTGGGGACGCGCAGAAAGTGCTGCGGATGCTGCGGGCCCCCGCGATGGTGCTCTGCGGCGCGCAGGATACGCTGACCCCGGTGAAGCGTCACAGCTTCATGGCCGAGCTGATCCCCTATGCCGAGCTGGTGGTGCTGGACGATGCCGGGCATCTGCCGATGCTGGAGACCCCGGAAAAGGTGACGATGGCGCTGCAAGCCTGGATGGAACTGCCGCTGATGTTGCGGTGATTGGGAGCCGGGCGGTAGCGCGGCGACTGATCCGGCTTTTCCATTCTATCCGGCGACTATGGGCTTTCCGATCTGCCCGAATAGCGCTGCAAGCGCCGGGCAAGCGCCGGTCCGCCCCACCGGACTGGCGCTACCCGAGCATCTCGACACGCGGTGAGGTGGGCAGTTTGTGGCGGGTATAAATGGCGTCGCACATGTGCCGGGATGCGCCATTCCGCGGACC
>JARRIY010000226.1:0-4579 GCA_037379985.1 Maritimibacter sp.
CCCGAGGGAAAGGACTTTGACTCCAATAGTTGCAAGTCAATATCGGCATTCAGCGCCCCGAACATCCGCTTGCCTGACCCGATGAGGATCGGAACAACGGTCACGGTCATATCTGCGATCAATCCCTCACGCATGAAGCTTTGAATGACTTTGCCCCCGTCGATATAGGCGCGCTTCCAGCCTTGTTCTGACAAGGACGCCATGAACTGCTGAGGCGCCAGCGCACTGATGCTGACCTTGTCGCGCAGGTCTTCGGGGATATCTTCCGGTTTCAACGTCTTGCTCAGCACGACAACTGGCTTTTCATATGGCCAGGCATCAAAGGTGAGCGCGGTCCGAAACGAGCCACTCCCCATCACAAGTCCATCGACGGAGTCCATGAACGCTTCATAGCCATGATCCTCGCCGTCGGTTTTCTGCTTCATCAACCAATCAAGGCTAAAATCTTCGCGCGCAACATATCCATCAAGGCTCATCGCCATGAATATATGACCTGTCGTCATGTTCAATTCTCCCACACGTTCTAAAGCACACGTACTTCCAAAAGGCTCACCCGAAAACCCGAAGGAGCCGAGCCGGGGGTAAAGTCCGGCCAAACCGCCCTTCAGGGACCGGCACTTGCCCGATCACCCTACTAGCACCCCCCACCTTATCCGCGGATAAGGCGTTCTCTTTATTTACAATGCGTTAGGGGAAATTTCGCATCTTCACCCTGTGCGAACCGCGCATTTATTCGCTGCTTGCCGCTCTGGGCGCGCCGCCTCTTCCATCGTCGGACGGATAATCTCGAAGATCGCCAGCGCGACGGCTCCGGCGAAGGGTTTCACCTCAAACCCGTTGCCATCAATCACCAAGACTCCGGTCACACGCGGTCAATCCCGCGTGAAGTTCTGTGCGGGGGGCTGGGCATTTGTCGCGTTTGACCCCATCTTGCGCAAAACCCCGGGGGAGGCAGGATGACCAACAATATATCCCGCATATGGCGGCGGGCGCCGATTGTCGCGATCCTTGTGGTCGCGGTGCTCGGGGCCGTGTTTCTGCGCCCCTATCTGAGCTTTGCCATGTTGGCCGAGAACCGGCAGATCCTGATCGATCTTGTTGCCTTGCATTGGGTTCTGACGGTGGCGGCGTTCATTGCGCTCTATATCGTGGTGGTCGCCTTTTCGCTGCCCGGCGCTACGGTGATGACCCTGACCGGCGGCTTTCTGTTCGGCCTATTCCCCGGCGTGCTGTTCAATATCGCCGGGGCCAGTATCGGCGCGGTGCTGATCTTTCTGGCGGTGCGGATGGGCTTTGGCGAAGCGCTGGCGGCGCGAATTGATGCGGGCGAAGGCGCGGTGCAGCGGCTGAAACGGGGCATCGATGACAATCAGTATTCGGTGCTGTTTCTGATGCGGCTGGTGCCGGCGGTGCCGTTTTTCGTCGCCAATGTGCTGCCGGCGCTGCTGAATGTGCCGCTGGGGCGCTACGCGCTGACCACCGCGCTGGGCATCATTCCCGGAGCGTTGGTGATCACCTCGGTGGGTGTCGGGCTGGGCGACGTGATCGCTGCGGGCGCGGCCCCGGATCTGAGCGTGATCTTTTCGCCGCCAATCCTGCTACCGATTCTCGGGCTGGCGGCCTTGGCGGCGCTGCCGATGCTCCTGAAGTTGACGGCCCGGCTGCGGGCCAGATCGGCGGGTTAGGCTGCACATTGGCTACCACGATGGCTGCGCCGAAACGCTCCCGGTCCAAACCCGTTCCCGTAAAGCCGCCCCTCCCGGGCGTTCACCGCACGGCTCTAAGAGCTGTATCGCGGCGGAGAGATTTGATATGAAAGACTTAGGCGCAGCGCGCGCGGGCAGGTGAGGCCGTAATGTTCAACACGCTTTCGGGCCGGTTTCTGGTGCTGACAATCGCCTTCGTGATGATCGCGGAGGTGTTCATTTTCGTGCCCTCAGTCTCGCGCTTTCGTCAGGATTATCTGCTCAGCCGGTTGGAGCGTGCGCAGATCGCCTCGCTGGTGCTGCTGGCCGATGACATGATCGACCCGAAGCTGGAAGCCGAATTGCTGGAAAACGCCGAAGTCTTCAACGTGGTGCTGCTGCGCGACAAGACCCGCGAGCTGATGCTGTCGTCAACGGTGCCCTCGCCCGTTGTGGCGACCTTCGATCTGCGCTCGGCGCAACCCCTTGAGCTGATGCGCGATGCGATCAACCGGTTGCTGGCGCCAGAGGACGAGGTGATCCGGGTGATCGGCGATCCGGTACGCATGGGCGGGATCGAAATTGAGGTCACCATGGCCGCCGCTCCGCTGCGCGCGGCCATGCTGGATTACGGGCTTCGGATTTTTCAGCTCTCACTGGTGCTTTCGCTGATCACCGCCGGTCTTCTGTTTCTCGCCGTGCGCCGGTTGATGGTGCGCCCGATCAAACAGGTGGTGGGCGAGATGATCTCTTATTGCATGGCACCGGAAGATGCCCGGCGGATTATCTCGCCCAGTTCCCGGGTGCACGAGCTGCGCGAGGCGGAGGAAGCCCTCTATGACCTCGAAACCCAGGTCTCGGGCGCGCTGAAGCAAAAGGAACGTCTGGCCCAGCTTGGCGGGGCGGTGGCGCGGATCAGCCACGACTTGCGCAATATCCTGACCACGGCTCAGCTTTTTGCCGACCGGGTGGAAATGAGCGAAGATCCCGGGGTGCAGCGGGCGGTGCCAAAGTTGATCGGTTCGATCAATCGCGCGGTAAACCTGACCGAATCGACCCTTGCATTCGGCCGCGCCGAAGAACCTGCGCCCCGGCTCAGCCTGATCTACTTGTCTGAGATCGTTGATGATGTGGTGGAAAGCGAACGGCTCGCCACTGGCGATCACGACATTTCCTATGGCGAAGACGTGCCGCAGGGGCTGTGCGTGCGTGCCGATCCCGAACAGCTTTACCGCATCCTGCACAATCTCGTGCGCAATGCCCGGCAGGCGATCGAAGCGACAGGCGCGGCGGGCGAGATCGTGGTGGCAGCACATGAAACTCCGGGCGAATGGGTGATCACCGTCACCGATACCGGCCCCGGCCTGCCGCTGCGTGCCAGGGAAACCCTGTTCCAACCCTTCTCGGCCGGCACGCGCAAAGGCGGCACCGGGCTCGGGCTGGCAATCTCGGCTGAATTGGCGCGTGGCCATGGCGGGTGGCTGAAGCTGGAGCAAAGCGACGAGACCGGCACGCGCTTTGCTATTCACCTGCCTCGGGGACTTTCTGAAGAGAGTGAAACTTAATTCGTTTTTGCCTCTTGCAAACCCCGGCCACGCCCGCTAAATCCCGCTCACCCAAGCGCTGGTAGCTCAGTTGGATAGAGTACTTGACTACGAATCAAGGGGTCGGGGGTTCGAATCCTCCCCAGCGCGCCATTTTCCTTATAAAATACAATGACAACAGCTGCTTAAGCCTGATTTTTGTCTAACCGTCAGAGGGCTTAGACAATTTGCAGAGCTTGTTGGATTGCCGGGCTAGTGGTTGGGTTGTGAATTGCGTTCAACAAAATACTTGCGTGTCGCTTGAAGGGCACATGCCAGCCTATTGGGAAAGGTCGGAGGAATCTGCCGTCGGATTTTGACCCAAGCCGACCTTGGTTGCTTGCATAGCTAAGGACCGAACGCAGCCCGAAACGGGCAGGCGTGCCAAGTACGGCATCGTTCAAGGGCCAGCCAGCGTCACATACTCTTCAAGATACGCGAACGTAGTGCGCAACCTTCTCTATCAAATCGCTTCCACCTTACTTTCTATGTCTACGTTAATGCATTTTCATGGGCTATCATTGGTATATCCCTAACGCATGGCGTTCAAACTATCGGCGGATCAAAAGAGAAGGTTGAGACATATTCAACAAAATATATTTAATATATTTATCTTTTATAACGTGAAAGAGTTAGTTTAAGGTGGGGGCGCCGGCTGCACGCTAGCGTGTCTTAAGCCAAATTCTAAGATTTTCAGTTCCTTTAAAGGTGAAGTCATGACCAACCAAGTACCTTTCATCGACATCCATACCCACCTACGATCCTGGGGTGTGCCCCGGCTGGCCGCGCGCGCTCTGGCAACGATCCTCGTCCCGCTTGTCGGGAAGAGCCGCTTTGAACACGGGCGAGAGATAGACGACAATCAGGACGACATCATTGAAGCCCTCGAGAACGGGACGGTGGGGCTGGCCCACCGGACCATCTTGATACGGCTCGAGAAAGCTATGAGAAAGGCGGCCAAAAGCAGTCTCGATGATCAGAACGATGGCGATGATCTGGAAGATATGATGACGGCACTCGAGGATCTCTACGGCCAGTATGTTGCCGAGAAGAATACTTTCATTCTTCCCACAACATTTTCAGCCCTGAAGAACTTGGAGGCTGGTCCCGCAGGAGGCGAGACGCCTGAGATATTAAAGCAGTTGGATGAGATCTTGATGCCAGCATTCATGGATGCAGCGCATCATGCGCAAGGCAATGGCTATTTTGAAGCACACGGCCACGGCTCAGATGGTGCCGATGCGGATCTCAAAGGTTTTGGCGACAAGGCGTTCCCAACGTCGAAGGATGGCACGCTCCTTAAAATGCTCA
>JARRIY010000227.1:0-4001 GCA_037379985.1 Maritimibacter sp.
GGACAAGCAGAAAACCGGCCTCGGCAGGCATCTGGTTGAGGCGGTCGAGGCTTGGGCGCGTGCCCGCAGTTGCCGTGAACTGGCCTCGGATGCCGATCTGGACAACCATGACAGCATCGCCTTTCACGGTGCCACCGGGTTTGAGGAAACCGCGCGCGTGGTCTATTTCCGCAAGCAGCTTTAGCGCAGCGCCTCGCAGGGATCGCCGCGATCCACGCCCGGCGCATCCAACACCTCGTCAAAGCCCCCTTCCGGCACGGCCCCGTCCTCGCCCTGCCCGAGCGCATAGACCACCACCTCCGGTGCCACCCGGGCGATATAGCTGGGCAGCCCCCAATCGCGCCGCGCATGGCCATTGCCGGTGATCACCACCACCGGTCCGCCGGTTTCCTCCAGCGCTATCAGCGCCTTGCGCGCCAGCATCGCATCGCGCAGCCGTTGCAGATCAACCATCCCGGGCAGCAGATCCAGCGGCAAGGCCCCGCAATGGGCCTCCATCTGCAGGTTCAGCCGCTCGGCCAACTCCTCCGGCTCCAGAGCCTCCGTCAGCCCGTATTCCGCCGCCTCCGCGCCAAACAGATGCGGCACGCCCACGCTCAGCGCCACCCGCGCCACATCGCGCGGCAGCTCAGCCCCATAAATCCGTGCCTCCGGAGCCGCTGCAAAAATCGGCGCATACATTTCAAAATCAGGCCAGCCCGATCCGGCCCAATCCAACGCCTTGCCCAGTGCCACGGCGTCCGCCCGCAGCTCCGGCACGGCCCGTTCTGCCTGCGCCTCGGTCAGCATCTCAAATACCAGTGCTTTCGGGGCCAGTTCCGCCACCGCCTCTGCTTGCACTAGGTGATGCGCCGGATTGTCATGCTGCTCGCCTAGCACCACCACATCCGCCGCCACGCCATCCAGCCCCCCGGCCCACACCGGCAGGGCAGCGAAAATCGCAGCAATCAGGGCAATAGCATATCTCATCCAGCTACTCTGACCCGCCCCCAGCCCCGCCGCAAGCGCTTCCCACGGCCCGGCCCGAATGCTACAGGGGCGCCATGACAGAGCTTCCTCCTCTCACCCTCGTGCTTGGTGGCGCGGCCTCGGGCAAATCCGCCTTTGCCGAAGCCCTGATGCTGTCCAGCGCCCGCCCGCTGGTCTACATCGCCACGGCGCAGGCTGATGACGATGAAATGACTGGAAAAATCGCCATCCATCAGGCGCGGCGCGGGGCCGATTGGCAAACTCTGGAAGAACCGCTCGCCCTCGCCCCGCTGCTCGCAGCCCGCACGCCCGATCAAGCCGTCTTGCTCGATTGCGCCACACTCTGGCTGACCAATCACATGATGGCCGAGCACGACATCGCCGCCGAAACCACCGCGCTCCTGCAAGCGCTCAGCGCCTGCCCCGCCCCCGTCATCGTGGTGTCAAACGAGGTCGGCACGGGCGGCGTGCCGGAAAACGCGCTGGCGCGGCGGTTCCAAAGCGCACAGGGCAAGCTCAATCAGGCCCTCGCCGCCCAATCCGATCTGGTCGTGCAGGTTATCGCTGGCCTGCCCATGGTGCTGAAAGGCACCCTGCCCGAGATGCAGTCATGAGCCGCATCACCCTGGTGCGCCACGGCCCCACGCATCAGAAAAACTTCGTAGGCTGGCGCGATGTGCCCGCCGATCTCAGCGACACAGCCGCGCTTGCCCGCCTCTCCGCCGCCCTGCCTGACAGCGCCGCGCTCATTTCCTCCGACCTGATACGCGCCATCGCCACCGCCGATGCCGTCGCCACCCCTGCCCGCCAGCGCCTGCCGCACGATCCCGAGCTGCGCGAGTTCAATTTCGGCGAATGGGACGGGCTCAGCTTTCCAGAGGTCGCCGAACGCGATCCACATCTCAGCCGTAGCTTTTGGGAACAGCCCGGCGATATCGCTCCGCCGGGGGGCGAAAGCTGGAATGCGGTCACAGCCCGGGTTTCGGCCCGGCTCGATGCGTTAGCCCGTACCCATGATGAGGTGATCGTGGTCGCCCATGTCGGCGTGATCATGACCCAGATTGGCCGGGTACTCGGCCCCGAAGCAGCCCTTGGCGAGCATATCGAAAACCTGTCGCTGACCGAGCTGATCTATGAGCCGGACGGGCTGGCAACCGGACGGGTCAACCACCTGGCCTGACCTGCCCCGCCACATGCGCGCCCATCGCTATCCTCTTGCCTCTTCCCGCCCCCCGGTCTAACTCCCTGCCATGCGGATTATTCGGGACTATCAGTTTGTTGAAGAGCAGGATCGCGGCGCCTCCGCAGCGATCGGCAATTTCGACGGCGTTCATCGCGGTCATCAATATGTGATCGACATTGCCCGGGCGGCGGCGGAGGACTGTGGCAAGCCGCTGGGCGTCATGACCTTCGAGCCGCATCCGCGCGAATATTTCGCCCCCAAAGCCCCGCCCTTCCGGCTGATGAATGCCGAAGCGCGGGCGCATCTGCTCAGCTGGTTCGGGGTCGAAAAGCTCTACGAGCTCAGCTTCAACGATACGCTGTCCGCCCTCACCCCCGAGGAATTTGCCCGCGATGTCATCCATGACGGGCTGGGCCTCTGTCATGTGGTGGTGGGCGAAGATTTCCACTTCGGCAAAGCCCGCGCAGGCAGCGCCGCTGATCTGGTGGAATTTGGCAAAGAAATGGGGTTCGGAGTCACGGTGGTGCCGCTCATGCATGACGAAAACGAAGAAATCAGCTCGACCGCGATCCGCAAGGCGCTGTCAGATGGCCGCCCGCGCGATGCCGCAAGGATGCTCGGCCACTGGCACCGGATCGACGGCGAAGTGATCCGCGGCGATCAACGTGGCCGCGATCTGGGCTTTCCCACCGCCAACATGTCGATCACCGGCCTGCACCCGCCGAAATTCGGCGTCTATGTGGTCAAGGTCGATGTTCTCACCGGCCCCCATGCGGGCGAATATGGCGGCGCAGCGAGCATGGGCGTACGCCCGATGTTTGGCGAGAACCAGCCCAATCTCGAAACCTTCATCTTTGATTTCAAAGGCGATCTTTACGGCGAACAGCTCTCCGTCGCCCTGATCGACTACCTGCGCCCGGAAGAAAAATTCGACAGCCTCGACGCCCTCATCACCCAAATGACCGCCGATTGCGACAAAGCGCGCGAGATCTTGGCCGAGGTCTGAGCCTTTACCGCTGCGCGTTTTCGGGACCGTCAGACGCACGGCACTTCTCCGGATGGGTAGTAACCACAGATCCCACGGCTTGCCGCCGGGCAAGGGACTGCTAGAGTGGCGATGTGCCGTCACCGATTTTTGCGGCCAAAATCATTCAAGTCTCAAGGCGCAGCTATGATTTTCCGAAAAGCATTTCCCAAGCTGATTCTTGTTTTGGGAGCGATCCTGATACTGGGTGCGCTTCTTGTCCTGTTCCCGGCAAAGCATGATCCCGACCGGGCAAGGGCATCAGTTGCCCGCGGCGATCTTCCCTTTACATGTGTGGACAATTTCACCCTGGCGCCTTGCAAGAACAGGGTCACAGCTTTCTATATCAAAAATGACTATGCGACACGGTCATCTGGTGAACGCTATTTCATCCCCGGTGAAATTGTTCCTGAGCAATCGAATGAGTGCAGCATGGGGCTCTATCGACAGGCGCAATCTGAGTTCGATCAAAAGCTGAGCCAGTATGATACAAAACACACCATCTTGATCGTAGCAACTGAACGGATGGAAGACTGTCTAGCGACACCATCTAGGTTGAAAGAATTTCGCATTGCGGGGATCGGCACCGAGGGCGTTTTGTTTGTGGTCTCCTGTAGTGTTCCCGATGCGGTACCGTCCCCTCATTGTGCGGTGAATTTCTATTGGCCGGACTTGCTTTTTTCTCTTGGCCCATTTCCCATGGCGAGCCTTGGGAGCGTGGTTGAAAACGCGTCAAAGGTCATGGATTTTGCGATGGGGCATGAGTTTCAAAATAATCGAACCGTTGTTGTTCAGCCGGATGCACAAGCATTGATCAATCAAGAC
>JARRIY010000227.1:4101-5021 GCA_037379985.1 Maritimibacter sp.
GGTATCTGAGGTGCGACCGAAAGCCCGGTCTACAGGTTGGGGCTGAGGGCCGCGGTGTTGGGGCGGGCGGAGCGCAGGGCGATCAGCGTCACGGGCAGGATGAGGGCGGCGGAGAGCAGGGCGCAGCCGGTGAAGCCGTAGGCTTCGAACAGGGGTTTGAAGCCGCTGGTTCCCAGCAGCATGGCGCCATAGGTGAACGCGCTGTTCAGGGCCATGACCGAGGCCCGATGCTCTGACGAGGCGGCGTTGAGCTGGCCCACCAGCAGGTTCAACCCAAGGTGATTGACCGCCCCCCAGACCATGCAAAGCGCGATCAGGGCCAGGGCGGAGGCGGACCAGATGGCGAGCGCGCTATAGGCCACGATCAATATCAGAAACACCCCGGGGGCGACGCGGGTGGGGCCGAGCCGGTCGAGCAACCGATCCAGCGGCGCGGCAAAGCCGGTGAGCGCGGTGGAGAGGCCGAGCGGGCCGGTGAGATGCGGGCCGAGATAGGCATAAAGCCCATAGAAAGCGGCCATGAACAGCACCTGCGACAGCAGAAGCGGGGCCACGCCTTCCAGACGCAGACTTTGCCAGAGCGACAGCCGCCGCCCATCGGCTCGCCCGACCCGCCGCGCCAGAGGCACCAGCCCCACGGCCAGACCCAGCGCCAACACCGCCAGCGCCAGATAGACTGCGCGCCAATGCACGAGATCGGCCAGAAGCGCGCTGAGGCTCACCCCGGCAACAAAGCTCAGCGTCCAGCCGATCAGCACCTTGCCGAGCGTCTGGCTCTCGCGGCCTTTCGCGGCCACCTGTGCCGCCAGCCCGTAGGTGGCAGGCAGAACCACACCCGCCGCCATGCCCGCCAAAGCCTGTGCGCCGCTCAGCGCCAGAAGCGAGGGGCTGGCCGCGCTGAGGGCGAAGGCCAGCGCCAG
>JARRIY010000228.1:0-3989 GCA_037379985.1 Maritimibacter sp.
TCTCAGGCTTCCGGCCAAGCCCCCGCCTACAACAACTGCCCGTCCTGCGGCTCCAAGGCCAGCGGGGCAGCGGCGACCTTCAGATCTTCGGTGCCCAGCACCTCTTGCGGGCGGGCGAGGGCGTAGCGGGTGACCCAGTGCAGCCGGGTTTCGGCCCGGGTGATCGCCACATAGGCCAGACGTTTCCACAGCGGAATACCTGCTTCGACCCGGCCAGCGCGCGCCGCCGCCCAAAGATCAGGGGCAAAGACCTGCACATCGGGCCACTGGCTGCCCTGCGCCTTGTGAATGGTCACCGCCGCGCCGTGCAGAAAGGCGGCGCCCATGGTGGCGGCGAAGGGGATGAAGGGCTCTTCTTCATCGGGTTTTTCGATCTTCACGATCGAGGCCACCGACAGGCGCGGGTCTTCCGCTCCGATCACATGCAGGCGCGAAAAGCCCGGCTTGCGGCCCGGGCCGAGATAAACCACCTGCGCGCCCTTGATCAGCCCTTTCGCCTCCAGCTCGATCCGGCGTTTGCGGTGCTTCAGGGGCAGCTCGATACCGTCACAGATCAGCGGCTCGCCGGGCAGAAGCTCGGTTTCCGGGGCGTGATGGGCGGCGCGAAAGGCGTTGATCAGGCGAATGCGGGTCTTGTTGCGCCAGACCAGCACCGGCGAGCGCGCCATCATATCGGCATCCACCCTTGGGGCCATGACCACGCGGTCATCCTTGCGCGCAGCCTCTTCGATCATCCGCTCAAAGGCTTCGAAAGTCAGGCTGTCATCGCTCAGCGCATGGGCCAGATCGAGGATCGGGTTATCGTCCTGCTGCCGGTGAATGCGGTGCAACACGCATTTGCGCGGCTCCGGCATGGCGTCAAACACCATCTCGCCTGATTGCCCCACCGGGGCGAGCTGCGCCGGATCGCCAAACAGCACCAGCGCCGGGAAAATCTCTTTCAGATCCTCCACCTGCTTTTCATCCAGCATCGAGCTTTCATCGACAAAACCGATATCCAGCGGATCATCACGGCGCTTCCAGCCTGCGATGAAATCCGAGCCGCGCAGCCCAGCCGCCGCCAGCGCGCCGGGGATGGATTTCTGCTGCTGATAAAACGCATAGGCGCGATCCAGCGCTTCATCCGACAGGTCCTCAACCACGGGCCGTTCGCCCTGCCCCGCCAGCCATTCGGCAATCGCTTCAAATTCCGGCGCGTAGACCGGGGTGTAAAGGATGCGGTGAATGGTGGTGGCAGGCACGCCGCGATTTCGCAGCACCGAGGCGGCCTTGTTGGTGGGGGCGAGGATGGCCAGCGTGCGCTTGTCCTTGCGCCGCTTGCCCTCCCAATCGCCCGAAACCAGCTCGACACCCGCCTCGCCCAGCGCCTTGGTCAATTCGGCCAGCAGCATGGTCTTGCCAGAGCCCGCCTTGCCGATCACCGCCATCACCTGCTCTTTACCCTCGGCGGCAGGCATCAGGTGGCCGGCGTCAATATCCACCCCCATGCCGCGCAGCATGTCGGCAACGCGATCATGGGCCTCGGCCTGATCTTCGGAAAATGTCAGGGCACTTGCCGTCATTATTCTGCCTTCAAAATCATATGGCTGGCGGCTTCGGCCAGGGTGGCATCGGTCAGATCGGGCAGGTCGAGATGCTCGATCAACGGGGCTTCGGCGCGCGAAATCCGGGCATAGCGCGGATCGTAATGCTCTGCGATCAGCTCTGCCGACATGCGCGCATACTCCCCCGCGCCTGCCAGCGCCCGCCAGTCATCCACCCGCGCATGCCCGTGAAACCGCACCAGCTTATCCAGCACCGCATCCAGCTTGTCGGGGGCTGCGATCAGGTCTTCATATTCCGTGACCAGATGCGCCGCGCGGGCCGCGATGGGCGCGGAGATGTGAAAGCGCGGGGCATGGATCATCGATTTCCACAGGGCGGGCGGCAGGATGATATTGCCGATCTTGGAGCTTTCAGCCTCAACAAAAACCGGGCGCGTCGGATCGAGCCGCATCATCTGGGCTGCAAGTGCGCTTTCAAAGCCTTTCTGTGCCGGTTGCGCATCGCCCACCGGACCAAAGACCGAGCCGCGATGCGAGGCCAGCGCTTCCAGATCGATCACCTGCGCGCCTTGGGCGGCAAGCTGATGCAGCAGCCGGGTTTTCGCCGTGCCGGTGCCGCCATCGACGACCACCACGCGGCCCGTAAATCCGGCCTCATAAAGCGCCTTCACCACCAGCGACCGATAGGCCTTGTAGCCGCCCTTGATGGTATCGACCCGCCAGCCGATCTCGCGCAGGATCGAAGCAAAAGAGCCCGAGCGCTGCCCGCCGCGCCAGCAATAGACCAGCGGACGCCACCCGCCGTCTCGATCCGCCAGCGGCCCTTCCAGATGCTTTGCGGCGTTTTTCGCCACCAGCGCCGCGCCGATCTTGCGCGCCTTAAAAGGCTCATCCTGCACATAAATCGTGCCGACCCGCGCGCGTTCCTCATCCGAAAGCACCGGCAGGCTGATCGCGCCGGGAATATGGTCTTCGGCATATTCCGAGGGCGAGCGCACATCAATGATCTCGTCAAAAGGCAGCGAAGCCAGATCGGTAAGCGCGGTCAGGGTGGTGGGCATGGCAGGTTCCGGTAGAAGATCTACCCCGTCCTAGCCTGCTGCAGGCGCAGGCGCCAGTTCACTCTCGCGCAACCGGTCGATTTCAGCCTCATGCCGGGCGCGGAAAAACTGCGCCCATTCCATATCCTCGCGCGCCAGCAGCGCCGCCAAAAGATCGGTCAGCATCTCAAGATTGCGCAGCTCGTCCGGGGTGAAATGCGCCTCGGGCGCCAAAGGCAGCGGCGCGTCAAGCGCGGTATCCACGGCGCGATCCAGCTCGCGCTCCATCAGCGGCGCATTGGCGAAAAACGCCTGATCCATCGCCCGCGCATCCTCAATGTAATCGGCGCGGATTTGTTCGGCGAGGCTGCGATGCAGCGCCATCCGGGTGCGCTGCGTCCGGGGCGGCATCAGGGCCAGCATCTGCCCCAAATTCCAGCCCAGCCCGGTGCGCATGGGCTTGCCCAGCGCCGTCAGCTTGCCCTGCAAGAGGCGGATCATCACGATGTCTTCCAGACAGAGCGACACATTGACGTCCGGCATCGGGGCCACGGAATAGCGCGCATCCCCAAGCGCCTGATGCAGGAAATCATCCAGCACAGAGCCATTGCGCAGCTCGGATTTCAGCATCGGGCGCAGGATGAACTCGTCACCATATAACTCGCGCCAGCCCATAAAGCGCGGGGTGTAGACAAACCGCCGATTGCTCAGGGATCGGGCGTGGAAATCTTCCATCGCCCCCTGCATCAGCCCGACCTTACATTGCTCGGTAAAGCTTGCCAGCACCCGCGCCGCATGGGGGCGCACATAGGCGATCAGGCGAAATTCATCGAAATGTGGGCGCAGATGCTCCGCCAGAATGTCGTGAAACCGGCGCTGATCAATCTCGGCAAAGGCCTCGCCCGAGAGCAGCACAAAATCGGCCCGCGCCTGGATAATCTGGGTTTTGAGCTCCTCCAGATCCGGCATCCCCGGGCGGTTTTCCGGGGCCGGTGCCCCCTCAGCCATAGCCCTGAAATGGGCGCGCAGGTAATTATGCGCCACCGCCGCCGGGTAGAGCAGTTTGCCGCGCTCCAGCCGCACCTTGCCCGAGGCCAGCGCATTCTGAATTGTGCTCGATCCGGTCTTCTGATCCCCGATGTGAAAGATCAGCCGGTTCCGGGACCTGCCCAGCCTACGTTTTATCCCGTCCCAGCTTACCATCAGCCTGCCCGCATCACATGTTCATCGTCCCGGCGCGGCGCATCTGCCCCGCCAAGCCCGGCAAGGAACTGCTGCGCTGCGGGCGAAAAGGCTGACATATGGGCCGTGCGGATCTGCGCGAGCGCCTCGGCATTTGCCTGTGCTTCGCTGATGGGGCAACATTCCCCGATCTTGTCCAGATCGTCGAAAAACACGCCGCCCG
>JARRIY010000229.1:0-3955 GCA_037379985.1 Maritimibacter sp.
GCGCGAGAACCGGGCTTTGATCACGCTCCATCGGGTGGAATAATCAGCGTCGCCCTCTGGCAGGGTCCAGACCATGTGAAGATGATCGGGCATCACCACCCATGCATCCATGTGAAATGGGCGCTCTGCGCGGGTCATGGCAATGGCAGCTTGCAGCGCATCGATTTTGCGGGTGAGCAGATCACTGCCCCGCTGTTGCAGGGTCACGGTGAAGAACACGGTCGCACCAGGAATGCGCGGGCGCAAATAGCTGGACATGGCTCGAGCGTGACGCCGACATAGTTAACAAATCGTTAAAACGTAGGGTGCGCCTTCAGGCGCACCGCGTGCCAGGCATGGGCGGAGCGCATTGGCGGGGATGCTCCGTGCGGGGCATGACGGTGCTGGGTTGCGGGCTGGTTTGGACGAGAGGTGCGCATGAATGCGCACCCTACGGTAAAAGCAAACGGCCCGCCTGTTGGCGGGCCATTCTGATCTGTGTTCTACGATCTGGTGCTTCCGGCTGTGCCGAACCCTTACCTTGTAAACTTCTTGTATTTCAGCCGTTTCGGCTCCAGAGCGTCAGCTCCGAGCCGTCGCTTCTTGTCTTCTTCGTAATCTTCGAAGTTGCCTTCGAACCACTCCACATGGGCTTCGCCTTCGAAGGCGAGGATGTGGGTGCAGATGCGGTCGAGGAAGAAGCGGTCGTGGGAGATGACCACGGCGCAGCCGGCGAAATCGACCAGCGCGTCTTCGAGGGCCCGCAGGGTTTCAACGTCGAGGTCGTTGGTCGGTTCGTCGAGCAGCAGCACATTACCGCCGGATTTCAGCAGTTTGGCCATATGCACGCGGTTGCGTTCACCGCCCGAAAGCAAGCCGACCTTTTTCTGCTGGTCGCCGCCTTTGAAGTTGAACGCGCCGCAATAGGCGCGGGAGTTTTGCTGGGCATCGCCAAGGTCGATGATCTCGGCGCCGCCGGAGATTTCCTCCCAGACGGTTTTATCCGGGTCGAGCGCATCGCGCGACTGGTCGACATAGGCGAGCTGAACCGTATCGCCATATTCCACCGTGCCTTCATCCGGGGCTTCCTGCCCGGTCAGCATGCGAAACAGCGTGGTTTTACCGGCGCCGTTCGGGCCGATCACGCCGACAATGCCGCCGGGGGGCAGGCTGAAGCTGAGGTCTTCAATCAGCTGCTTGTCACCCATGTGCTTTTTCAGGCCCTCAACCTCGATGACCTTGCCGCCAAGGCGCGGTCCACGCGGGATAACGATCTGGGCGCGGGTGATTTTTTCGCGTTCGGACTGGTCAGCCAGCTCGTTATAGCGGTCGATCCGGGCTTTCTGTTTCGATTGCCGGGCTTTCGCACCCTGGCGCATCCATTCCAGCTCGCGTTCCAGAGTTTTCTGCCGGGTCTTGTCTTCGCGAGCTTCGTGCTCCAGCCGTTTGGCCTTTTGCTCCAGCCAGGCGGAGTAATTGCCCTCATAGGGAATGCCCCGGCCGCGATCGAGCTCGAGAATCCAGCCGGTGATATCGTCGAGGAAATAGCGGTCATGGGTGACGATCAGGATCGTGCCCTTGTATTCGATCAGGTGCTGCTGCAGCCAGGCGATGGTTTCGGCATCGAGGTGGTTGGTCGGTTCGTCGAGCAGCAGCATGTCGGGGGCTTCCAGCAGCAGCTTGCACAGCGCCACCCGGCGACGTTCGCCGCCCGACAGCGTGGCCACCGGTGCATCGTCCGGCGGGCAGCGCAGGGCTTCCATCGACACATCGACCTGCGCGTCGAGATCCCAGAGGTTCTGCGCGTCGATCACATCCTGAAGCTGGGCCATCTCCTCGGCGGTTTCGTCCGAGTAATTCATCGCCAGCTCGTTATAGCGGTCGAGAATGTCTTTCTTGGCCTGCACGCCGAGCATCACGTTGTCGCGCACCGAGAGGGTTTCATCGAGCTCCGGTTCCTGCGACAGATAGCCGATCTTGGCGCCCTCAGCGGCCCAGGCCTCGCCGGTGAAATCCTTGTCGATCCCGGCCATGATCCGCATCAGCGTCGATTTCCCGGCACCGTTGACGCCGACAACGCCGATTTTCACCCCGGGCAGAAAGCTCAGCCGGATGTTTTCAAAGCATTTCTTGCCGCCCGGATAGGTCTTGGACACACCGTCCATGTGATAAACATATTGATAGCTGGCCATGATGCGCCTCTCAGGAATGCAGGTTTGCGCCTAGATAGCGGGGGCGAAGGCAGGGGGCAATGGGGATGCTGGTGGTTGTCGGTGTGTTTGGAAAGGAGGAATGCGTATGTAGTGCGCATTCATGCGCACCGCCTGTCGGGATTGGGGATGCCGGGCGTGAGGGAATGGTGCGCCTGAAGGCGCACCCTACGGGGCTTCATGATCAGGTGTTGCGACGCCCGCTTAGGACCTGGACGGCAGGGCTTACCGTATTGGGAGACGCCCTCCCGGGCGGGGCTTGTGGGCTAGGTCGTCGGGCTGACCAACGGCTGGAACTGTTACATCTTCCCCTCGGAGTAGGAGGAAGGACCGTCACCCCAAACGGCACGTTTTCGCGACTTCACTAAAGCCGCAGGCACCGCCTCATATGCCGACGGGCGAGGTTTTGGGCTAAGCCGCTCCCGAAACCAAATGCCTGAATATATTGTGCCCTCCCGGCACCGGGGCGGAATTTCTTTGGTTTTCAGCGGGCATAGGGGCCCCAGGCATCCCTCCAAATGATCCACATCAAAGCGCGGGGTGCGGCGAGCAGGGATGGTCGGGGTAACGCAAAGGCCATTCCAGCGGTTGGAGAGCGGCCTCTGCGTAACACGGCTGTATCGAAGCGAAACGCGCGCAGCGTGGATGTTCATATCTGCACCGTGGGGGCTGCAACTGGTCTGTACCCGTTCTTCTGACGGGTGCTGGGCGGGCAATACTACCTCGATCAGTTTGAACCGGGGGGCGGCTTGGCTGTGCCCCATTGGCGAAGTGCATCCGAAGGGGAGGCAAGAATGAGTGCTTTGTTTGGAATGACCCGCATTGCAGCAGCTGGGGCGATTTGTCTGAGTGGTCTGGCAACAGCGGCGATCGCGGCAGATGCCGATCAGGGGTCAATCGCCCGGGGCGGCCGTCTGTATGACAAATGGTACAAGGTCATCAAAGTGGATCCGCCAGCGGAATCGCATCCGCTCTATCCGGCGGCGAATGAAAAATACGCCGGTGATCCGGGCGCCAACTGGCGCTGCAAGGAATGTCATGGCTGGGATCGCCAAGGCGCGGCCGGTGCCTATGCCAGCGGCAGCCACGCCACCGGGATTGTCGGTGTCGATGGCATGGCCGGCGGTGATCCGGCAGCGGTGATCGCGGTGTTGACCAGCGAAGGCCATGGCTATGGCGACAAGCTGTCGGAAATGGATCTGACCGATCTGGCCAATTTCGTTGTCTATGGCAAGGAAGACTGGACGGCCTATATCGATCCGGAAACCAAAGCGCCGAAGGGCGATGTGGTGGCTGGGAAAGCGGTCTATGACACCGTTTGCGCCAAGTGCCACGGGCCGGATGGCAAAGAACCCACGGCCATGCCGCCGCTTGGTTCGCTGATGGGTAACCCCTGGGAAGTGATGCACAAGGTGCTGAACGGGCAACCGCATGAAACCATGCCGAGCCTGCGCGCTATTGATCATCAGGTCAGCGCCGATGTTCTGGCCTATCTGACCACGCTGCCAGATCAGTAAGCTGTAGATTGGGAAACGGGCGCGGCCATGCCGAAGGGCATTGGCCGCGTCTGACCATATCACAACAAAATGCGATAGGAGGCAGCAATGCTGAAGCTGCTGCGCCGTGTCTGGCGCTGGTATACCCGTCCGGCTGTGCTGTTCGGGCAGGGGGTGTTGCTCACCATCGGGGTCGGGGCAGGGATCATCTTCTGGGGCGGGTTTCATACGGCGATGGAGGCGACGAATACTCTGGAATTCTGCATCTCC
>JARRIY010000230.1:0-3902 GCA_037379985.1 Maritimibacter sp.
CGGCGACGCTGGCCGTGGCGCAGGACATTGGCGCGTCGCGGGAGGCCTTTGATCGCGCGGTGATCGGCGGCTACGAGGTCGGCTGCCGCGTCGCCATGGCACTGCAACCCAGCCATTACGAATTCTGGCATACGACCAGCACGGTCGGCACCTTTGGCACGGCTGCGGCTGCTGCGATGCTGCTGGGCTGCGGGCGCGACGGGATCGCCAATGCGATCGCCATCGCAGCCAGCTTTGCCGGTGGCATTCAGCAGAACCTGCAAGGCCAGAGCATGGCCAAGGCGATGCATCCCGGCCATGCCGCCGATGCGGGTATCCTTGCGGCTTATGCCGCCGCCTCTGGCGCGACCGGCGCGTGGGACAGTCTTGACGGCCCCAAGGGCTATGCCGCCGCGACC
The DNA here is from genome assembly GCA_037379985.1 of Maritimibacter sp. Taxonomy (GTDB): domain Bacteria; phylum Pseudomonadota; class Alphaproteobacteria; order Rhodobacterales; family Rhodobacteraceae; genus Sinisalibacter. The sequence goes on from JARRIY010000230.1 coordinate 399, forward strand.
AGCGATAGTGCTGGGAACTGGGCAGCGGCCTTTGACGGGGCAGGGGACTGGACGCCGATCACCCGCATGACGGTGAAAATTCACGGTTGCTGCGGGCATATTTTCCCATCGCTCGATGCGCTGGAAGTGCTTCGCGCCGAACATGGTTTTGGCCCCGTGGATATCGCGGCCATCCGCATCGAGGGTTATGACGCCACCAAGAAAATGTGCGACCGCCCCAATCCGCAACTCGCACAAGACGCCCGGTTCAGCGCGCATTACTGTCTGTCGGCGCAGATGGTGCTGGGCGGTGTGCGGCTGGCTGCCTTCACCGACGAGGCGCTGGGCAATCCCGCCATTCGCGCGCTCATGCCGCTTATCACGGTCGAGCGCGCCGAAGATCTGGCGGCGGAATATCCGCGCAAGCGCATGGCGCGCCTGCATGTGACGTTAAAGGACGGGCGCAGCCTGTCGCATTTCCAACCCTCGCGGCGCGGCGATCCCGAAAACCCGATCTCGCTCGCGGATCTGCAGGCCAAATACGACGAGCTGGCTGGCCCGGTTCTGCCCCCGGCAGAGCTGGAGCGCCTGCGCCGGATGATTTTTGACGGCACCGATCTACCGGATGCCGTGACCAAGAAAGCCACATGAGAATACCGAAAATGCAGCCAAGAGCTGCGTATAGACGAGAAAGAAGAGCCATGAACACCGCAGTTTCACTACCCGAGTTCATCACCGTTTCCCTCAATGATGGAATCGCGACGATCACCCTGAACCGCCCCGAAAAGCGCAATGCGATCAACGACCAGATGCGCGCCGAACTGATTGCAGCCTTTGCCGAGGCGGATGCCGACAAGAGCGTACGCGCGATCATCCTGACCGGCGCGGGCAAGGGCTTTTGCTCGGGTGGCGATATCGCGGGCATGCGCGCACGGCTCGATGCGCCGACGGGTGAGGTGGCGTTCAACGGTTGGAAACGTCAGAAAAGCACGCATCGCGGTGTCGCGGCCATTCATGGCGTGACCAAGCCGGTGATCGCAGCCATGAACGGCGGGGCCTATGGGCTTGGTCTTGATATGGCGCTGGCCTGCGACTTCATCATCGCGGCGGATGGCGCGAAGATGTCGATGAGCTTTATCAAGCGCGGTCTGGTCTCCGATGGTGGCGGCATGTACTTCCTGCCCCGCCGCGTTGGTCTGTCCAAGGCCAAGGAGCTGATCCTCTCGGCCAAGGTTGTGGAAACTGACGAGGCGCTGGCGCTCGGTATGATCGACCGCGTCGCCGCGCCCGAGGCGCTGCTGGACGAGGCCCATGCCTGGGCCAAGGAGCTGACCGTTGGATCGGCCACCGCCATCGCGCTGACCAAAGAGATCATCGACAAGACCTTCGAGCGCTCGGATGACGAGATTTTTGCTCTCGGCCGCGAGGCGCAGGCGGTCTGCTATACCACGGCAGAGCACCGCAAATCGGTCGAAGATTTCCTCAACAAGATGTCGAAATAGGGGGCCACGATGTCGAAGATGCAAGCCATCCTGAACCCGACCAGCGTCGCGGTTGTCGGGGCCTCCAACGATCCGGCCAAACTGACCGGTCGGCCAATTGCCTTTCTGCAAAAGCAGGGGTTTCCGGGGGCGATCTACCCGATCAATCCGCGCTATGACGAGATCGCCGGGCTGAAAAGCTATGCCAATGTCGCCGACCTGCCCGAAGCGCCCGATCTGGGCCTTGTGCTCGTCGGCGCGCATCGGGTGATCGACGCGGTGCGGGATCTGGCGGCGCGCGGCACCAAGGCGGCGGTCGTTCTGGCCTCCGGCTTTGGCGAGGCGGGCGAAGAAGGCCGCAAGCGGCAAGAGGAGCTGCGCGAGGTCGCGGGCGACATGCGTATTCTTGGGCCGAACACCATCGGTCTTGTGAACCTGACAGATGGCATTCCGCTGACGGCGACCGGCGCGATGGAGGTCGATGATTTTCCTGCGGGCAAGATTGCCCTGCTATCGCAATCGGGCGGCATTCTTGGCTCTCTGCTGTCGCGTGCCGTGGCGCGCGGTATCGGCTTTTCCAAGATGGTTGCAACGGGAAACGAGGCCGATCTGGAAGTGTCCGATTTCCTTGAGGCTCTGGCCGAGGATGAGGCGACGCAGGTGGTTGCGCTCTATCTCGAAACCATCCGTAACCCGGGCAAGTTCCGCGCGGCGGCGGCCAAGGTGATCGCGGCTGGCAAATCTATCGTTGCCTATAAGGTAGGGCGGTCGGAATCCGGGGCGCGCTCGGCTGTATCGCATACCGGGGCGCTTGCCGGGGCGGACGAGGTCTATGACGCGCTGTTCAAGCAGCTTGGCATCATCCGCGCCCAGACCTTTGCCGATTTGCTGGATATTCCGGCGGCGCTGGCGCAGGGCCGTCTGATGAAGGGCAAGCGCGTCGCCATTGTCACCTCGACCGGCGGCGCCGCCACCGTTGTCGCCGACAATGTGGGTCTTAGTGGGTTGGACATGCCCACGCCCGATCAGGAGACGGGTGACAAGCTGCAAGCGCTGGACCTCAAGGAAGCCGAGCTGGACCGCAATCCGATTGACGTGACGCTGGCCGGGCTGCGACCCGACCTGTTCCGCTCAATCCTGAAAATCCTGGTGGAAAGTCCCAGCTATGATGCGATTGTCGTGGTGGTCGGCTCGTCGTCGATTCCTCAGCCCGATTTGGTGGCGCAGCCGGTGCTTGAATCGCTGGCGCTGACTGACAAGCCGATCCTGGCTTATGTTAGCCCAGACGCGCCCAATATCGTGCGCACGCTCAACACCCGAGGCATCCCGGCCTTTGCGGCCCCCGAAAGCTGCGCCTCGGCGTTGCAGGCCTTGGCCACCTCCACCGGTGTATCGCAAGGCAGCGGATCGAACGCACAGAGCATTGATTGCAGCGACATCGCGGCGGGATCGCTGAACGAGGCGGATGCGAAAAAGCTGTTTGCCCGTTTCGGCGTTGCGGTGACCCGTGAAGTCGCGGCCGAGACGCCCGAAGCGGCGGCAGAGGCGGCCAAGGATTTTGATGCCCCCGTGGTCATCAAGATCCTGTCGAACGAAATCCTGCACAAATCCGAGATGGGCGGCGTGGCCCTGAACGTGGACCCGGCGGATGTCGAGGCTGAATGTGCGGCCATGCTGGCGCGTGTACGCGCCGCGACATCGGCTAAGATCGACGGCTTCCTCGTTCAGGAAATGGTCAAGGGTGGGGTCGAGATGATCCTCGGCTTCAACCGCGATCCGCAGCTTGGGGCCTATGCCCTGCTGGGGGCGGGCGGCGTGACGACCGAGCTTTACAAGGACGCGGCAATCCGGCTCTTGCCGCTGAACCGGGCCAGCGCGCGCGACATGATCGACGAGATCAAGGCAGGTGCGTTGCTCAAAGGGTTCCGCGGTAGCCCCAAGGCGGATATCGAAGCGCTGATCGACACGATGGTGGCCTTCTCGGGTATGGCCGAGACGCTGGGGGACCGCCTGCGCGAAGCCGAGATCAACCCGGTCTTCGTGC